>CAUJJW010000074.1 GCA_963205105.1 Verrucomicrobiota bacterium | reverse complement strand
CCTCCGCCCTCCGCCCTCCGCCCTCCGTCCCGCGCTTGCCAGGTCAGCGTTCGGCCTTCAAAGCCCGCCACCGCTCCCAACCCGGTCCCGGCCCAACCCATTCCGGCAGAATACCGGCAGTCTCCCCCAGCCGGGTCGAATGCATGGCCGGCAAAGCGAAGTCCTCAGGTCTCACCGGCTTGCCAGCCCCCACCCGCGCCCGCACCTGCGCATCCAGACCCAGATCCAGAAGAAGGGAGCCCCGTTCGGTGGGCGGGATCTGCAACCCGGCATCCACCCCGACCCGATCGTAGACGTTCGCCTGTCCTTGCCATCGCTGACGCCCAGGGCCGGAAGCACCTGGCAACCCAACCCATGGCCGACGCAGCGACAGGACATTGTGACTGCCACGGCCCCGCAAGGATTCGCCGCCCGACAGTGAAGCGATCAGGAACGTTCCCACGAAGGTGCACTGATCAAGTTCGAATTCCGCCACCCCATCGTCCGCGGCGGCAAAAAAGAATGCCGACCTCGCCATCACCACGCAGTTGGAGAGCTGCAGCCGATCGCCATTCGAAGCCTTCCAGGAGATGGCCGGCCCTCCGGCATGCAGCAGTTCCGAGTTGAGCAGGCGGACCCAGGGGCAGTTCCGCAACAGGATAGGAACCTCCACCTCATCGACACTGCTCGCCGTGACCAGGCGACAGTTCACCAGGGTGAAATCGCCACCCTGACACACCAGCAGCTGGTGGCCGGGCTCATGGGTTCGATTGCGCTCCAGGCTTCGGCGTGCGGAATCGATGGCCTGGCGGTTCATCGGGCCCGGACGCGGAATCGACTCCCCGCGAGGACCGGTCCCCGCCGAGCGCAGCTCGATGCCTTCCATCCGCAGACTGGCATCCGTTATCAGCCAGGGACGTGTGCGCGTCGCATGCACCACCACCGGACGCCTGCCCGCCGCCGCCCGAAGGTGCAGCACCCGGCCGGTCGATTCGATGGGGCTCACCACCCTGGGACCATCCCAGGCCAGCTCCAGAATGTCGCCGGACCTCAGTGTCGCCAGAGCCTCCGTCCAGTTCGTCGAGTCCTCGACCACGCCACCGGTCCGAACGATGCGAAACGGAGCCCTCGCAGGCACGGGACGTCGCCCCCACAACACAACCAGCATTCCCAAAACGACCAGCGCCACCGCCACTACCATCACGATGCTCGGTGGGACACGACGCGCTTCCTGCCGGTTGCCCTCGTGAGTGGAGGTGCCCGGATCCGGACGCCTACCCGATTGGAGTCGTACCAACCCCTGCTCGAACGCCTGAGCCACCGTCCGTGCATCGGGATAGCGGTCCTCGGGCCGTTGCGCCATGAGGCGTTCCAGGATGTCGCTCAACCAGCGCGGTTGCTGTGGATTGAGTTCGTGGATGGGTCGTGGGCGATGCTCACAAACGTTGCGCAGGGTGGCGGGGGTCGAATCGGCGCGGAATGGGGAAACACCCGTGGCCACCGTGTACAGCACCGTTCCCAGGGCGAAGAGATCCGCCCGGTGATCCAGTCGTTCGCCCCGCGCCTGCTCCGGCGCCATGAACTCGGGGGTGCCTGCCACCACCCCGGGGCGCGTCACATCGGTGGCATCGGCAGCGCGGGCCAAGCCGAAGTCGGTGATCTTGACCCGCTCGACCGAGTTCTCCAGCAGGATGTTCCCCGGCTTCACATCCCGATGAATGAGCCCCTGGTTGTGGGCCGCCGCCAACCCATAGGCAGCCTGACTGCCCACCCGAAGAACCTCTTCGGGTCGCAACGGACCGGTGGCTTCCACGCGCGCCTGCAACGAACGGCCGGCAATGAACTGCATGACCAGGTACGGAAGACCCTTCTCCTCGCCCACGGCATGAATGGCCACCACGTGCTCGTGGTTGACCGCTGCGGCGGCCCTGGCTTCACGGAGAAACCGAACCCTCGCCACCGAGCTGGCCGCCAAGGCCGGAGCCAGAACCTTGAGGGCGACGATCCGTTGCAGCGAACGATCGTAGCCCTTGAACACCACCCCCATCCCGCCGCTGGCCACGGCCTCCAGAATGTCATACCCCGCAAATACCCCCAACGCCCCCGGCCGCGCCGGAGCATCCAGCGGAACGTCCCCCGCACCACCCCAACCTTCCACAGCTCGTTCCGTCATCGACGACGGGGGTGTCCGGCACAAGGCATCCATGGCTGCCGCCAAGGGAGCCGGAAGGGGCGTCGGCTCCAAGGCTCGCAGCGCACTCCCTTGCAAGGAACCCGTTCCCGCCAAACCCTCCATTCGGGCACGGCACAAGGCGCATTCCTCCACGTGACGGGCCGCCAACACGCTGACCGAAGCCTGGCCGCACACCAGGCCTTCCAGGTCAGCGTCGGACAAGCAACCGGCCGGCAGCGGGTGGTGATCTGCCGATGGGCTCGGGTTCATGGAGCTTTCTTCAGAATACCGTCGTGAGCTGAAAACCTTTCAACCCGCTCCAAAAGCCGCCTGCACCATCGGATCGTCCAGGTCGACCTCCGCCACGCGCCGGCGAATCCGGGCGATGACCCGGCTCCGCGCGATGTACACCGCCCCCGCCGACATGCCGAGTTCGGCAGCGACCTCCGCCACCGCGCGTTCCTCCACCGCCGTGCCCCAAAACGCGCGCCAGGTGCCCTCTTGAAATTCCGCCTTCACCTGTTCCATCGCCCAGCTCAACACCCGCGACTCATACTCACGCTCCCAGTCCGCCGACTCCGATGGTGATGCCTCCGACCCAACCAGTTCCTGCACCGAGGTCTCGCCGGTCTCATCCCCACGCCGCGCGCGGCGGGTGAAAAAGTTGGCCAGCTTGTTGCGCGTCACCGTCAGCAGCCAGGACCGGAACGAACCTTTGCGCCGATCGTACTCAAAGCGCGCGATCGATCCGGCCACCGATTTCATCACCTCCTGCGCCACATCCGCCGCATCCGCCTCCTGCAACCCCCGCCTCATGCAGTGCCGGAACACCAACGGCGTGTAGAGCACCACGAACTCACTCCACGCCGACTGATTGCCAACGTCGCGAATGGCAATCAACAAACTCGGGCGCGTGGCGTCGGCGGGACTCATGAAAAACCTCGTGACCATTCTGGCCCCCTCACGAATCGACGGCAAGGACCGGACTCCAGCCGCCCCGTCCCAACACACCGCGCTCCCGAATCGCGACTTGTCCGCGTCCGGTTTCAGGGAAGAATCCGGCCCGCATGGATTTGGCCCGACGCTCCCCCTTCCTCGTCCGAACCGCCCTTCTCCTTCTGCTCGGAACCGCCGGACTGCTCATCCTCTCAACGCCTTCCCGCGCCGAAGGCTCCCCCCGCCAGCCCATCTCCCATCAGGCTCTCTGGCAAATGCCCCAGGTCGGCTCACCCGAACCTTCGCCCGATGGCCGCTGGGCCATCGTTTCGGTGCGTAAACCCGCCTACGACGAAGCCGACGACACCTCCGAGTTGTGGCTCGTCGCCGGCGATGGCGCCACCCCGCCGCGTCAACTGACCACCCACAAAGGCCGCGAAAGCTCCGCCTCCTGGAGCCCCGACGGCACCCGCATCGCGTTCACCGCGAAACGAGACGGCGACGACGCCAACCAAGTGTACCTGCTCGACTTGGCTGGCGGCGAGGCCCGACGTCTCACCACCCTCGCGCTGGGGGCACGCCAACCCCAGTGGAGCCCGGACGGCCGTTGGTTGCTCGTGCAGGCCCCCGTCCACCGCGGCGCCACCAACGACGCCTCCAACCGCCAGCTCGCCGACCAGCGTAAAAAGACCAAATCCAAGGTCCGCGCCTACGACAGTTTCCCCATCCGGAGTTGGGACAAGTGGCTCGACGACACCCAAACCCACGTCTGGATTGTGCCCGTCGACGGATCGCAACCGCCCCGCGACCTGCTGGCCGGCACCCGCCTGGTGGAATCCCGCGGTTTTCGTGGCGCGGGTGGCGAAGGCTCCTCGGACTCTCTCCAGCCCGCCTGGGCACCCGATGGCAAGTCCATCGTCCTCACCGCCACCACCGATGGCGACGTTGCCGCCCACGCCCAACCCACCTTCGGACTCTTCGAAGTCGCCCTCGAAGGCGGTGAACCCCGACGCTTGACCGAAACCGACACCAACGCGTCTTCGGCGCAGTTCTCCCCGGACGGTTCCTGGATGGTGTTCCGAACCAACGCGGAAGTGGGCCGACGTTACTACGCCCTCAACCGGCTGACCGCGGCGGCCTGGCCTTGGAAAGGGAGTTCGCGCGTCCTGACCCAGGAGTTCGACCGTTCGGTGGACGACTTCACCCTGAGCCCGGACAGTCGCTGGGCGTACTTCACCGCCGACGACTCGGGTCACGCCAGGATCTGGAAAGTGCCGATCGCGGGAGGCGCCGCGGCCCTGGTGATGGATGCACCGCAAGGTGTCTGGGGGTCGCCGCGCTGGCCGGAACGTGCAGCGACGCCGGTGCTGTTTGCGTCCTACGAAGCCGCCCACCAACCCGCCGAAGCTTTTCGCATCGACCTCACCACCGGCACCTCGACCCGGCTCACCGACTTCACCACCGCCCAGGCATCCGCCATCGACTGGCCACCCCTGCGCAGTTTTTGGTTCACCAATACTCTGGGCCGGCGCATCCACAGTTTCCTGGCGCTGCCTCCCGGATTCGACGAGGGCAAGAAGTATCCCCTGCTGGCACTCATCCATGGCGGGCATCAATCGATGTGGCGCGATGCCATCACCAAGCGCTGGAACTACCATCTCCTAGCCGAACCCGGCTACGTCGTCCTGCTGACGGACTACGTGGGCTCCACCGGTTATGGCGAAGCGTTCACGCTCTCGATCCTGGGCGATCCGTTGCGTGGCCCCGCCGACGACATCAACGCCGCAGCCGATGAAGCGATCCGGCGGTTTTCCTACATCGACGGCTCGCGCCAGGCGGCGGCGGGAGCCAGCTATGGCGGGCACCTGGTGAACTGGCTGGAAGCCACCACCACCCGCTACAAATGCCTGATCGGGCACGCGGGGCTGGCCAGTCTTTATTCCCAGTGGGCGACCAGCGATGCCATCCACCATCGCGAACTCATGATGGACGGACCTTTCTGGCAGAAGCCCCAGGCGTGGCTCGATCAAAGCCCCGCCACCTACGCCGACCGTTTCCAAACCCCTCTACTGCTTTCGGTGGGGGAAGCCGACTATCGGGTGCCGCTCAACAACACCCTGGAAATGTGGAGCCTGCTCCAACGCCAGAAGGTCCCGGGCCGACTCCTGGTCTGGCCGGACGAAAACCACTGGATCCTCAAGGGCGAAAACAGCCGTGTGTTTTACCAGGAAGTTCATGCCTGGCTGAAACGCTGGTTGTGAGACGACTTACCTCACTCCAGGTCCCCGCACCACCTGCCAGGTCGCTGCCAGGGTGATGAACGCTCCGAACAATTCCAACGGCGAGTAGCGTTCCCCGAAGAACAAAACGCCGCCCACCGCCGTCGCCAACGGCAGGAGCATTTGAATCGAGGAACCCTTCGCCACCGACAAGGTACGAAACGAGTGGGTCAGAGCCAACTGCCCCACCGATACCAGGACCGACGCCACCACCAGCACGCCCGCCGCCATCGGCGTCACCTCGGCCAATGGCTTGAACCCCAGCGGCAGTCCCGCCAGAAAACTCCAGATGCATTGCGACGCATAAATGGTCGAGGCGTGCTCCGTCCGGCTCAACACCCGGATCAACACCACCGCCGCTCCGGCCACGACGGCTCCCAGCAACGCCAGCACTTCATAGCGCGTCACCCCGCCGTCGGAGGCGCTTCCCGCCAGGAAAACGCCCAAGCCCACCAGGCCCACCAGCATCCAGGCGAGTTGCCCGACCCGCAGCGACTCCTTCAAGAAGGCCGCCGCCATCACCGCCCCGAAGATCGGATAGGTCAGGTTCAGGATGACGGCACGTCCCGCACCCAGGTGGTTGATGGTCACGTAAAAGAGGAGAATGCCCGCCGCACCCACGACGCCGCGCAACAGCAGCATGGGACTCGAGAACAGCCGGCGCGGTTCAAATCCCCGGCCTCGAAATGCCAGATAGATCACGCACCAGCCCACCAACCCGCGAAAAATCGACGCCACGTAGCCGTCCACTGCCGGTACCGCCAGCGCAATGGCGCGCAACAGCAGCACGTTGACCGCAAAGAGCACGATCGAGAGCAGCATCAATAGGATGCCGTTTCGTTGGGACGAAGATTCCGTTTCCATGGGGGTCGGGGACCGGAACCGCGGGAAGCTGGGGAGGATCTTCACGAACATCCGGCCCGTCTCGCGGGACTCCGGAAGTTCGCTGCACGTCAGGCCGAACGACCGGAACCCACCCGACGACGCCAGATGGCGCCGTCGTGGCGAATAACAAGAAGTTTGGCAGCCGAACGCAGCACGCGGGAGGCTCTAATCCCCGCCGCCCACCCGGTCAACCGCCATCTTCAGCTCCCCGGAGTCGTCCGACGAATTCGAAAGAACCCGTTTCCTTGGATGGACGGGACTCGCCACGGACTCGAAGCACCCTCCACCGCCACCCACGGTCCTTCCGGACGCTCCGCACGTTCCAGAATCCCCTGCCCCCACCGCACCTCCAGGCCACCTTCGACACGCGCAATCTCGGCCTGGCCAATCAAGTCCCCAATGTCCCAAAGCCTCACCACATCGGCGCCGGTCACAATCATCCGGCCATTTCCCGAAAACGCCACCGCTCCCACCCCGGCGGTGTGTCCTGCGAAAATCCGCAGCGGTTCCAGGGTCGAAACATCCCAGAGCCGGGCAACAAAGAACGGCCAGGATTCACCCGTGAGCAGGAACCGCCCGTCCGGCGAATACACCGCATCTTCCAGATAGCCCGCCGGAACGCTCAGCACGCGCAGAACCTTGCCCGACGACGGCTCCCAAAAGAGCACCCGGCCATCCTCCGTCGCTCCCATCAGCTCACGACCCGGCGGTGCAAAGGCCACCGCCCGAATCCCCGAATACGCCTCATCCGTCATGGGAAGAGGTCGCTCGGTGGCGAGATCCCACACCCGCACGGAATGGTCGTCGCCGCCGCTCGCCAACTCGCGCCCATCCGGGGAAAACGCCAACGCCCTGACACTGGCCGTGTGCCCGGTCAAGCGATGCAGCTGGGCGCCCGTTTCCACATCCCAGACGAGCACGGCGCGATCGTACCCACCCGCAGCCACCCGCCGGCCGTCCGGGGAAAACACCGCCGCGAGAATCCAATCCGTGGAGCCCGCCAACTCCCGCTCAAGCACACCTGTCGACGTGCGCCAAACCCGCACCGCATGGTTGGCTCCACCCAGGGTCGTGATCAATCGCGCCCCGTCAGAAGACAACGCGACGGCGGATGTCCCGCTGGGATGTCCACCATAAAGCCGGCCCGCAGATCCCGTTCGGCCATTCCATTGTCGCGTCCAGAGTTCGATACCACCCGAGTACACGGCCTCGCCATCGGCGGAAACCGCGACGCCTTGAATGTTCCCGCCTGTATGTCCCTCCAGCATCCTCACCAGGGCTCCCGTCGAGGCATCATGCACCCGGATGAGCTCATCCGCTCCCGCCAGAATCAGTCGAATCTCACTCCCGCTCTGGGCCCGGGCCAAACCGGTGAACCCGCGGGTCGACGACGCCACGACCTCCCGTCCCTCGCCGCTGTCGGCGTCCCAGGACATCAATGAACCACCCAGGCTCGCCGTCACCACCTGAGAGCCGTCCGGCGTGGACACGAGACCCATCGGTTGATGAGTCCCGGTGTTCACGGTCCGCAGAAGTTCACCCCGGGCGACATCCCAGATCCGGACAGTCCGATCCAAACCGATGGAAGCCATTCGCCCTCCGGAAAGTGGTGCAAACCGTCGTGTCTCGCCTGCATGGGCTTCCAACCGGTGCACCGGCTCGCCCGTGGCCGCATCCCACACCCTCAACGCCGCCAACGGCGCACCCTCCCCGCTGACCAACAGCTTCCCATCCGCACTGTAGGCGACACTTTGCATCCAAACCCCGGGGACCTTCATCTGGCGAAGTTCCGCTCCCGAGGCCATGTCCCAGACCCGGATGGTGTTGTCGCCGCTGCTGGATGCGAAAACCCCACCGTCCGGGTGAAACGCCAAACCCGAGATCTCCAGGCTGTGCCCCACGAACTCCTTCTCCACCCGCCCGGTTTCCAGATCCCACGACCGGATTTTCAAATCCCGACCGGCCACGAGCACCCGCCGCGAATCCGGCGAGATCGCCAGCCCATTCAACGGCGCGCCTTCGCTCCCCAAGACACGCAGAAGAGCCCCGGTTCCAAGGTCCCACAGAAACGCACCGGATTCGCTGACCGACACCAAACGACGTCCATCCGGACTCGCCGCAAAATCCCGTAAGGAACCCAAGCCCAGGGTGAGTTTCGGCAGTGTCACGACCTCGGGTTCTGCGGCGTGCACAGCAAGGTTCCCGGCTGCCAGAGCCAACAGGCACCCCATGCAAACCGTGACCCAACCCACGACCCGACCCCGGAGCCGCTCAGCGGCCACGTGCTTGAAGGGAACACCCTGACCCGGTGGTAACGGAACCACAGCCAACTCTGGCTCCGCCAAATCACACTGCGTTTCCAATCGCCTCTCCCATTCGCTTCTCACGGCAGAATCATGACAAGGCAGGCACGCTCAGCCTATCACCCCAAAGGGGAAGGCTCATCCCCCGCCAAGCATGCTCCCCAAAGACCGGGATTGTTCCCCCGCCGCCCGCAGCGTACCAATCGTTCGCCCCAAGACCATGCGCCGACCTTCATTGCACCGACCACGTCCCAGCGCCTTCCACGCCGCGGCGGTCCTCTGCCTGGCTTCGTGTTTCTCCTCGATCGCCGCCCCGCTCTTCCGCACCAACGACGTCATCGCCTTCCTCGGCGGCGCCTCCGTCGTGGCCGCGGATCGCGCCGGGATTCTCGAAACCACCCTGACCCTGGCCCACCCCGGTCACCACCTGCGCTTTCGTTGTCTCGCCTGGGAAGGCGACACCGTGCTGAGCCAGCCGCGCGAACTCAATTTTCCCGGGCTCACCAACCTGTTGGACCGATGCCAGGCCACCGTCGTGTGCCTGGAATTCGGCGCATCGGAAGCGCTGGAGCCTCACTTCGACGAAACCGCCTTCAAGGCCGGCTACCGCGGGCTCCTGAGTCAGTGTTTCTCCCGGGTCTCGCGGGTGATCGTCGTGATCCCACCGCCCTTCGAACCCAAATCACCGCCGCTTCCCAACTACACCCATGCCAATGCGAACCTCGCCCGTGTCGCCGACGCCATTCACGACGTGGCACAGGTCTCCAGGCCGAATCCCTCAGGGATGGAGCGAATGGTCACGGTGATCGATCTTCACGCCGCCTTCACCCGTCAGCCACCGGCCTCCCCCTGGACCCATGATGGTCGCGATCTCACAACCAGCGGCCATCGCGCCGTCGCCGCTGCCTGGACCCAGGCCCTGAATTCCCCATCCCTCGCCGATCGCGCTGGCTCGTCTGATTTCTGGAAACGGTCCGACATCGCGGAACTCCATGCGGCAGTCCGCGGCAAGAACCGGCTTTGGTTCGATTCCTGGCGCCCCATGAACTGGGCCTTCCTCGCCGGGGATCGCACGGACCAACAGGCCAGCCGCGATCATCGCGACCGCAACATCCGCTGGTTCCCTGCCGAAATGGAACAATTCAAGCCCCTGCTCACCGAGGCGGATATCCGCATCGAATCCCTCGCCGCCCAAATCCGCCTCCTCCCATGATCGCCTCCCGTCTCCTACTTCTCGTCGCTGGATTGCTCGTTGCCCTTTCAGGCTTCGGCGCAGTTTCTTCCGAGGTCGAAGCCGACGTCGAACGCGCTTCGTTCAAGGTGCTCGATGGCTTCGAGGTCCAACTCTTCGCCTCCGAACGCGAAGGCGCCATCAAACCCATCGCCATCCGCTTCGACGCCGATGGCCGACTCTGGGTCGTCGGCAGCACGGTGTATCCCCAGGTCCGACCCGGTGAAGTCGCCGATGACAAGGTCACCATCCTGGAGGACACCGACCACGATGGGCGCGCCGATCGCACCACCGTGTTCGCCGGTGGGCTCATGGCGCCGCTCGGACTCGAACTCGGCGATCGCGGCGCCTACGTCGCCTCGGCGACCGAACTGGTTCATGTGCGCGACACCGATGGCGATGGTCGTGCGGACGAACGGCGCGTCGTCCTGCGCGGGTTCGGCACCGGGGACGCGCATCAAACCATCAATTCGTTCGCCTGGGGACCCAGCGGAGAATTGATGATCTCGCAGGGACTTCACGCGATTTCGCGGGTGGAAACTCCCTGGGGACTTTCCGAACTTCGACAGGCCGGTCTGTTTCGGTTCTGGCCCCGACGTTTGAAACTGGACGCCATCTGGACCGGAGCCATGGGGGCGCACAATCCCTACGGCACCGTGTTTGATCGCTGGGGTCAGCCGTTCGTCTTTGCCGGCAACGGTCACGGCATTTACCACCTCACTCCGGCCCTCATCGAGACCGACCACTTCCTGCTCCATCCCTCGATCTGGCAACAGGGACGCAAATTCGGCGGCGCGGACATTGTCGAGAACGCCCATTGGCCCGCCGCGAACCAGGGTGAATTCATTTCGGGCGGTTACCTGCAAAACTCGGTCGAACGTTTCCGCCTCACGGAGGCAGGTTCGACCTTCCAAGTGGAACGCCTGCCTCCCCTGATCGAGTCCACCAACACCGCGTTTCGCATCGTCGACGTGCGCTTCGGTCCCGACGGCGCGCTTTACCTGTGCGACTGGCACAACACGCTCATCGGTCACTATCAAACCAGCCTGCGGGATCCGGGCCGCGACCGAACGCGTGGACGTATCTGGCGGGTGACCGCGAAGGGCCGACCGCCGTTGGCGTGGAAAAAACTTCAAAACCTTCCCACGCCAGAACTGCTCGCCGCGCTCAGCTCACCCGAGCGGTGGCAGCGTCAGACCGCCAAGCGCGTTCTGGCTGATCGTTCCACCCCCGAAGTGCTGGAAGCCCTCCATAAGTGGCAACGATCACGCTCAACCCTCGACCCGCAAACAACCTTCGAAGTCCTGGGCGTGTTCGCCAGCCACGAAACCGTCGCCACCAATCTCCTCGCCCGGATGGCAGACGCTTCCGAACCCGGCGCACGAGCCTACGCCGCGCGACTTATCGGTCATTGGGCCTCCCGGATCCGCGATCCACTGCAATGGCTGGCCCCGCTGGTCATCGACCCCCATCCGCGCGTCCGCCTGGAAGCCGTCGTGGCGTGCAGCTACGTCGAGGATCCCCGTGCCGTGGAAACGGCCGCGGCCGTCACCGACCTTCCGATGGACAGTCACCTGGAGTACGCCTTCACCCAAACGGTCCATGCGCTCAAGCCAAGGTGGTCGGACCTCCAACAACGCGGTCTGCTCACCTTCGAAGGTCGCGCGAACCGCGCCGCCGCCTTTGCCCGCGCGGATGGCACCGGCGACACCGTGGCCGATGCCGCTTCCCGCCTGGCCCGCGTCGCGGAGGTGGCCCTGGACCGCGACGCCATCGAGCGGCTCGCGTTGCTCGTGGCAACGTCCGGCGGACCCAAGGATCTTCCCGTGCTTTTGCGCACCCGCACCTTCTCCCTCGGCGACGCGCCACTCGACAGCTTGCACGCCGAGATTCTCACGGCCCTTTGGCGACGCGTCCGGGATCAACCCATCCTGCCCGCCGGCAATCTCGCCGCCCAGCTGGCCCCCTTGCTGGGAAGTCGTTCCGCCCCGCTGCAACACGCGGCGATCCGGCTGGCTGGCGCCTGGCAGGTGGAATCTGTTCGCGACGGCATCGCCACCAGCGCCCGCGATGAACAAGCCGAACCCGCTACCCGATCCGCCGCCATCGAGGCGCTCAGCGGCTTCGCCAAACAGGACGATCGGGACGTTCTTCTCGCACTCGCCACGAATGCCGTCCCCGCCAGCCTGAAAATCGATGCCATCCGAGCCCTCGCCCGTTTCGCTCCCACCTTCGCCGGACCCGTTGCCGCTCAATGGCTGGCCAACCCACCCGCTTCCAGCGACTCAACGACGTTTCAGGAAGAAACGCAGGCGATTCTCAGCGCGTTCCTCGCCCGCAAGGACGGCCCTGGCATTTTGACCTCCGCCCTGGAACGCCGGCCGCCCGCCAAGTCCTCCGCACAGGCCGCCCTCACCGTCCTCGCAGCGTCGGGTCGACGGGATCCGGACCTGGCGCAGCTTTTGGAACGCGCCGCTGGCACCGGATCGGCAGCACCGGCCTCGATGGCGGATGTTCCTGCACTCGCTGAAGCCGTCCGCCAAACGGGTCGTCCGGCCGCGGGCAAAGCCGTCTTCGAACGTGCGTCCCTGGCGTGCGTCCATTGCCATGCCACCGACGGAACCGCCGGGAAAATTGGCCCCGATCTGGGCGCCCTGGGCACCTCGCAGACCATCGAGTTTATCCTCGGCGCGATCCTTGATCCGCAGAAGGAAGTGAAGGAGGGGTTCGTCGCCCATGAGATCGAGACCCGAGACGGGGAGGTTCATCAGGGCTATCTCCGAGGTGAAACCAGCACCGAGGTTGCCCTTCTGGACCACTTGGAAAACAGGGTCCTGCGGATCCCCGCCAATCAGGTGGCGTCGCGTCGACAACTCGGGTCGCTGATGCCGGCAGGGTTGGGCGATGCCCTGACCCGTGAGGAACTCCGGGACTTGGTCGCCTACCTGGCCCGCCTGGGGCGCCGCGATTGAGCTGAGGCGGTTCGCCACTTGTCCCTTTCCAGGGCGAGGCATGGCGGTAGGACAGAGCCAGACGTTCCTACCCCATGAAACTGAATCGAAGAAACTTCCTGCGAGTCTCCGCGGCTGGCGTGGGCGGCATGGCTGTGGGTCATTGGCCTGCGCTGGCATCCAGCGAGACGATCCACCCGGCGCTCAGCGCCTTCGACACCATCACCCTCGGGCGCACCGGCATCCGTACCAGTCGCGTGGCCATGGGAACCGGGGTGCACGGCGGCATGCGCGAATCCAACCACACCCGCATGGGCGCCGAAAATGCCCACCGCCTGATCCGCGACATGTTCGACCGAGGCGTGCGCGGCTTCGATCTGGCGGACCTCTACGGCACCCATCCGTTGATTCCGCCCGCGCTGGCCGGCCTGCCCCGCGATCAGTTCACCCTGTTCTCGAAGATCTGGTGGCGACCGGGTGGCATTCCCGAGCCCGAACGCCCCGAACCCGACGTCGTGGTGCATCGGTTTCTCAAGGAACTGAAAACCGACTACCTCGATCTGGTGCTGCTTCACTGCGTGGAGGCCGCCGACTGGCCCAAAGCGCTCAGCCGGCAGATGGAAGTGCTCGCCGATCTGAAGCGGAAGGGTGCCGTTCGTGCGGTGGGAGTTTCCTGTCATTCGCTGGCGGCCCTGAAGGCGGCTGCAGAAGAACCCTGGGTGGACTCCGTGCATGCCCGAATCAATCCGTTTCAGATGTCGATGGATGGTCCTCCCGAGGAAGTGGCGCCCGTTCTGAAGACGCTTCGATCCAAGGGCAAAGGCGTGGTTGGCATGAAGATCATCGGGGAGGGCAAACTCCGGAACGACGAAGCCCGCAAGGACCAATCCATCCGTTACGCGTGGGCCGAGGGCCTGGTCGACATGGTCACCGTGGGCTTCGAAAAGACCGCGGAATTGGATGACTTCGCCAACCGCCTCCGCCGGGTCACCCAGCCGGCCTGAGCGCTTCCTATGAGCAGCGAATGGGGAATGGCGAATCGCGAATCGGGAAGAGGGACGGCGGTTCCGTAGCGGCGGGCGTCCCGCCTGCCGTAGAGGGGGGCGTCTCGCCCCCCGGGAATCCTTCCCGGTTCATGGCCCATGAGCAGGTCATTGTTGAACCGGATGCTTTCCAAAAGCGAACCGCCTGCCGGGAGGCAGGCGGTTCCATAGACCCTCGACCGAAACGTTTCAGCGGGATGCTTGCTGTCAGCGCGTCACGTTCGCGTTGAATCGACTGCGAAGTCCACCCACCAAAGCCAGTCCGAAACCCAGGAAGGCGATGGTTGCGCCTTGGTCGGGCACGTTGTTGTAGACACCGACCAAGTTGTCGTTGCCGCATTCCATGGCGAACTTGAACACCGTTCCGTCCGGGATCGTGGCGCCCAGGAAACCGAGGTCGAATTGCAGCATGTGATGGATGTTGTTTCCGTCGAAGCCGGCGTAGTCCGTGCCCGTGTAGAACCCGACCCCGATGTCACGCCCCACGTACCCCGTGACCGCCTCGCCGCCCGAGTGGTAGATCCACGGATTGGACTCCGCGTTGGCCGCGACGGCCACCGAGATCACCTGAACCGAGTTCTCGTCCAGCTTGTACACCGTGTACTGGGTACCGATCGACGACACCGTGCTGTCGTAGCTGCTGTTCACCGTCTGCTGGAGGTCGATGACGTAGTCGTACTTGAACAACGAGTTGCTCTTGACCTTGGTTCCACCGCCTCCGATGTCCGTGCCCCACGTGGAATCGCCATCGATATCGATGAAAATGTCGCCTGAGGCGTAGGTGTCCTCGCCCGTCATGAAGTTGAACCCGCCGATCATGCTCAAGGTGAGGCCATTGACCCGGAACGCCTCGACATCCCAGTGCTGACCGATCGCGGTGCCGGGTTCCGATTCGTTGTCCTCGGCGATGCCGCGAACATCGGGGTGCTGAACGCCGGCCGCCGAACTGTTGTCGCCCCACCACTGCTTCGATCCCGAGTTCGAACGGTATTGGGTCACCTTATCGAACACCGTGATATCGACCCCGCTCGCCACTTGGCCGAAGGCAACCACCGCGGACACTGCGACGACCAGTTTGTTGATGGAGAACGACATAAAATTCTTTCGGGACGGATTGGATACTCTTGTTTCGCGACCGGCCGCCGACTTGGCTACCGGACAGAAACCATGATGCATTCCTCGTGCCAGAGGTGGGCACGATCTCGGAACCCCGTGGAACCGCCTGAAACGCGCTTCCACGTGCCCGGCAATGTCGTGAGGACTCCGGCTGCAATGCAGTCATGCCGCACACCGTGCATCTGCAGCGTGCGAATCCGTTCCGCGAATCGTCGTGGTCGGCCCCACCCGTGTCCGCCGTGCCAGATCCCTAAGTGGGTAAATCAGTTTCGTTATCCACGATTCGTCTAAGCAATTCCCATACCACGTCCCATCCGGGCCGGATTCGTCCCTTCACAAGGGGACAGACCACTTGGCGCGACAGGGGGACAGACAACCTGAGAAGGATTCGTCGCTCTTACAGGGAGACAGACAACTTGGCACGGCCACCCCCACCCACAGGGGGACAGGTGATCTATGGAGAGTGGTCTGCCAGCTACAGGGGGACGGACACTCTATTAGCGAGCGGACGAGCAACAAAGGGACAGACACTCCATCACTTGAGCACCCACAGGGGGACAGGTGCCCTATTTGAGTCTTTGTGGGGATGGCCAGCCACGGCTAAAGAGAACACCAACTGGGGGGACAGGTGACCTCCATGGCACTTTCCGGAACAACAGGGGGACAGACGACTGGTCTTTTAAGGACCTCCTGCAACGACGAATCCTAGGCTGACGCCATGGGCTTGTAGATTGGCCGTTCTTCGGCCGTCGCGGAGCAACGAAGGAAGGTAGCTGGGCCGATCAAGACCCGGCATCAGGATGCCCACCACAGCAGCGTCGCGGAGCGCCGCTTGAATCCGTGCTTCCTCGTAGTTCTGGCGGCGTTCCCTGAGCTGGGTTCAACCGTCGCTCCGCGACGGAACCCCTTCGCTCGCATCCGTCCAGGCGTTGAAACGCCTGGCTACCCTCGAATGTCGCTCCGCGACATCGGTCAACCGAACCTGGCGGCCGAGAGAACTGGCCAGTCTCCAGACCCGGTCTGCCAGCTACAGGGGGACGGACACTCTATTAGCGGGCAGACAAGCAACAAAGGGACAGACACTTCATCACTTGTGAAACTACCTTCATCACTTGGGCCCCCACAGGGGGACAGGTGCCCTATAAGGGGCGTTGTGCCATCAACTGGGGACAGGCGACCTGAAACTACCTTCGAGCCAAGGGGAGAGGCGTGGGCGGCGTGATGATCATCGGGGAGGGAAAACTTCGGCATGACGAAGCTCGAGACGACCAATCCAGCCGGTGCGCAAAGGATGAGGAACCTGCGGACGGGAGATCTTGAGCTTCAAAGTGATCTCGGAACTGGCTCACTTTACCAACCGCCACCACCAGATCCTTCAGCCGGCCCAAACGCCTCGGCTACTCCGAGGCGTTGCTCATCAGGCTCCGGCTCGGGAGCGATGGCGCCAGATGCCAACACCCAACAGAATGGAACCAGCGAACCATGCCGTGGTCGCTGGCTCCGGCACCGCCGTGGCCGAGAGTTGCAGAGCGTTGGAATATGAATTCACCGTCCACGAGGTTCCCCCGTTGGTCGACCGCCGGCTGCCCAAATAGGTGAAGTCGTCGGAGGTGGTGTAAGTGTTGGAGCTGGGAGGCTGCGTCCAGGAAGTGGTTGCGGAGGGGGCGTCACTTCGAAAGACCAGCGCGTAGGTGGTGCTCGGTTCCAACTCCCACAGGGAGGTGTCCAAGACGAAATCGTAGTAGGTCGGCGTGCTGGTGATCCCCACCACAAAGCTTTCCGTGGCGAGAACCGAGCCAGTGGGATTGTTCGATCCGTCCACGGCTCTCAAATCCAGCGAGACAGTTCTGCTGACGCTCCCCGACGAGCTGTAGAGCCCCATCTTCATCCCGTCCAGCGTCCAACTGCCGGAAGCTGGCGTCGTGATAATCTTGGCCTGGTAGTTCGCGACTGTGATGGAGCCAAGGCTGGTGGTCATCGGGTTGGCGCCATCCAGGGTGTTGTCCATGATGACACCAGCCTGCACGGACACTGCGAGAGCGCCGAACGCCAGAATGGCGGCCGGCGAGGTCTTGATGAATTGGGAGTTGCTCATTTTCGGTAGGAATTTCCAACAAGGCCCCAGCGGATTCTGAAATCGGAATCCTCCGGAGCCTCTACAGGTCTTCATGACGATTGCATTCCGCACCACCACCTCGTAGTGCCGGAGCGCGCTGCGCCAGGTTGAATGCCGCGCGCTACGCGCATGCGTCTGCTATCGGCAGGGCAGCGGAAAACTAAACGAACATTGAATCGATGGAGCAACCCAGGGACAGAGCAACTCAGCCAACGATTCAGATGGATTTCAGCTGAATCGTTGGCCAAGGGACAGGCACTCGATCGTGCCTGCGCGCACCAACAGGGGGACAGACGACTGGTCTTACATGCGGACCCTGAAGAACCGATTGCCCGTGGGTGCAGCAATCGTCGACCCATTCGCCACGCCCGTTTCATCAGCCCACGGACCTGCTGCCGATGCGGCGCCTTGGAGTGTCCCGCCCGCGGGCGACCACGCGATGCGAAGCCCGGTGCCCTGGCGTGAGAGGTTCAACGTCGGCGACGTCGCGGGCGCGTCCGGTGAGGTCGGATCCAGGATCACCCCGTTGCCCCAGCGGACCCAGTCGACGGTCACCTGACCGGAGGTCGGCCCCGGGAAACCGATGTCGAGAGCGCCGTCGTAGTCCACGGTGTCCCAGCCATTGAAGCCGGTGTTGAAATACACCGCCTTGGGCGCCGAGAAATCACGGTTCAGATACACCTCGTAGACACAGAGCGCCACGTTCGCCGCCCCATCCGCGGGATTCAGCGCCAGCCGAGCCCGAGCGCTTTCGTCGAAGCGACACACCACCGTGAAGGTCTGGAAGCCGGTGAAGTTGAAGTCATGGATCGCGGTTTCCAGCGACGCGTCGTTCAAGGCCCAACGACCGAAGCGCTGACTGGCAAACGCCGGCTGCCACGCTTCGCCACCCGGTTGATCCGGGTCCGTCTGAAACGCCGCGACGGTGAACTTCGGGAATTCTTCGTCCGCGCCAGTTCCCACGATGTCGTCGATGCGCGCCCGGAATTCGAAGGTGAACGGAACCACCCAGCTGGCGTCGTGCCGGAGGTAAAAGTTCCCCGACTCCTTGCGGTCGCGGATGGACGTGGTGCCGTCCGCGTTCTGAATCACCGCGACGACCGTTCCGTCGGGATCGTTTCCGCTGGAGGTGAAGGGCACCCAACCCTCGGTCTGCCAGCTATTCATGGGGGAGAACGTCTGCCAACGTCCGAGATCATTCGTGGTGTAGAAGGCACTGGTGCCAAAAGCCGCACCGGAAGCGTAAACTCCCGTGGTGTTGTCGCGCCCTCCGCGGAGCAGGTAAAACCGTCCACCTCCCAAGTAGGCCGCGCTGGCGTAGTAATTTCGCTGGTCATTCCAGGCGCCCGCCTCGCCCACCGAGCCAATGGTGGCGATCGGATCCTCCACAAGGGTCCACTGCTCCCCGTTCGCCGACACGAGGTATTTCAGGGTCGTATTCTGTTCGAAGGCGAACATGCGCAGGTCATTTTGGGCGAGCTGAAGAACCTGGGTCGGTTGCGCCGGAAGCACCGTTCCTCCGTCGGGAATGCCGCTGATCTGAATCATCCCTTCCACCACCTCCGCGGTGTCGGGATTGTCGGCGATCTCCGTGAACGTGTAGCCGTCCTTGGACTCCGCCATCGCGATGCCCTGCCCGTCGCGTGAACGGAAATACATCAGGAATGGCCGGGCTGCATCGGGGTCTTCGGGAGTCGCGTTGCGCCCGGGTAGGTGAACCACCGCGTGACCGTCGGGAAACGTTCCCATTCGACTGCCTTCCAACTCCGGATCCAGGGCCACCTGGTTGCCGGTGAAGACGATTCCGTCCGAACTCTCCGCCACCCAGATCTTGTGAGCCGCCGTGTCGGTCCGACCGTAATAATAGATTCGGAACGGCTTGGCCCACGCCTTCTTGTAAAGCACCACCGGCCGGCCCGCGAACTCACCCCCGGTGGCGCTTGCCGCAGCGTCCTGGATTCCGGTCAGCGTCGCTCCGGTGGACCAGGTCAGTCCATCTGCTGAGAACCCATAGGCCAGTCCGGCGATGCTCGCCGAATCGTACCAGACCCGGTAACGCGATTCCGCCGGCCAATCCGTGCTGTACAACACATACGGCATGTAAGCCCGGGCTCCCGGACTCTTCAGGTCGATCGGATTCCCGGGATGATCGGTCCAGGCGATTGACCATTTCCCGGCGAAATCCCCCGCACGCACCGGTGGCAGGTCTCCAAGACTCAGTAAGCAACCGGCAGCAACGGTCAGACAGGTCGAGAGGCGTGGCATCATGGAAGCAAGGGTCATGGGTTGGGGGTGTGGTTCGTTTGGTTTCCGTCCGGGCTCCATTCAGAGCCGACGCCGCCGTCGAACCCCATCCTCGGTGTGGCACCCAGAAACGAGGTTCTCAGCAGCGACAAGCGCGGCAGGGACGGCACGGAATGGCCTTCCCATACTCCGGACTGAGCGGATTTCAACTGAGCTTCTGCGTCCCACGCAACGGCAGGGGCACTTCCGAGTGACAGCGGTGTGAACGGAGCGCGAGGCCCATTTCAACGGCGGAGTGCCTGCCGGAAACCGGGTGCGCTGGTCGGAACCGCGTGGGTCCCGCCTCGATCGGTTTTCAGGGGGATTCGGGTGAACCCTTCTCACCCACCGGCAGCGGAGCTCCCTCCGACGGGAAGACCACGGAGTCATTCGGGCCCCGAAACCGAAACCAATTGCCATCGCCCACACCCAGGTCGATGCCCATCACACCTATGAAAGCCTGGTCAAATCGACGCCGTTCTTCGGCGGTGAAGATCCCTTGCACTTCTTTCGTCGCCCATCGATCCAACTCATCCCGGCGCACTGCCCATTCCTGAAGGCCTTCGACGGGCACTTTGGAAGCGGTCAACCCGTCACGAACGGCCTGTTGATAGGCGCTTTCGATGATTCCTCGGATCTGTGTCAGTCGATCGGGATCGCCAAGACCGGTCACCGACTGGATAAACGCCGACTGAAAATCAGCGAATTGGGCCGGCGAATCTTCCAGGGCATTGAGCTCAAGGCGCACCCGCCCGGCCAATTCCCTGGCCTTGAGGAACTCCCTGGCATTTTGAGCGGGATCGCCAACCGCGGGCGTCAGGAATCCCGGAGCAAACCGCTGGAAACCTAACAAACGGCCTTGTTCGGCCTCCGGCAATTGGAGGAATTGCGCCACTTCCTCCTCGGTCAACGGCCGAATATCCTCTTGGGCCACACCGCTTGCAGCGGTGGCTCCGGTCCGACTCGTTGGAGGCGACTCCGCGAGCCGGTTGCTCATGCCATCGCTGGATGGCGCATGCTGCCTTCGGAGGGCTGCGAGTTCCTGGGCAAGCGCATTCGCCTTCGCCCGTTCATCCTCAAGAAGCCTGGCGTTGGACAACCGCTGGGTCTGGTCCTCGCGCAAGGAAGCCACCTCCTTCGTCAACCGCTCGGTCGTCTCCTGCAGACGCGCCTTCTCCCAACGTTGAAAAACCACATCAGTGGTGAGGGCGGCAACCAACACGGCACCGACCCAAGGAACGGCTTTATTCATAAGCAAAGGGGACAGGAGACCGCCCGCTCCTGTGGAAACCAGGGCGGACTGTGAGGTGGCCACGGCAAGCCCAGCGATGGTCTGGGACACCGAAACCGGCACGGGAAATGCGCCGTAGGTGGTCAGCACGGAGCTCAACGCAGCCGTCGTCGTCGCGACACTGCGTTTCTCCAAGCCAACCCGCAGACGCTCCAATGCCCGGTGGATGCGCATCCGGGCAGCGTCGTCGGTCAGGCCCAACCGCCGCGCCACCTCGCCGAGGCTTGATGCCTCAAGGTAGCGCATCACGATCACGTCCCGATCCACCGAAGCCAGCCGCTCGAGTGATTCATCCAGCAGCGGCCGAATCGCCGCCCAGTCCGGCGGTTCAGGTGCCGCGGTTTGAGCATCAAGGACTGCGGTCTGTTCGCGCAGCTGACGGCGGCGTTCCGATCGAAGGTGTTGCAGTGCGACGAGCCGGGTGTCCGCGTGGAGCCAGGCCCCGAGAACGCACTCGCGCGGCACGCGCCGCCACCGTTGGGCGAGGCGGGTGAACACCACCTGCGCCACGTCCTCCGCCGCCACCGGATCCATGACGATCCGACGCGCCGTCGCGTGGACGGCAGGCAAATGACGTCGAACCAGCTCCGCAAACGCTTCGTCATCCGTTTCCGTGCCAAACCGAGTCAGTAATTCGCCGTCACTGGCGTGCATCTCATCCCAATGATGCCGCCGCCCTCAAATTCCGAACAAGCGACGTTCCGGGGGAGAGCCGACGGGTGACGCGAAACAAACCCGCCTTCGTCACGGCCGCAAGGCGTCCCGGGTCGGCAATGCCGGGAACGGCGCATGCGGTTCCGCCTGGTACCAGTAGGCCACCGACGCGATGTCGTCCTTCAGCTGGAGGTACCGCCCGCCCTCCTGCCAGCCCAGCGCCTGAATCGTGACCTTCAGGTCCGCTTCAAACCGGATCGGGTCCGGAATGTGCCACCGATACAGACCGAACTTCTGGCCCGGCTGATAGATCTGGTCCGCCGGCAACACCTGGGCGAGGCCGGCATACGGCGTGTTGAAAACCGTGTAACGATTCGTTCCGTCGGTACCCTTGGTGTCGAAGTTGTAGGAGCCGCAGAAGTAATCCTCCGTCCCCGTGCCACAGATCGTCGGGAACTCCCGGTCGCCATCCATGAAGAACTTGATCTCACCCTCCCCCCACCATCCCGGGCTGAACACCTCCCAGGCGAGGTACGTCCCCACGTACTGACCGCGTCCCTTCACACCCTCCAGGATGGTGTAGGCACCCTTCTCCTTCAGCCGATCCTCACGCCGGAATTGGGCATGAAAATAGGCGGCATCCTCGGTGACCGGGCCCAACGCATAGTTGACCTGGTAGTAGAGCACCATGGGTTCGTCGGCGAGATTCTCCATGGTGATCCTTGCCTTCTTCCGAAACGGCATCGGCCAGTAGCAGTTGAAGGCGCTGCCTGGATTGATGCACACCGCCAGCGAGGACATCTGGGTGTACTTGCCCCAACCGCAGGCGAAGAAATCGCCGACCGGCGCCTCAACCGACGGCGTCGCTTCGCCGTCCCAGTAAAAGCGCAGGATCGAGGTGCGCCAGTTTCCCGTGGGGGTCATCCAGATGCTCTGAATGGCCCCTGGCCCCTCGATTTCACCGAGGGTGAACGTCGAGTGCGCTTCGATGCGCACCGACGGCGAGACCTTCCATGTCTTGCCCAGATCCCGAGCCGCATTGGCCCCGGTGCCTTCGGTGGCCATGCCTGCCTTGCCCTTTTCGCCGGTAAAGTTCTCCGGGCTGATCGAACGGGACTTGGCCAAAGACATCCGGTGGAGATCGCTCAATCCAACGGTCAAACCATCGAACCCCTCGGCGCCATGGCAACGCATCCAAGGTTGGGACATGAGAAGACCCGCAGCGGCAAGTGCGGCGATCGGCACAGAGAAGAACGCCTTCATGGTGGAAGGCCATTCCAGTCCTGCCCGACGACTCCCGCAAAGGGTTTGGGGCGACCGGAACGTCACCCACCATTCCCGGGCCCAGGATCTCCAGGAGCCATGCCTCCATCGCGGCGGGCGTCCCGCCTGCCGTCGAGTCGGGCATCTTGCCCGGCGGAATCCATGATGGATGGGTGCAGTGCGCGAGTCGCCACTCCTGGAGGTCCAACCTGCCGACTTCCACGAGACCAGCAGCTTGACGGACCTGTTCTGCCCTTCTAAGCCCTTCGAATGCCCGCAGCGCATCCCTCCAGCCGGCGAAGACTGGGTCTTCCCAGCCTCCTGGCCGGACTGGGGCTGCTCGTTCTCGTCGGGTGGGTGATGTTGCGATTCCCGGACAGTGGTGAGCCGAAGTACCAAGGACGATCGGCTCGCTCCTGGTTTCAGCAGCTGTGCCGAGCCGAGGCCTCACCGTTCGGGCCAGGTCGGCCTGCCCAAGCGCACGAGGCACGGATGGCCCTGCTGGAATTGGGAACCAACGCCGTCCCCTTTCTGGTCGGTGAGGTTTTCACCTACCGACGCGATACCCTCCTGCGATCCAAACTGAACGAGCTCTTCCATCGCTTGCCGGAATGGGCGGGCCGCGGAGCGTTCACACCGCATTCCGAAGTTCATGATCAGGCCGAACGACGGCTTCGCGTCCTGCGGCCTTCCGCCGATGTTCTCCTGCCGCTGCTCCAAGCCTATCTCGATGCCACGAACCTGAACTACACCATGCAGGCGATCCACCTGATGGGACTCATCGGGCAGGGAGGAGAAACCATCGTTCCTCAACTCCTGCCACTGGCCACCAACCACCCGAATCCGCGCATCCAATTCATGGCCCACCATGCGATCCGGTTCCTTGGAGTCCGTTCGTCCAACGCACTTCCCGCCGTTCTGGACCAACTTCAGAACCTGCCGAACCCGGAAAAGACGGTCGCACGGTGGTTGCCCTGGATGGCGGAGTTGGGGCCCGTGGCACTTCCAGCGGTTCCGTTTCTGGAAGACCTGCTGACGCGAACCAACCTCGCGGAACAGGCTTGGATCGAAGCAGCGGTGGCGTTGATCCACATCGATCCGAATCATCAGGCGGCGTTGCGGGCCCTCACGAAAGCCGCCGGCCTCTCCTTGAGGACACGGACGCTGTACGCCTCCCGTTGGTTCTTGTGCAGCGCCATTTCCCGTGCGCCACCACGATCGATTCCGCATCTGGCTCCGTTGGTTGAGCCTCTGGCCCGCTTCGAGATGGCGGAATGGGGCCCTCGCGGCGGCTCCGTCGTCGCCATTGGGGCATTGAACCGCATCGCCCCCGATCGGGCCAGGATCCTGCTCGAGTCTTCCCTGACGCCACCCAACTCCGCTTCGCTCATGGCAGCGACCCACTTGTTGCGCCTGGACCCGAACCATGAAGTCGCGACGCGCCTGCTCGCCTCCGCCGCGACCTCCCCACCCAGCGCCAATGGCATGGCTCTCTCCGGACTGGCAGAAGCCTCGTCGTCCAATCAGGTCGCCATCGCTGCCTTGCAGAATCTCCTGTCCGCCGAATCAACCCCGGCCGACCAAATCCTGGAGCAGGCCAGAGCGGCGTTGGCTCGCATCCGTTACCGGGAAGCCCTCGCCGCGCGGGGACTTCCCGACGAAGACTTTTAGTCGCCCGAATCGCTCCGGCTACGGTTCCTTCGTCTGTTCCTGCAACCATTTCATCGCGGCGCCCTCACCCTCCGACTGGTAGCGATTGAAATACTGGAGGATGTCCTCTTCGTTCGCGTTCCGGATCCATGCCTCGAGGTTCGGCGTGTTCTCGCGCAAGGCGGCGCGGCGTTCCGTCAACCTTGACTGATACGTGGCAGGATCGCCCTGCAAGAAGTCGTACGTGGCATCGCCCGGCAGGGATGTCACCACCGCCTTTTGAACTGCAATTCCCACCAGTTCGCCAATCAACGTCTGTGAGCCGCCCCCCTCGGTCAGGTGGTTGCCCAATTGAATCCCCATCCGGGCCAGACGCAGCGCCGATTCCTGGTCGCCTGCGGCGATGTATTGCCCCTGAAGTTCCGCGATGTTTTGGGACAGCTTCTTGAGGTGGGAAAGGTGGGGCAGGAGGGCGGTGGTGGACCCCACTGCCTTGGCCTCGGCCGGACTCCTGCCAGCACTCAGCAGGAGTTCCTCCGCCGTTTGCATCGCGTCCTTCGTGTAATCGTCAAAACCCTTCTTCTGAGTCGCCGCCGCAAGGTCAGCCAACGCCTTCTCAGGATTTCCCGCCTGAAACTCGTTCCACGCCGAGAGATAGTCCGCGAGCGCATTGTCCGGCGCCGCTGCCTTGAACCGCGCCAACCGTTCGCGATGCGCGTCCGGTCCGTCCTTCCAGACCGTGGCGGCCATCAACACCCGCGGATCATTGGGAAACCGTTCCAAGGCGTTGGTCAGGTACAACGCATCCTCGCCCACCTGCCGCGCCGCCAGGAGATCGCTGGCATTCGTGCGACCGGACGCAAACCAGTGATCCAAGTCCTCCTTCGTGACCGGTGACGGCATTGGGTTGTTCAGCATGCGATTCACCCAATCCAGGAGCGCCGGTGGGGGCTCAGGATCCGCACCGCCTTCGGCGGACGAACCCTTCGCCCGTCGCCACGCGTCCCGGGACATCTTCTCCTGGGGCGAACCACCTGAAGCGCTCGGTTGGGTCCCATCGACTCCGGTCGGCGCGTCCGGCCCCGCCACAGAGGTCGGCGCACCGGCCGGCCCGGGGCCTCGATTCACGACCCAGGCGAACAGGAGCACCGCCAGACCAGCCACGATGAAGAAAGGTGTGCGACTCATGGAAAAATGGCCCAAGGGCCACTGTATCCGACAAGGCTGACGGCTCAGCGTCACGCTTCCTGCCCGCCAATATTCACTTTCGCCCCTCGGGTATCCTCAACACCTTCCACTGACCCATTCCTATGATGCGTCCAGCGATCGTCACCGTCTTGGTTGGCTTGGTGACTGGATTCACCCCGTTGTTTTCCACGGCCCAAAGCCTGCCAGGCCTCCGCTTCGATTCCGTGCCCGCCGCCACCACCCAGGATGTCGCCTTTCCCCTTCGGTTGATCGCACTCGATGCCGACGGAGCCTCACTCACGAATTTCGTCGGTCCTGTACTCCTCTCAGCCCGCCACCTCGATCACCCCACCCCGGTCATCTCCGAGATTTCCGGAGACGCCGCGACCATCGAATTCACCAACCCAGCGGACATCCCCGTGGACGTGTCCGGTTGGGAACTCGAAGCCGTCAACTCGGGCAACCTGAACCAAAGTTTCGTCCGTCTGCGAATCCCCTCCCCAGCTGTCGTTCCTCCGCGAGGCACGTTCACCTGGTCCAGCACGAGGACCGCCCCGGGCACCTTCCCCAACCTCGGGGCTTCCAAACCTTTCCAACCGACCGCCTACGAACTCGCCGCGGTCCACCTGCGGAATCCCCAGGGCCAACTCATGGACGCCGTGTTGATCACGGACCATGGCCGATCTCCGGCAACCCAACGTTGGAGCAGCCACCCGCAGCGCCTGCCCCAAGACCCTCTTCAGAGCCTGCAACGCATCGGCTCTCGAAACACGTTCTCCACCGGAGATTGGCAAACCAACTCGCCCAGTCTCGGGACCACCAATCCAGGCCTCGTCTTCCCTTGGACCGGCGAACGCAGAACGCTCTCGGTCACCCCGGAATCGCTCTCGCTTTCCAACGGTACGGCTCAAGGAACCGTAACGATCCCCGAATCCGCCGAAGTCGCCCTTCTTGTCGCCGACGCCGGAGACGGCCGGCTCTTCGAGAGCGCGCCATTCCAGGTCGCCCCGCGACCCACCCTGGCTCTGGTCGTCCCCACCGCTGCGACCTCCGCCACGGAATCCAGCCCTGGCCCCGTGGGACAGGGAACGGTCTCACTCCTCGTACCAGGACCGTCGCCTGCCGTCGTCACGCTGAACTTCGATTCCCCCGGCGAATTCTCCGCACCCGCCCAGATCGTGATCCCGGCCGGCGAAACCCGTGCCTCCTTCACCATCACCAACCTGGACGACACCGTCGCCGACGGCCGGGCCCGAGTCCTTCTGACCGCATCGGCTGCCGGGTTCGGTTCCTCCAGCGCCTTCCTGTTCAACGACGACAACGAATCGGCCGAGCTTCAACTCGTCTTGCCCAGTCCGGTGCGGGAAGCGAGCGGGTTTCTGTCTGCGGGCGGGCGCGTTCTTCTTGCGTCACCTGCAGCCCATGACGTTGAGGTTCAACTCACCGGCAGCCCGCTGATCCAGGTCCCCGCAACGGTGGTCATCCCGGCAGGCAGGATCGCCGCGGCATTCCCGGTTCGAATCGACGATGACGGTTTCGTGAATCCCGCTGCCCGTCGAGCCACCCTTCGAGCTTCCTCCAGCACCGGACCCGGGGCCGAAGTGAGCTTGGAAGTGATCGACGACGACGATCGGGGGTTCACGGTGGAACTCCCGTCGCAGCTGGTCGAAGGCGAACCCGTGTCCGGGATCGTGCGGTTCGCCACGCCCCGCGATCATCCGATCTCGTTGACGTGGCGCAGCGACCACGGGCGACTGACCTTACCATCCCCGATTCAGGTTCCTCCGGGAACGCGAGACATCCCCTTCACCGTTCAGCTTCCGGACAACGCGACGCTCGATGGCGAGCAGCATGCCTCCGTCTGCACGTTCCTTGGCGACGCCGAGTCGGTGTGTCTCAATCTTCGTCTCCTCGACAATGAAGCCGAGGTGGACGGCGTGGTCTTCAGCGGTCCCCGGGCGGCTTTCGGGGGAGAACCGGTGCCGACGACCCTTGGCCTGCGGGATCGATTCCAGGCAACCCCTCGAACCAACGTATCGGCTGAGCTGCGCCTCGCCGTGCATCCCCAGCTGGCGGCCTCGTCGCCTCAACCGTTCCCGCTGACGTTCAGCAACGGTCTCTTCCGGGGCGACCTTCGCTTTTCCGGCGAAGCCCTGGGTGCCGGGCTCGAACTCCAGGTGGCGGAACGCACCTTCCAGCCGGCCACCATCGACATCCTGCGAGGTCACACCATCGCTGGCCTGTTCACCGACGTCGCCGTGCGCCCTGGCGTTCCCCAACTCCTGGCCTTGGGCGGCGGGTCGACGAATTTCGCCACGCAGCTGATCGAGATCGACCCTGCGTCGGCCACCACCAACCGGACCCTCCCGCAGTCCAAGCCTGCCCACCGCCAGTCTAACAGCGAGCACGGCTCGGAAGCGTGGCTCGCGTCCACCGACAGTTCCCTTCAGCGCATCGACCTCGCCAATTGGCGAACCGGTGCGGTGGTGTTCCTGACTAACTCGGTTAGCCCGGCCCGTCCCGAGGCACTTCTCGTTCTGAGCGGCGGAACGGATCGCCTGCTCGTCCTGATCAACGAGGCTGAGAACGATCCGCCAGGCATGATCCGTGACCTCCATGCCATCGCAGTGATCGATGGGAAACGCCGTTCCAATTCCGTGATCATTCCCAACGCCAGCGCGCCGGGTCACCTCATTCCCGGCCGAACACCCGGCGAAGCGATCCTCGATTGGGGCGGTCGGATTCACGCCCTGGCCATTCATGACGACGGTGTGCGGGCGACCACGGAACTCTTCGTCGGCTTTCCCGGAGGAGGTCAGCCGAACCTGATTCGGTGGGGGGACCAACTTTATCGCGGCTCGGGCGAAGTGCTTTCGATCGAACCCCTGGCTCGCATCGACTACCAACCCAACGGCCGCTGGGTCGCGTTCGCCGAAGGAGACCATCGTCTCGCCATTTTGGGGGACCGTGGCGACTTCAGCGCGGTCGACCGGCTCACGTTCCGTCGAATCGGCCAGCATGCGGTTCCCTGGCCGGAGTTTGCCGGAGTGGCTCGCAACTTCATCCGCTGGGCGGACGGTGGTTTCGCGGCCTTGACCGGCGATTGGCCCTCTTTGCTCATCTGGCAGAGTCCGATCCTCGCCGCCCTTCCAGCGGATCTCGCCGTTTCAGGCACGGGCCCCGAGAGTGTCGAAGACCGCTACACCAACGGTCTTCCCCTGGCGAATGCCTTCGAATGGACATGGACCGTGACCAATCGTGGGCCCGGAACCGCCCAGGGAACCCTACTGACTTTGGACACCGGCGCGCAGCACATCCTGGGTTCGATAGCTCCAGGCGAGACCCGAACCATCACGGAATCCCGGGGAGGCAACGCGGCGACGATGGTCCGAGGTACTGCTGCTGTGCTCTCCAGCATCACCGATCCCAACCCGGACAACGACCTGGCCCGCCTTCGCACCCTCGTGGTGGGCCCATCCCTGGGCCAAGCCCGCCAACGGGTGGTGGATGCCCGCCACATGGTGGGCAGCGCCGACGGACAGACTCTTTGGCTCGCCGTGGCAGCGCCGGAATTCGAAGGCGGCCCCGCCCTTGTCGAGCTGGATCCAACCTCCGGACTGCCGCTCCGACGACGTGCCCTGAACGCGAATCCGGAACAAATCGCAGCCACCGCCGACGGTCGTTACCTCTACGCCCGCCTGGGTACGTCGCGGATCCTCCGCTGGAATCTCGAAGCCAACACCATCGATCTCGACCTGCCCTTCAGCGACGAGAGCGTCACGGACTTCCTTACCCTGCCATCGTCCAGTCGCACGATCGTGGTCTCGACCACCCGGCGCCTGGTGGTTTTCGATGACGCCACGGCGCGCCCCGCATCGATCGTCGATTCGGCCGACCCTCGCTACCTGGGGTTCTCCATCGATCGTCTGTGGGTGGTCCAGCCGGGAGAGCTTCGTCGTTATCGAGTGGACGCAAACGGTCTTGTTCGAGATGGGGACGCTACACCCTTGTCACCGCCCCTTGGCAATCTCCGATTCTCGACGGATTCGAGGCGTCTCTATTTCTCGGGAATGACCGTCGATCTCGAATCCGGAAACGCCCTGCCCGGCCCCACCGATTGGCCATGGGTCACGGATTCCGCGCGAGGTGTCGTCTACTCAGCCGTGGGGCCCCTGCTGCGACGCTACGACGCCATTTCGTTCGCCCCTCGTTCGGAGGAAGCGGTCCCCGGGTTTGTCGACGCCCCGGTGGCGATGGCGCGCTGGGGTGTGGGTGGGCTCGCTGTGCTCGGATTTCAGGGACAACTCTGGATCGGCCAACCGTCGGTCGTGCCCGAGCCCACGGGAGGCGACTTGGTCCTAACCCTGACCTCGCCTGTCGCCCCGACGGCGTATGAACCTTTCGAATGGACTCTCACCGTGTCCAATCCGTCCTCCGAACCGGTCACCCGATGCCGACTCGTCCTCCAGCGCTTCGGTGCATTCCGGGAAATGTCGATCGAAGGCGCTCCCGCACTGGATTACCTCGGAGCTCACTATTTGGATTTTGGTGACCTGGCACCGGCTTCCACCAAGACAGTTCGAGTCCGAGCCACGCTCAATCCGGGAAGTTTCAACCTCCGCGCCACCCTTGCCACCAGTTCCCCGGGCGATTCGCCCGACAACAATGTCGCCGAATCCAGCGGCAACGTCGGATTTCCCCAAGGTGACCTCGCCGCAAGCCTGCTCTCGGCACCCACCCAGGTTCCCGCGGGGCAGCCCTTCTCGGTACGCGTTCGCGTGACGAATGCCGGTCCAACCGCAGCGGGGTCGGTCGCACTCCAGCTGTCCCGGCCCTTCGGCGTCGAGTACCTCTCGGTCACTCCGGGGTCCATCGATTCCCAATGCTGCGGCGAGGTCATCACGGCATCGATCGGATCCCTCGTCGCCGGTGCCTCCGTCGATGTGGAGATCCAACTCCAGCGACCGGAACCAGGGCTCACCGTGGTGGGCATCACGGCTGGCTCCGGTGTGAGCGAAACCAGTGTCGAAAACAACCGCGTCACCGCCCTCGTGCAGACCACCGCCGAAGCTTCCGTCCCAGGCTTTCGCCGGTTCGAGTACCCTCCGGGACAGACGGTCTGGAGCGGGACGCGACAAGAATTGGTGGCGATCTTCAACACCCACCGCGCCGTGGTCCTGCTCGGTCCCGATTCCCTCGATCTCCGTGCCGAGATCCCCCTTCCAGGGCTTCCCCAGCAGGTCGCCGTGTCCCACGACGGCGAATCCGCCTGGATCGGATTGGCAGGCGGAGACGTGGTGCGGGTCAACCTGAACGCCCGTTCCGTGGTCGCGCAGTTTCCCTTTGAAATCAACAGCTCGGTCCCGTTTGGCGCCCTCGCCACGGTTCCCGGTCAGCCCGACACGTTGATCGGCGCCGGGATCACTTCCAGCGGGCAACCTCGGGTGATTGCCTACCGGAACGGAACCCCCTTGCCCAAGACGGTCGAGGGACTGCGTTGGAGCGGCAACGGATTCTTCCTGGCGCCAGGCCGCACCAACCGACTCTACGTTTCCAGCGGCCTCGATTTGCGCGACGTGCTGGTGGACGAGTCGGGCGTCACGGAAGTCCGAGATCTTGATACCGCAGCCAGCTTCGGCGGTCCGATCTCGGCCGTTCCCGAACACCTCGCCTTCTCGACCGGTCGACTCGTCAACCTCGCCTCACTCACCTCCAACGATTCATTGGTCTCGTCGGGCACGCTCATCGCCGATCCGGCGGTTTCCACGATCTTTCGCTGCCTGCCTGATCATTCCCAGTTCGGAGGGCCTCCCCTGACCCTCGAAGCCCGTGGCGCCACGCTCGAAAACATTTGGCGCATTCAAGTGCCTCCAGCTGCCACGATCTTCGGCGACTTTTCGCGGGTCGTGCCCATGGGTGCCCGCGGACTTCTTCTCGTCGCGTTTCGTGCGTTGCGCATCGACGGCACCGTCGCGGGCGTCGCCCAAACCGATTTGTCCCTTTCCATCCCCGCCCCGGATCCGCTCGTGGGCGTGGATGCCCCGATTACGGTATCCGTCACCATCGCCCATCGCGGACCAAGGGCCGCGCGCGACAGTGCCCTGGAGATCGAGGTTTCCGGAGTCCTCGAACTGACCCAACCCAATCTTCCTCTCCTCCAAGGCCAACGCGTACTACCGCTCGGAACCTTGGACAGTTCCACCAACATCACCCTGGTTCTGCGACCCACCTCAATCGGCGACGGAAGCCTCCGCCTCCGGGTGAGGAGCGCACTGCCAGACCCCAACCCGTCGGATAACGAGATCGAATGGCGGGTTCATATTCCTGGCCCACCCGTCTTCGTCGTCGACGATTCACCCGTTCCCGAAGGCACGGACTCGTTCGCCGCCAGTTCCGTCACAGGAGTTCTCACGAGTCCGGCTCCGGCCGGTTGGGAGGTTCCCTTCCGCGTCACGCCTCTCTCCGCCAACGAAAACGATCTGACCACCCTCGAAGGGGTTTTCCGCTTCGCTCGCGGCGCCACCACCAGCGCGGCATCGATCATCCGGAGCGACTTCCTCGCCGAGCGCAACGAAAGCTTCCGCCTCGAATTCCTGCCCAGCCCGGTCGCCCTCGGCCACACCTCCGCGGTCATCACGATCGTCGACGACGATCTGCCCTGGGTGTCCGTGAAATGGGCGACCTTCCAGGAGGGCCATCGCGGCCACACATCGGGCTTGGTGCCCGTCGTGCTCTCCGACCCCGCGGAGTATCCGATGGAAGTCCGGTACCAAACCGTGGCCGGCACCGCGACCCCCGGGACGGACTATATCCACTCGGAAGGATGGCTTCGATTCGAGACCGGTCAGGGAACGAACCTTGTCGCCGTTCCCGTGATCGGCGACACGGTGTATGAGCCTGCGGACGGTTTGTTCGTGGAGTTGATGGAGGCACCGCAGGCGAAGGTCCTCGAAGGGCGCGCGCCGGTCGGCATTCTCAATGACGACGCACCACCGGTCCCGACGATCGAGCTCCGGCACCAGCCGGATGGTTCGTGGCGGGTTCATTTCGACACGATCGATGGCGCGCGCTACCGGCTCCAGTTCCGAGGCAGTCTCAACACCGGTTTCTGGACCACCCTGGCAGGCCAACTGATCGGAAACGGACAACCGGGGTCCATCCCCATTCCGACCGGCCTGCGCCCTCCCCAGTTTTTCAGGGTGCGGGTGGAGTGAGCCAAGGCCCGGAGGGCCGAAAGACCGGAAGCCCATGGCGTGAGCCAGCCGGGTACCAGGGCCAACGGCCCGTCCCACCGAGGGATAGGTTCTTGGCATTCAAGGCTCGGATGGCCCCGGATGGGTCGGGCTTTCAGCCCTCGGCCGATCTCGGGGCAACGCTCCTGGGCCTTCGGCCCAGGCTGGGATGGAACGGGCCGATGGCCCGTGGGAAGTCCCCTGCTCAAAATCGACCGGCTCACGGACCTTGAACCGCTGGGGGAATCACCACAGCGACACCAAGTCCCAGCTGTATCAACGGTCGGTCTTGTTGCTTGGTGCCTCGGTGGTGAGAACTCGGTTCTTGGAGAGGGCCAACCTCCGAAATTCGGACGCGAGTTTGGACCATGAACCGGGAATTCCGGGGGGGGCGGTACGCCCGCCGCTACGGAACGGTTCACCTTTTCCTCCTTAGCCAACGATTCCGATGAAATCCTTCGATCTCACGCCAAGACGCGGAGACGCAAAGAAAAGCAATAAACTGGTAGGATCGTGACAGTCCAAGCACCCAAAACTTACGGTTCGCGGATCCTGACAGAAGCAGTGCTCGTTTTCGGCAGGTCTTTCTTGGCGTCTTCGCGTCTTGGCGTGAGATCCATCTGAATCGTTCGTGGAGTCGCGTGCGACCGGATCGAACCTCCACGTTGCAGGACTTCCCGACCTCAGCGCCTCCCCCGAATTCGTGCTCGCCTCCCGTCCGTCTCCCGCCCGAAATGCATGAGTTCCATCCCTGAATGACTCCATCCCTGGCCTTGTCGATCGCCCTCGCCGCCTTGGCTCTCGTGCCATCCGCGTTCTCTGATCTTTCGGCGGCTCCCCCCGCCCCCGAACTCCCCGCGGATCACGCGCCATGGCTTAAAACCACCAACGCCCCGGCGTCCGACAAACCCATTCCCGCCCGAAGAGAATCCTGGTGGGCGTTTGAACCGCTCGCCACCGCCACACCTCCCACGGTTCGCCGCACCGACTGGGTCCAAACCCCGATCGACCGCTTCATCCTCGCCCCGCTCGAAGTCCAAGAACTATCCCCGGCGCCTCCCGCGGACCGTCGCACCCTCCTTCGCCGGGTCCATCTGGATCTGCTCGGCATGCCGCCCACGCCGGAGGAAGTGGACGCCTTCGTCCACGATCGAACCCCCACGCCGGACGCCTGGCGAACCGTGGTGCGTCGCCTACTCGAACGTCCGCAGTACGGCGAACACTGGGCGCGCTACTGGCTGGATGTCGCGCGTTTCGCCGAGAGCAGCGGGTTCGAACACGACTACGATCGTCCGGCCGCCTACCACTACCGCGACTTCGTCATCCGGGCGCTGAACGACGACATGCCCTACGACCAGTTCGTCCGCTGGCAGCTGGCCGGTGACGAATTCGCACCGGACGAACCGCTGGCGCTGATGGCCACCGGTTTTCTCGGCGCCGGAGTTTTCCCCACCCAGATCACCGCCAACGAAGTCGAGCGCACCCGGTACGACGCGATGGACGACATGCTGGCCACCACCGGCACCGCCATGCTGGGCCTGACCATCGGCTGCGCCCGCTGCCATGATCACAAGTCCGACCCCATCTCCACCCGCGAGTACTATCAGCTGCTCTCCACCTTCACCACCACCACGCGGAGCGAACTGGATCTTGACCTGAACCCCGCCGACTTCCGCCGGCGCAAGGCTTCCTTCGACGCCGCCCAGGGACCGCTCGACGCCGCCCTCCAGGCTTACGAGGAGCGGGAGTTGCCCTATCGCTTCGACGCCTGGATCGCCTCGGGTGGCGCCCGCATGACTCCACCAGCCTGGCAGGTGCTCGCTTTCTCCGATGCCCATTCACAAGCCGGAGCCACCTTCCGCCGCCTCGACGACGGCTCGTACCGCGTCGAAGGCAAGAACGGCGACTCCGACGTCTACACCTTCAACACCCTTCTTCCGGATTCTTCCCCGATCGCCGCGCTTCGCCTGGAAGCGTTGTCGGATCCAAGCCTGGTCCAGGGCGGCCCGGGTCGCGCCGACAACGGCAACATCGGGCTCAGTCGAATCCGTGTCTTCACATCCCCGAACGCCGATGGCTCCGCTTCGAACGAGGTCCGGATCGCCAGCGCGCGGGCCACGTTCCAGCAAAACACCAACAACCTCGCGGTCGTGCGCGCCTTCGACACCGATCCGCACACGGGCTGGGCCATCGATCCGCGCTTCGGAACCAACCATGCCGCCGTCTTCACCTTCGACCAACCTCTCGCGGTGGAACCCGGGCACACCCTCACCGTGGTTCTCGAATTCCAGCTCAACACCCGTCACAACATTGGCCGTCCCCGGCTCTCGGTGACTTCCCATCCCGAAGCCCCGCTCGATGGCGGCGGACTCCCAGCCGTCATCGCCACCCTCCTGGCGAGGCTGCACGCCGATCCAAGCCAGTTCTCCACACTGAACCCCGCTGAGCGCGCGGTTTTGATCGACTGGTGGAAACCCTCCGATCCCGGCTGGAAAGCGCTGGCTCACACCGCTGAAACCCATCGGCGCACGTCTCCCCAGCCGAGGCTGACCAAGGTGCTGACCTGCACGGAGGGCAACACTCCGGTTCGCATGCACACCCAGGGGGCCGACTTTTTCAACGAGACCTACATTTTGAACCGCGGAAGCACCGACCAAAAACGCGGCATTGCGACCCAGGGCTTTCTCCAAGTGCTCGCCCGTGTTCCGGACGCCGAACAACGCTGGCATTGGACTCCCCCGGCGGGCGCCAAGTTCTCCGGTCGCCGACGGACCCTGGCGAATTGGATCACGGACCACGACCACGGGGCCGGCCATTTGCTGGCCCGAGTCATCGTGAACCGACTCTGGCAGCATCATTTTGGCCGGGGCTTGGTGGAGACGCCCAACGACTTCGGTCTGCAAGGATCCCGGCCCACCCACCCGGAACTGCTCGACTGGCTCGCCGCCGAACTGATCCGGCAGGATTGGCGACTCAAGCCCATCCACGAATGGATCCTGACCAGCGCGGCGTATCAGGTGAGCAGCGATCGCGCGCGCTCAGACTCCGACTCCGCCGCCTCCTTGCGTGGACCGGAATCGTACCGTGCCTTCATCCCGCGTCGTCTCACGGCCGAGGCCATCCGCGATTCGCTGCTCTCGGTGTCTGGAGTGTTGGACCCCGCGATGTACGGACCCGGCACACTCCAGGCCACGAGCACCCGACGCAGCATCTACTTCACGGTGAAGCGCAGTCAGATGATCCCCGCGATGCAGGTGTTCGACGCGCCTGAACCTTTGGTGAGTCAGGGCACCCGGCCGGCCACCACCGTGGCTCCCCAGGCCTTGCTCCTGATGAACAGCCCCCAAGGACGCGAGTGGGCAGGTCACTTCGCCCGGCGCATCTCTGCCGAGAAGGAAACCTCCCCCGACGTCACCGTTCGCCGCGCTTATGCTGTGGCCCTGAGCCGCGAACCTTCCGCGTCGGAACTGGAGACAGCGACCACCTTCCTGCGGGAGCAGACGGAAAACTACCGGCTGGAAGCGCACGCCACGGAACCCCTTCAGGAACACGCCCTGCTGGCACTCACCGATCTCGCCCAGGCCATGCTCAGCCTCAATGAATTCGTTTATGTCGAATAACGCCAACCCGCTCGGCCTCCACCGGCACTCCCTGGCGGCCGACGGTTCCTCTCGCGACTCCGAGCCAGGCGTTCCCCAACCTCCGGCACTCACGAACCGTCGCGACTTCCTGCGTCGTGCGGGACTCGGCGCCGGCACGCTCGGTCTCGCGACCCTCCTGCGTGACAGCGGGCTGCTCGTCGCCCCGGCCACAGCTTCCGCCACGGATCCGCTGGCTCCACGACCTCCCCATCTTCCCGCCAAAGCCAAGTCGGTGATCTGGCTGTTCATGAACGGCGGCCCGAGCCAGGTGGACACCTGGGACTACAAACCGGAACTGATCGCACGGGATGGCAAGGAACTCGCCGGGTTCGACAACACCACGGGCTTCTTCACCGGAGCGGTGGGGCCGTTGATGAAGTCGCCGTTTGGCTGGGCCCAACATGGGCAGAGTGGCACCTGGGTTTCCGATCTCTTTCCGCACCTGACCCGGCAGGTCGACAAGATGGCGTTTCTCCATTCCTGCCACACCGAGTCGAACAACCACAGTCCGGCGCTGTTCATGATCAACACCGGAACCACGCGCATGGGATCCCCATGTGTCGGTTCGTGGGCCACCTACGGTCTGGGCAGCGCCAGCCGGGATCTGCCGGCGTTCGTGGTGATGAGCGATCCCCTCGATCGCGGCCTCCCCAAAGGCAACGCCAACAATTGGGGTGCCGGTTTCCTCCCCAGTGTGTACCAGGGAACCTGGCTACGCCCCAAGGGCGAGCCCATCGACAACCTCCGTCGGCCGGCCGGCATGACCGACCGCACCCAGCGCGCCCAATTGGATCTGCTCGCCCGTCTCAACCGGGAACACACGGCACCGGTCGCTGTCGAAGGCGATTTCGCCGCCCGCATGGAGAGCTTCGAACTGGCTTACCGCATGCAAACCGCCGCCCCGGAGGCCTTCGACATTGCCAGCGAAAGCGACGACACAAAGCGCCTCTACGGACTGGACCAGAAGCACTGCACCCATTTCGCCGGTCAATGCCTCATGGCCCGGCGCATGGTCGAACGGGGCGTGCGCTTCGTTCAGATCTATTCGGGCGGCATGGAGAACCAGCGCAGCTGGGACGGCCACGAGGACATCGTCGGCAATCACCGCGGTTTCGCCCTGGAAACGGATCAACCCGTCGCCGCCCTGCTCGCCGACCTCGAACAGCGCGGCCTGCTGGAGTCCACCCTGGTGATCTGGGGCGGTGAGTTTGGCCGATTGCCGGTGTCACAGAAGGGTGGAAAACCCGGGCGCGACCATAACCCGCACGCCTTCACCTACTGGCTGGCTGGCGCGGGTGTGAAAGGCGGGGTACATCACGGCCAGACGGACGAAATCGGGCTCAAGGCGGCCGTCAACCGCGTGAGCGTCAACGACCTCCACGCCACGCTCCTGCACCTGCTGGGTTTCGATCACGAACGTCTCACCTACCGCCTCAACGGCCGGGATTTCCGACTGACCGATGTGGCGGGGGATGTCGTGCGCTCGGTGGTGGCCTGATCCGGCGATCGTTGGGGAAGGGTCAGTCCCGCAGGATGTGGCAGTTGTAGCCGCCCGGATTCTTCACCAGATACTTCTGGTGATAGTCCTCGGCGTTGAAGAATTCGGTGGCCGGCACGATCTGGGTGACGATGGGCTTCTTGAATCGACCGGACTTGCCCATGGCCTCCGTCACCTTCGCCGCCACGGCCTTCTGTTCGTTGGATGTGAAGAAGATCGCCGATCGATACTGGGTGCCGACGTCGTTGTGTTGTCGGTTCAACGTCGTGGGATCGTGCATCCGGTAGAAGTATCCCAGCAGGGCCTCGTAGGTGAGGCGTGCAGGATCGAACACGATGCGAACCGCTTCCGCATGGCCGGTGACACCGGTGCAGACCTGCTTGTAGCTGGGGGCTTCGGTCGCACCTCCGATATAACCGACCTCGGTTTCCAAGACACCGGGGATGTTGCGGAGGATCTCCTCCATGCCCCAAAAGCAACCTCCCGCCAGGATGGCGGTTTCCTGCTGGGTGGCGGTGGCGGGCTTCGATTCGCTTGGATTCATGGATGGGGAGGCTTTCGCGGCGTCTTCACCGGACGGAACACTGGGGCCCGGCCGTGACATGGTCAGGAGGATAGCCGCGGTCAGCCCGGCCGCCACCAGCATCAATATCTTCAACGTTTTCATGGTTTCGCCGTTCATGGGCGCCGGCAAGGCGCCGACCCTTCCACCGGTAGTCGTGGAACTCCGCTATTCCTTTCACATCGGAACCGTCTTGGTCGTCGTCGGACGATTCACCAGACGACCCAGGGCATTGGAGCACGACTCCCGGAGATCGTCGAAGAAGGTGTAGAAGATCGGAACGACGAGCAAGGTCAGGACCGTGGCCGTCGTCATGCCGCCGATCAGGGTCAGCCCGAAGCTCTTGTAGCTCAGTCCCGTCTCACTCGGGGCACTGACGGTCAGCGGCACCATGCCGATGATGGTGGTCAAGGCGGTCATCAGAATGGGGCGAAAGCGACGATCCGCGGCGAGCAGCAAGGCCTCGCTCCTGGCCACCCCTTCCTGGCGAAGCCGACTGACATAATCCACCAGCACGATCCCGTTGTTCACCACCACACCGATCAGGAGAATGACGCCGACGGCGCCCAGAAAATCCACGTCCTTCCCAGTCACCAGGTGCGCCCAGACCACCCCAATGCCGGCGAGCGGGATGGTCAGGAGGACCGACAGCGGCAGGATGAAGCTTTCAAACAGGAAACCCATGAGCAGGTAGATGAAGACCACGGAAAGCCCGGCAGCAAAGACCATGCTCATCATCTCCTCCCGGGTGTTGTCGATGGCAGTGGTCCCGAAAGTGACCCCTTCGGGAAGCGCCACCCGCTGCTGCAACGCCACCAGCCGATCCCGAATCGCCGTTCCCTTTTCCTCCCGAAGTTCGAACGTCATCGAACGGGTGATGCGCTTGTTGCGGCGAAAGATGCTGCGCGGGGCATTGCTCACTTCCGCATCCGTCAGCGACGAAAGCATCACCCGCCCGCCCTCCGCCGTCGGTACCGGAAATCCCCCGAGTTCGACCATGGTCTCCCGATCCGCCTCTTCGAAACGCAAGCGCACGGGTATTTCCCGGCCAGCCTCGTTGTACTTGGGCAATTGCGTTCCCCGCAGCGCGTAGCCAACCAGGGTCGCGATCACCTCGGGATTCACGCCGGACGCCGCCGCCCGATCTCGATCAATGCGAAGCGCCATTTCGCTCGGCGCCGCCTCCTCGCCTCTTCGAATGCCCAACACGCCATCGACCGCCAGGAACAAAGGCTCGATCTGTTCGGCGACCTTTTCCAACTCTGCGGCATCGTCCCCTTCCAAGTGCATGCCGAAGACGGCCTTGCCCTTGGCGTCCTCGGCCCGGTTTTCTTCACCCTGAAAGACCCGGATGCCTGGTTTCTTCGGGATCTGCTTGAGCACGGTGGCGGCGACTTCCTTGGCGCTCATCTTCATCGTCCGATTCTCATCGAACCACCCCTCAATGGAGCCGAAACGCTGGCGGTAGAACACGAAGTAACCCTTGAGCCCATACTCCTCCTTGCGTTCCTCGAGCACCTTCTCCACAGCACCAAAGAACTCGCCGAGATCCTCGAACCCATATTCGTTCGATGCCTCCACGTTCAGCTGAAAGCTGGTGCGGTCCTCCTCCTGCTGCTCGACAAATTCCACCTTCTTGAAGCCCCAGCCGAAGGTCAGGGCAAACATGGCGGTCAGGATGATGACCAGATCGAGCCGGTGCCCCAGGCAGAGAGCCAGCGCCCGCACATACAGCCGATTCATCCGCCCGAGGCTCGCCTCGTACAATCTCTCCAGCCAGACATTCACCCGGTCATGGGCCTTTTGCCACCTGGAGGAATGTTCGCCTTCACCGGTGCGCGGCAAGGTGAGGTAGACGCTGAGCGGGATGAACACGAGCGCCACCACCAGGGAGGCCAGCAGCGATACCGAGATGGGCAGCGCGAGCCGGATGAGGAAGAACTGGCCATCTCCTTCCACCAACGCGGCAGGCACAAACACCACCACCGTGGTCAGGGTCGCCAACGTGATGGCCAGCGCGATCTCGCCGGCGCCCCGGATGCAGGCATCCGCGCGACTCCACCCTTCCCGATGGTGACGGTGGATGTTCTCCGCCACCACGATCGAGTTATCCACCAGCATCCCGATCGCAATCACGAGGGCCAAAATCGTCAGGATATTCAGCGATTCGCCGGCAAAGAACATCGCCGCCAAGGCGATCAACAGGGACAGCGGGATGGACAGGGTGATGATCAGGGTGAGGCGGATGCGCCTGAGAAACGCGAAGAGCACCAGGGCGGCGAGCACCGCGCCCAAAAGCCCGCCCCAAACCAGGTTGTTGAGTGAGTCCTCCACCACCTCGCCCTGGTTGAACAGCATCTCGCTGTACATCGAACCCAGGCGCGGATCCTTCTGAAGCTTCTTCAATTCCTCCCGGACCCGGTGGGACACATCCACGGTGTTCGCCTCGCCTTCCTTGAACACCACCAGCGCCACCGCCGGCCGGCTGTTGACCCGCACGGAATAGCGCTTCTCCGGCTCCTCATAGCGAAGGGTCGCGATGTCACCCAACCGGACGTTGGCCGACAGCGGGCGGTTCTTCAGTTCCTCCACCGTCTGATACTGAGCCACCGACCGCAGCAGATACTTTCGCCCGGAGTCCCGCACATTCCCGCTGGCCATGGTGAAGTTGTCCTCACCCAACTCCTGGACCAATTGGTAGAAATTCAGCCCGGTCGCTTCCGCCAGTTGCCGGTCCACCTCGATCAGGATTTCCTTCTCCTCCAAGCCGTCCGTCTTGACGTTGGCCACCCCGTCGATGCGCTCCAGCCGTTGAACGATCTGCTTCTTGATCAGCGTGTAGTAGTCGGTCAG
>CAUJJW010000073.1 GCA_963205105.1 Verrucomicrobiota bacterium | reverse complement strand
ATATCCTTGGAGAATGCGTACCCCGCCCACATGCGCGTCAGCCGTTCATCCTCCTCCAGCCGCGACTGGGCCACGATCGACCGCGGATCCGCCTCCGAGGGGGTCTTGGGCATCGCCTCACTGCCGCCAAACCGGGTTCGTTGTTGGTCCGAGGTCCGCCGGTAATCGTCGTATTGCAGCGGGAAATTCTTCCCCCAGAGGGCCGGATCCTCGGTGTCATCGGTAAGCTCCACCACGCGAAAGAACGGGTTCTTACCCTCCTGCTTCCGTTCCATCACGTTCATCAGGAGTCCAAGTCCTCCCACAGCACAGACGGCGGCCGCAATGGCGATCCCAGCCATCCACCCGATGGAACGACGCCGGCTTTCATGCGCGGCTTGAGCTTCGGCGGAAGTCGGATTGTCGGATGATTTCATGGCTGTCTCGCGTTCATCGGATGCTTCGTCCTGTCTCCGTCCCGGGCATGCTCACGAAGGACAATCGGGAGCCGTCCACCGGTCATGACTTCACCGGTTCGGATGTCCCACATCGCGGTGACACCGAATGCAGTTCATTTCCCGGCCGTGCCCGGCCCGGGTGTCGATCTGGTCCACCACCTCCTCATGGCATCGGCGGCAGTTCTTCTCCGCAATTTTCACGCTGACGTCTCGGGCCTGGATGGGATCGGGATGGGTGCCGGTGGTGAAGTAGAAGGAATGCCAGAACCCATTCTCGGCCTTCACCAGGTACTTGGGGATGAGACTGTGCGGGGTGTGGCAGTCATTGCAGGTCGCCACCCCATGGTGGCTGCTCTTGTGCCAGGCGTCGTACTGTTCCTGCATGATATGGCAGTTGGCGCAGGCCGCGGGGTTGTTGGTCAGGTATGACCAGCCCTTGGCATAGACGAAGGTGTAGGTCCCCACCCCCAACGCCACCCCGAGGGCCGAACCCACCACCATGCCTTTGATCACACTGGCCTTCATGCATGCGCCTCGCGCCGACTCCGCCAACGCTCTTCAATGATCGTGGGATCCACAGACTTCGAACCGGTCCGGATGCGACTCAACACCCGGCTTGAACGTCACCTGCCAAGTCCCATCGGGAAGGCGCGTCGTTTCGTGGGAGAAACCGCACATGCCCAGTTTCGTGTAGAGCGGCACCGGTTCGAACGACACCAGAACCACCAGGGATTGCCCGGGGATCAGCTTGGTCACCGCTTCCTCAATCGGCCCGCACGGGGAACCTCCTTCCGCCAGGACCGGCCGCACATCCAGCGTCAATGGCCGCACAAACTCGATCGGAACCGCCGCCGGTCGACAGGAACTCCTGGCGCCCCGTTCCGGCCGGAACCCGGGGTCCGGGAAGTCACCCCTCGCAATCCGCACCCGCCAGACCTCCGGCCCGCGATCCAAGTAGTCCCAATGGAACTCCCCCGGAAACTCGGCGGCAAACTGGTAGTACAAGGGAAGCGGATCATGGTCGTTCACCAGGAGAATCGCGCCCCCGGCTTCGAGGGCCTCCCACATTCCAAAAATCCGCGGATGCCGCTCGCGGGGCGGAATCGGCCGCACATCAATCACCGCGTCATTGGTTGTCATGTTCATGTCGCCGTTGATTCAACGGGAGTCACTCAGGGATCACCTTGATCTATATCAAGTCTCCATCCGGACACAATACGCGTGATTGGTGCCCCCGAGACGGTTTGGATGCCGTGCCAAGCCCAACCCACTCCGATCACCAACCCTCCAGCCATGAATCGTCGATCCTTCCTGCGCACCGCCGCGACCGTGGGCGCCACCGCGACCGCGACGCTCACCCTTCCGTTTCCATCCCTGGGCGCCGAACCGCGCCAGCTCCCCGAGCCATCGCCCAAAAAACTGCCCGCCTGGCGCGGCTTCAATCTCCTGGAAAAATTCACCGCCCACCGCAACGGCAACCCAGCGTTCAGTCCCGACGACTTTGCCATGATCGCCGACTGGGGCTTCGATTTCGTGCGCCTGCCGATGTCCTACCAATGCTGGTCCAAAGGGGACCCTGCCGAATGGCTGAAGCTGGAGGAATCCCAACTCCGTCACATCGACCAGGCCGTGGAACTCGGACGAAAGCATGGGATCCACGTCAACCTGAACCTCCATCGCGCACCGGGTTACTGCGTCAACCCGCCGGAGGAGCCGCTGGATCTGTTCAAGGACCAGCAGGCGCTGGATGCCTGCGCCTTCCATTGGGCGCATTTCGCCCGTCGATACCGCGGTCTGCCCAACACCGCGGTGAGCTTCGATCTGCTCAACGAGCCCAAAGACCTTCCGGACTCCTCCTATATCCGGATCGTCACCGCATTGGTGGAAGCGATCCGAGCTGAGGACCCCAAGCGGCTCATCATCGCCGACGGGCTACGCTGGGGTCGAAAACCCGTGCCCGGTTTGGCCCCGCTGAACCTGGGCCAAAGCACCCGCGGCTACGATCCCATGCGCGTCAGCCACCACAAAGCCAGTTGGGTGAATGGCGAAGCTTGGCCCGAGCCGACCTGGCCTCTGAACCCGGATGGCAAGGATCGATGGGACAAGGAACGGATCCGCCGGGAAGTGATCGCTCCCTGGCGTGAACTGGAACGTCAGGGGGTCGGTGTTCACGTGGGCGAGTGGGGAGCCTTCAACAAGACCCCGCACACTGTCGCCCTGGCCTGGATGAACGACCTCCTGAGCCTCTGGAAGGAGGTCGGCTGGGGCTGGGCTCTCTGGAACTTCCGCGGCAGCTTCGGCGTCCTGGATTCAGGCCGCTCCGACGTTGTCTACGAGGAGTTCAAGGGCCACCAACTCGACCGTGCCATGCTGGAAGTGTTGCAACGAAATGGTGCTGCTTAGCGGAACGACTCAGTTGGATCGCACGCCAGGGCGCGACGACGCCAAGAAGGTCCGTCCGAGAAAGAGGTTCGCGCCCAGAAGGAGGTTGGAGCCTCACCCCAACAGGCCCATCGCCGACGTCATCCGCTTCACGCTCTTTCGGAACGGACCGCCCGTGGCCAGTCGGTAGAGCCCCCCCACAAGTGGGTTTCGGAATCGAACGAGGCATGGCGGCATTATCCGGCCTTCACCGCCAAACCCGAGGTTGAAGAAATCCCGCCGGGTGGTGACGTCCTCGGGCAGTTCGCGTCCATGAATCAAGGCCTCGGCGATGTCGCCGTCGACCGATGCGAAATCGAGCCATCGGTAGCCTGCTTCGGTGGCCCAGCGGATGATGTGGGAAGTGGCTTCCACGTTCGCGTTGCTCTCGGAAACCGATTGATCCCAACCCTTCTTCCAAAACGTGACGCGCTTGCCGCACAGCAGTGCCAGGCCGCCGGCCACGCGTCGACCTCCATGAACGGCAAACCAGATTCGAACCCTGCCCTGCCGCCCAAATGCGTCGACCAGGGAAGTCGCCGTCTTCAGCGAGCGCGGGCTGGGCTGCGAGCCCTGCCGCTGGCAGGTGCTCACCATCAGCTCATAAAACTCCGGCAGATCGGCTGGGGTGCCTTCCACCACGCTGACACCGCGCTTTTCGGCCTGCCGCAGTTTCTTGCGTGTGGTGCGGCTGAATTGTTCGTGCACCCACTCCCAGCCCTTGGACAAATCGATCACCAGGGTCGACGTGATCACGGGAAAGAGCACTTCGGGCATGAATCCCCGCCGGAGCAGCGATGGCACCCCGGAAGCGCCGTCATCCGGCAAGTGAACCAGCAATCCCCGGTACCTTCCATCGGCCTGCAGCTTCACCAACTCCGACTCCAGCAACGTCGCCACGTCGGCCCGGCCCGCCTCGTGGAGCGGCCCCTTGTTGACGAAGGCAATACGACCGAACCGAGTCGACTTGTGGAGCACCTGGGCGCCTCCCACCAGGCGATCCCCGTCCGACACCAGCAACCGGCGGACGCCCCACCCCTCCGCGACCTTCGCCTCAGCCCACATGGAGGTCTGCTGGAACTGTCCCCACTCGCAGGATTCAACAAAACGATCCCATGCCGGGTCGGGTGTGTCCGTCGAATAATGGATCCGCATGGATGGCTTGCTGATTGTCCGCCCCCCGCATTCCAGGCATGCGTCCCTGATGACTCGTGTTGAGTCGGCGTAGCCTGCGGGAGCCGGGACGCATGCACGCGGTACGATGCAAATCCTTAAAGGATGCGGATGGGGCTGGCGAGTGGAACTTGGCGGTGTCGTTCGCTAAGCAACACCGCTATTGGGCCCCTTTCACGACAACTTCCGGAGCCCAAACCATCTAGGAGCCACCGCCCTTCAGTTGAGTCGCTAAGTATCTTGTATAAGGATGTTTGCAAATTGTGTGAACCAGCCCCTGGCGGAACACCAACCCACATTCCTTGGCGGTCCATAATGCCATTTTCTTCTGGTTCCCCCTTAGGCTGAGGCCTAGCCTTTCCGATCTCAGTCGGTAGCTCCGAGAGGAATTGCCCGACTTGCACCGGCGGGGTTCAGGCCTTGTCCCTTGGCTGCTCGGTGATGTGCAATGGACTGACGTCGGTATATGACGACACCAACTCCCAACCCGGTTCCGACCGACCCTTCCTTCGTTGGTGGCGGAGGGCCCTGTCCATGGTCGGGAGTGCTTGGTTCTCGGGAAATCCCTGGGAGTCCCATGAACCTGCGTCGGGCGAGAGCAGCCGACCCTGTTTCGATGCAGTACGATCGTAGCCTCGGCAGTCACTGACCCATCGAACGAATGACCCCCAGGTTACAGCCCGAGGATCAGGTCCGTTCGGCCGACGCCTCCTTGAGCACGCGTTGGCTCGATTCAGCCGAGGCAAATCGCTGGGACGAGTTCGTCCAGCGCCACCCGCTTGGCGTCGTCTACCATCTGTCCCACTGGCGGCGCATCATTGAGTCCAGTTTTCCGCACATTCGAGGACGTTTCCTGGTGGTGGAGGATCCCAAGACCAAGGAGATCCTTGCCGGTGTTCCCCTGTACCTCGTCAGCAGCTGGCTGTTGGGAACGCGCTGGGTCAGCATTCCATTCGCCTCCATCTGCGATCCACTTGTCTCGGATGATGCGCAATGGGAGGCCCTTCTGCTTGGCATCGAGGAGGCCCGCCGCGCCCGACGCAACTGCCCGTTTGAGTGCCGAACCTGGAAGCGTTCGGTGCCACCCAAGTCGCTGCAGGACTGCTCCACCGAAGTCGCACTGCATCACACCTTGGATCTGACGCCGGGCCCCGAGGCGCTGTACCTCAAATTCTCCAGGACCGCCATTCGGCGGATGATCTCCAAGGGGCAGGCCCAGGAAACGAAGGTGCGGGCCGGGGAGAGTCTCGACGACCTCCATCAGTTCTATCAGCTCCTGGTCTGCTCACGTCGGCGGCTTGGATTGCCGGCGATACCGGCGGCCTACTTCCGTTCGATCTGGACGGAACTTCCACCGGAGAACCGGTTCTTGATCATTGCCTCCCGGGACAATCGGCCGATTGCTTCGGCGCTCAGTCTGCGGCTGGGCAAGACCTTCATTCTTGAGTATTCCGGCGAGGACAATCAGACGACAGGCACCGGGGCTGGCCAGATGGTTTACTGGGAGGCCATCAAGACCGCCTGCGCCCTCGGTTGTTCCGAATTCAGTTTTGGCCGAACGGCGGTGGAGAACACGGGCCTGGCCTCGTACAAGCTGCATTGGGGCACCGTCGAGGAGAAGCTGATCACCTTTTGGCCTGGGTCCCTGCCCATCCAGCGCCGCAGCGTTGCCGGGCCTTCGCGAAGCCGGCGGGCGATCTCATGGCTCTCGCACAACGCCCCGCCGGCCATTTACCAGGCGATGAGCCGGTTCTGTTACAGGCACTGGGGCTGACGCTCGCCGCGACGGCGACTCCAACCCATGTCCAATCCTAGTGCATCTCGATGTCGCAGGTGCCGATCGCACCGACGTAATAGTTGAACTGCACGTCCGGATGCTCGGCCAGCAGCGACATCGGCACGGCGGCATCAACGATGCCCTTGGAAATCATATAGGCGGTCAACCGCTGCCCGAACGGGTTGTCGTGGCATCCCGGATGCCAGATGGACACCTTGTCCGCCATCCAGGTTTCCTTGGGCCCCACCGTGACGGCCTGCGTGGGCACCAGGGTCAGGTTCCCACCGGCGCTGGTCCGGGCGTTCTGGGCCATCGTGAGTGGATGTAGATCCACCACCCGTGTGGCCAGTTTTCGGTACTCCGCGGCCGGCGGCGGCTCGGCCTTCCAGCGGCCCTTGCGCGGCAGCGGATCATTGAAGGCCCAATGCTTCACATCCCCCTGCCCTCCCTGCATGACGGCGCACCGCACTCCCGCGGTCCACGACCCGCGATAGGCGGCGGTATCCGCCTTGGGAAAATGCAGGTGCGCATCCGGCATGCAACGCTTGCGGTCGATGCGGCTGAAGCAGAGCTCGCGATCGCAGCGCTCGAAGCTCATCGGGTGGGAGACAGGCACCTCGCGGCCGGAGGTCGCATCCACCCATACGACCATGCCCCAAAAATGGGCGGATCGAACATCCACGCCGAGGGCGTTGACGATGCGGGCCACCAGGGGCAGTTGCTCGGTGGGCCCGATCGGGCCGCAAATCCCAACGGGGTTGTCATCGGTGCTGTGCCGCCACGCCTCGACATATTCCAGCGCCTCGGCCAGGTAGAACTCCTCGAGGGTGGGATAGAAGACGACACGGAAACCCGGTCGTGAAAGCCGAAGAATCTCCTTGGGAGTCAGTCGGGCGACCTCCTCCACGAGACCGGTGTCCAGAGTCGTGTAGTCCCACCAGTCTGGAGCGATCGAGCTGAGCTTGCGCGGCATGCCCCCGCCTATGCCGTGAAAACCGTCGCCGGGTCAACGCCCGTTTCCTGTGCGTTTGGATGCCGGCTTTGGAGCCGGGTAGACGTTCGGACCCAACACCTCCTGCAAGGGATCGGCGTTGGCCGCGCAGAAGCCCAGATGGGTGTGCCGCCGCCAGCCTTCCGCGAAGGAAAACCGGACGGATTGACGCCCCACTTCCCGCCCGAAGTCATCCATGGCCTGCAGGTAGGAGTCCATGCCCTGGCTCTCATCGAGCCAGGCGCGCTGGCTGTGGTGTTCCGCCAGCGCCTCTCGCTTCGCATCCTGCACTGACGAGGTGTTGACCCACATCGAAGCGCTCACCGGCTGTCCCAGGGGATCGCACAAACCATGAGGCATCGCATGGTACACGGTGACGTCTCCCGAGGACGGTTTCACCGACGGCGTGGTCCGGTAGTTGGGCATGCCACGGGCAAACGCCGCGGTCACCGCCAGCCGGCACGTGTTCACGTGGTCCTCCATGTAATCCACCGGCGCGTGGGTCAGGACGACCGTCGGTCGCACGCGGCGCACGACCGCCGCGACCTTCCGCAGGAGCGGTGATGCATAGAAAATCTCCAGGTCATCCGCGATCGGTGCGTGCCAGGTGGCCCCCAGTTGGAGGGCCGCCCGCCGGGCCTCCCGGCGTCGCAACACCCGCAATCGCGAAGCGGGCACGGTGGAGGAACCGCAATTCCCGGAGCTCAGGTTGAAGTAGTGAATGTCCCACCCCGCCTGCTTCAGCAGGAGCAGGGTTCCCGCCATCAGAAATTCGATGTCGTCGGGGTGGGCGGCAATGGCAATCGCGGAGGGCATGGCGTGTCAGGCCGGCGGATGTTTCCGCTCATGGACCGCCGCGGAATGGTCCGCCGCAAAGATCACCTCGTGGGTCGCAAAGGCGTCGGTCATGCTGGTCAGCGGCATTTCCTGACCGTGGTCGAGGGCATGAAAGAACGCCTCGAACTGGGCCTGGTACGGATGATCGGACACATCGCCGGAATCGAGCAGCGGTATGCCGAGACGGCTCCATTCCTTCTTGTTCAGCCCGCCCAGTTTCGCGGTGTAGAACTTGTCATCGAGCAGAGTGCCCTCGCTGCCCACGAGGTGGATCCGGAAATAGTACGGCTGCTGACAGTCGATGACCGAGGCGCACTTCCCGACCCGCCCATCACGGAAGCGGAGAATGGTGACGCTGGTGGTGGGGTACTCGTAGTCGGCGAAATCCTTGGCGGAGGAGTGGGTGGAGTAACTGCTGACCACCTCGACCTCCGGCCCCATCAACAGCAGGAGGGCATCCATGGCGTGACAGCCCGCCGAAAGGAGACTGCTGCCGCCGGCCTGCTTCCGGGTGTTCCAGCGGTATTGTCCATACCAGGGGCCGATGCCGTGGAAGTAGTCCACTTCGGCGTAATGCACCCGTCCCAAGAGGCCCTGGTCCACAAAAGCCTTCGCCGTTCGCAGTTGGCCGGAATACCGGCACTCGAAGCAGACACAGCTTCGGACCCCTGCCGCAGCCACCGCATCACGCACGGCCACGAGGTCTTCGCGGTCCAGCGCCACCGGCTTCTCCAAAATCAGATGCTTGCCCGCCCGCGCCACGGCGATGGCCTGGCGGGCGTGGTCCTGGGGATAGGAACACACCGACACCACCTGCATGTCCGGCTGGGCTAGAAATTCGCTCAGGTCGCGAAAGACCCGGACCGCGCACCCGTGCTGCGCGGAGAGTTTTGCCTCGTCCAGGGGGCGGGAGCTCAGAATCGAGGTGATTCGCGCCCGACCCGTGGCCTGAAGCGCAGCAATGTGCGCGCCCGCCACCCATCCGTACCCAATGATTCCAACGTTGTAGGAGTTCATGATCATCCCGGTTGCTGACCTGCCAAAGAGGGTGCCGGCGTCGTTGATTCACCCGCCCCGTGTTGCGCCGCCAAACTGAAGGATCTCCCGCCGGATTCAAGCACTCGGCAATGCCCGGGCCGCCGCATCCAGTTGGTCACTCAGGGCCTGAGCCACGGGCGAGAGCTTCTCCACCCACAACACCCCGATGGTCAGCCGCGGAAAATCCGAGAGTCTCAGCACCCTCACCTGCCCCGGCGGCTTCACCCCCGGGATATCGAGCCCCAATCCAATGCCAAATCCTTCCGCAGCATAGGTGGTCACCAGTTCGAGGGTTCCCGCCTCGATCGAAGCCGGCCAGACCAGCCCGCGCTTCGACAGTTCCTGCTGAAACAGCCGCGGCAGGGCTTCGTCCTGGCGCATGGAGATCAGCGGCTCGTCGATCCGATCGGCGCCCAGGATTTCCTCGACCGTGCGCACCTTCGATCCCTTGCCGAGGTATAGCGCGAGTGGGAGTTCGACCAGGGTGCGCGACTTCAAGCCGGAGGCGATGGTGCGATCGATGACGGTGACAGCCAGGTCGATCTCGCCTCCGATGAGCATCCGTTCCAGTTCCAGCTGGTAACCGGAGCGAAGCACCAGTTTCAAACGCGGGAATCGTTCGCGCAGTTCTTTCAGGACCCCGGGCAGATGATCCTTCAGCACGGTCTGGGAGGCGCCCACGCGAAGCCGCTCCACCACCCCGCCACGGATCCGGGATTCCATGTCATCCAACCCGCCGAAGAAGGGTTCGATGAACACCAGCAGCTGTCGTCCCGGTTCGGTCAACTCGAACGGGCGCCTTCGGAACAGGGTTACGCCCAGCTGATCCTCCAGCGCGATGATCTGGGCACTGATCGCGGGCTGCTGGATGCCGTAGGGCATGTTTCGGACTGCCTGGGCGATCCCCCCATGCTTCGCCACGAAATAGAACAGCTCGAGATGGTGGATGTTGAGCATGCCGCTTCAACGCCGGAAGGACTTCTCAAAATCGTCTCCGCCGGCCTTCTTGACCTGTTTCTGGAAGCGGGAGTTGGCGATGAGCTCGTTGAGTTTTGTCTCGTAAGCCGCGCCGTCCAGCGGCAGGCGGATGGTTTGATCCACCAGCGAGGAGAACAGGATGGCGTTTGCCAGTTCGATGGACTGCATGCCTTCCTCGCCTGCCACCAGCGGTGCTTTGCCGTCCAGAATGCCGTCCACAAACGCCTGGATCAGCTGGGCGTGCGGCAGGGTCGCATTCCCAAACGGGATCTCCACCTTCCAGGTCTCCGGCTTCGCAAAGCCGCTTGTCGATGTCCGGTTGAACTCGGCCGAGTCCACCTCGTTCCGATCAAAGAGCATGCGATCGTTCTCCAGCACCAACCGCCCGCGGGTGCCCGCAATTTCCAACCGGTTGGTGCCCGGCGCCTCGGCGGTGGTCGAAACAAAGGTTCCCGTCGCGCCATTGGCCCATTCGAGGTAGGCCGTGACGGTGTCCTCCACCTCGATGTTGCGGTAGCGGCCCAGATGGCAGAAGGCCCGCACCGTCTGCGGCATGCCCATGAGCCACTGCAACGTGTCCAGATTGTGCAGACATTGGTTGATGAGCACCCCGCCGCCTTCTCCCTTCCAGGTCGCGCGCCATCCGCTGCTGGCGTAGTAGGCATCGGTGCGGAACCAATCCGTGTTGATCCAGGTCACCCGCATCACCTCACCCAACTCACCCGAAGCCAGCAGCTGGCGCAGTTTCAGGTACCGGGGTTCCACCCGCAGCTGGAACATCGCGGCGAACACCTGTTTCGGCCGTGCCTTGGCCACCTGAATGAGCCGCTCGGCATCGGCTTTGTGAGCCGCCACCGGCTTTTCCACCATAATGTGAAGCCCGGCTTCCAGCGCCGCGATCCCGATGGTCACGTGCTGGTAATGCGGCGTCGCGATCACCACCGCATCCACCTCGCCCGACTTCAGCATCACGTCCGAGTCCTCAAAGAGATGGGGCACGCGTCCCCGGTACGGCGCGAGCTCTTGCGGCACCACACTGCACAACGCCGCCAACCGCGCACGACGCACCTTGCCCTCCAACAAATAGTTCGCGTGATGCTTCCCGATGTTGCCCACGCCAATGATCCCAAGCCGTATCTCGTTCATGCGGAAAAGGTCTTCCAGGAAAGTAACGGCCGACCGTGCCCGGGGCCATCCTTTGTTCGCATGGATTCACTGTCCTTACACCGTTTCCATGCCGCTCACTCCACCAGCCGCCGCAACCGCACAAACCCGGCCCCACCGTTCCACACCGGAACCGTGCCACTCACCTGACCGTCCGCGGATTTCACCGTCCCACCGGGCAGCCAGGTCTGAAAGTCACTTGTTCGTTCCACCGCGTACGTCTGGCGTGGCCAGCCTCGCCCGCTCCACCGGAATCCGTCGGCGCCCCAACCTGCCCAGTCCAACCGAACCGATGCGGGCATCGAAGGCATCAACACCGCCAGCCCGCCCCGAGGCACTCCCATGACTTCGGTGAACACTCCCCCCAACACCAGGCCTCCATCGCCTCTCTCCGCGATCGCCATCACCCAGTCATTCGGGCCTGGCGCCGGATCGAAACTCGGATCCACGGAACCATCCGCCCTCAAACGCGCCACCCGGTTGCGCGGCAATCCGTCCAGATTCACAAACTTGCCCGCCACCCAAAGCGTCCCGTCGGCCCGCACCACGATCGCCAGAATTGCGTCATCCGCGCCGGCACCTCCCAGGGCCCGAAAGCCCGGATCCAGGGCTCCCGTCTCGGTCAACCGCACCAACCGTCCCGCAGGCTGCCCATCGTACCGGGTGAAGTCCCCCGCGACCACGACCCGACCCTCGCCATCCAGCGCCAGCGCCCGGACCGGCCCATTCGCTCCAGTGCCCGTCGCGAATCCAGGATCCAACCGCCCGGTTCCCAGCCAGCGTGCAACACCGCCCCGTGGGCGACCTTCCACCCGGCCAAACCTTCCCCCGGCAAAGACCCGGCCCATGGCATCCACCGCTACCGCATCCACCGGCCCATCCGCCGCCGCTCCCGTCTGAAACGAACTGTCAACGGAGCCGTCCAAATCGATCCGCGCCAATCGCAACGCGGGCACGCCTTGCACGGAGGTGAAATCACCGCCCACGATCACCTGCCCCGCGGCGGTCGCAGCCAGAGCGCGGACCACCAGATCGGTCCCGGTTTCGAAGGCAAATGAAGGATCCAACTCCCCCCCGGGCAGCAGCACGGCCACATGATTCAGCCGCTCTTCATTCACCGTGTTGAACTCTCCTCCCAACACAATCCGACCGTCTGGCATCGGGAGGACCGCGTGCACATCGTACTTCACCCGCACCCGGTAGTCGGGAACGACGGTTCCATCACCCCGCACCCGTGCCAGCCGTGGCCGGTTCTGACCATCCACCGTGGCGAACCCTCCGCCGACGACCACCTCGCCGTCCTCGGCCGACAGCATCGCCAAGGCACGAACCGCCTGGTCGGCACCGGGTCGCGAACGGAAACTGGTGTCGAGCAACCCGCCCTCCACCGCTCCATCATCGCGCAAGAC
>CAUJJW010000072.1 GCA_963205105.1 Verrucomicrobiota bacterium | reverse complement strand
CTCACGCAAAGACGCGAAGACGCCAAGAAGGACCGGCCGAAAATGAGCACTGCACCTGTGAGTGTCCGCGAACCAAAAGGTTTGGGTGCCTGGAAGGTCCCAATCCTGCCCTTTTGGGGCTTTTCTTTGCGTCTCAGCGTCCTGGCGTGAACTCCATCGATTTCATCTGAATCGATCCGTATAGGGGGGTGGGGTTGAGGCGTTGGGGGAACCCAGACCGACAAGCCAGCCCGGCGCAGGCGGAACGCGAGTCGTGCTCTTCCGACGATCCCGTCATAGGGAATCACCGCGAAGAACAGCTGGTACTCGGAACCGGCGCGATTGTCTCCGAGGACGGCGTAGCGCTCCGGCATCAGCTCGCCGGGGTGCACCTCCAGGACACCGGGTTGGAGGGGGTACAACTCGGGGATCGCCTCAGTGTTCACGTGAACACCGCCGGAGACGACTTCGACGGTTTCACCGGGCAGCCCGACGATGCGTTTGACGATGAGCTCCGAGCGGAAGCGCGCGACCACGATGTCACCGCGGGCGGGTTCGATATGGCGATAGGCACGTTTGTGGATCAGTAGCAGGTCCCCGGATTCGAAAGTTGGGAGCATGCTATCGCCGTCGACGATCACGAAACCGATGTGGGTCTTCAGCCAGAACAGCATGCCGACACAGGTCAGTCCGAGGAGGATCCAGTGTCGGAGGGCAGGGGCCCGGAAGGGCCTCTGTGCCGGGGTGATGTTGGGGTGGCGGGCTGGCATGAGGTCCAAACGTCGCATGCTTACGGAAGGAGGGGTTCCGGCCAGGGAGCCAGCGGGTTGGAGTCGGACCCGAAGGGTTCGGTGCGAAATTTTTCAGGGACCAGATTCCAATGATCCAGGGCGTCGTGCAGTTCGTGTTCTCGTCCCGTGATTTTGGCGGCATCGGCGGCGCGAGCTGACTCGAGGAGGATGAGGGGATTGTCCGGCTGACGGTAAGTGAGCTCCAGGTACAGGTTGAGCCAATCGTGGTCGCGGCCTGCTTTTCGAAGCAGACGCAGCAGTTCGCTCTGAAAGGTTCGCGCGTATTCGGTTCCTTCGAATTCTGCCAGGCGTCCTTGGACGGCGTGAATGGCGGCGGTCAGGGCTGGATCGTGGTTGGCGATGGGGTTTGGGAAGTCATGGCCGTCGTGGGGCAGGGAGCGTGAGCGCAGGTAGACCCGGCGGATTTCGGCGATGGCCTGGAGGCTGAGACCGCGGAGGATGCCGCGGGTTTGATCCACCTCGGAGAAAGATTCCCACCAGATCAGGTGATCGAGGGGAGGACTTTCAAAGCGATTCCCGGGGGAACGCGGGTTATGCGAGAGGGCAGGCAGGCACAGGGCTGCGGTGAGGCCTCCGAGGATGGCCAGGGTGACGAGGGTGATCGCGAGGCGGGATCGGATGCGTGGTCGGACGGCGCGGCGGGACGGCGCGGCTTGCAGGTCGTCGGATGGGTGCGTTTGGCGGCCCGGATTCTGGGCGGTGTTCCACGCGGACAACCGTCCCGGGTGGCGTCGGCGGGAGCCTATGAAGCGTCGCGAACAGGGGCGTCGTTTCATCAAGGAATGTTACGGCGATTACGGCCCTTTCTTGAGGGTTATGTGGTGAAAGGACGTTCCCGGTTGTGAAACGCAAAACGGCCGGCGGAAGATCCGCCGGCCGCTGCTGGGTGGGTGCTCGACCTCGAACGGGTCGGCCCTCAATAGGATGGGTTACTGGGCCAACCTGGATTCGACCAGGATCTTGGCTTCCTTGAGTGAGGCGGTGGAGAAGCGGGCGTTGTGCACGCCGTAGCTGCCATCGTGCTCGATCATGTAGACGATGAACCGGGCCTTCTTGATTTCATCGGGGATGAGGGATTGCTCGTTGGCGGCCGGTCCGGTGACTGCAGGTCCCGCGGCGGGTTGGCTGAGCTGACCGGCCGAGGTGAATTCCCAGGCGAGTTTGCCGTACTTGGCGCGCAGCGGGTCGGGCGCTTTGGTTTCGCCCCACTTGCCGAGCAGTTCCACGAGCGCCGCGATGTCGCCCTTGGTGGTGCGTTGGCGGAAACCGATCAGGACTTCGGCTTCCTCAGTCGTGTGGCAAGGCACGCAGTTTTCGGGCAGCGGCTTGAAGGAGTGGCCGGTGTAGACCGGATCTTCTTCGGACGGATTCTCGGAGCCATGTCCGTGAGTATGGCAATGGGTGCACTGCTTGGTGATTTCCTTGTGCGTGGACTGGGGGACCAGGGAGAGATCGATACCCACGGTCTTGGCGTCGCCGATGTTGCCGTTCAGGACGTTGTATTGCGGCGAATGATGGGGTGGTCGTCCGGTGCCGGTCCAGGTGGCGCCGCGCTGATTGTGGCACTGACCGCAGATGTTGATGTCGACCTTGTACTGGAGCGTGAAGTTGGTGTTGGTCGATGTGGCGTAGGAGAAGAAGTTGGTGGAATAGGGCGGGTTGCGGAGTTGGGATCCGAACTCGGTCTTCTCGTGGGCGGTGTGACAGACGGCGCAGGTGATGCCGGTGTTGGCGGCATGGTCACCGCTGGGCATGGCGGGAAGGTCGACTGGCGGGTTGGCTTGGGCGCCATTCAGCATGGCGAGGCGGACGCCACCGGAGTGGCACGCGCCGCAGGAGCGCATGCGGGATTCAGCGGCCACCACGTTGGTGTTCATGAAGCCCGAGACGAGTTCGGGATGCACCCGGCTGTGACCCGCGGTGAGCCATTCATCGAAGGTGGGATGATGGAAGTCGCTGTGGCAACCGCCGCAGAGCGTACCGGCCTGGCTGACCACGGGGTAGAAGGCGGGATTGCCGACATCCGCGACGTGGTTGCCGCCGGGCCCATGGCAGTTTTCGCACTGGATACCGGCGAGCAGCGGTGTGGTGGCCTCGCTGACGAAGCCGCCGGGCATTCCAAAGCCGACCACATGGCAGGGAAGACAGGTGGCGTTGCCGCCTTGGCCGATGCGTTTGAGCGTGTCGAAGGCGCCGGCGTGGGCGGTCTCAGCGACTCCGTTATGGGCGCTCGGATGACAGCCGCGGCAGGTGCTTTCGCTCAGGTAGGTGGGGCGGGGGCCTTCGATGCGGAGAATGCCGACGCCTTCGCCCATGGGGACGGTGGTGGATTCGTCCATGGTTTGGGAGCCGATGGCCGTCCAATCGCCGCCGGTGACGGAATCCCGCTGCTGAACTTTGTAGGGCCCGCCAAGGCCGACCCATTTGAGCAGCAGTTGGTTGGCCTGGTCGGTGCGCTGGACGGACTTCAGGGTGGGCCGTGGGTCGACGCCGCCGGCCCACGGGTGGAGAACCTTGGAATCGGCGGGTAGGGACTCGTGAGTGGAGCCCGAGGGTGCTTCGCTGGCGCAAAGGGCCTGGGGCAACAGCGCGGCCAGCAGGAGGGCGAGATGCGTCGAGCTGGGCCTGAATGCGGTGGTTCGGGGTTTCATGGGTTCATCCGGATGGGGCTGCGAGGAGCCGTGGTGAGGTAACCGAGGAACTACGCTTGAAAGGTGGGATACTTGGGTCGGTATGTTTGGTCTTCTACTCCACTTCGGCGTCCACCATTAGAAGAACACATCGTTATTGAGCCTAGCGAGCACTTCCTTCGCACAATTCTTGTGGTGGCAGGCCAAGAAAGGGTTAGTCGGGCGGATTATTCGCGGATGAAAGCGCCGGAGTGACAGTTGTTGCAGGAGAGGTCGGAGTACTCAGCGTCGATGTGCAGGAAGGTGTGGCCCTCCGCGCTGAGGTTTTTGAGATCTTCCGGGGTGGATCCCTGGGCGAGAATGGTGTGGCAGGAATTGCACTCACTGCCGCCGATGGAGCGCTGGCCGTCGGCGGTTTTGTGCGAGCCGTCGTGGCAGCGGAAGCAGCCGGGCCAATCTTTGTGGCCTTTGTTGTCCGGGTAAGCGCGCCAATCGGCCTTCATTTCCGGGAAGATGCTTTCGCTATGGATGCGATGGGCGGTTTGGACCAGGGCCTCGACTTTGGGGTTGTCCTTGTAGATGCCGCGGAGGGTGGTGCTGATGTGTTGGAGCGCGGCTTCCTTGGTTTCGTGGGGAGCGATGAGAGCGGCGACGATGTTGGATTTGACCCAGGGGATGGAGCGGTCGATTTCGCCGGAGAGCATGGCCAGTTCCACGGATTCGTTGGGGGTGCGGAAGCGATGGGCGGGGCGATTATGGCAATCGAGGCAGTCCATGCGGCGGACATCATCGGCCGGGGGTTCATCCTTGAAGTCGGGTGAGCGGTAGATGGTGGTGGTGCCATCGGCGTGAGTGACACGGACCCAGGGGATGGTCTGCCGCTGGGGGTCGGGGGAGAAGTATTCGACTTTGTTGGTGAGATTGATGTGCCAGTGGATGCCGTTGGCCATGGTGGGATGTCGGTCGGAGGCGCCGACCAGCAGCAGCATGCGGACGGTGAACGGGGTGTTGGCTTCGTCGGCGAGAAAGTGGTGGTACGTCCGTTCGAGGTTACCCGAGAGTTTTTCGGGCCAGTGGCATTGCTCGCAGGTGTCCTGGGCGGGGCGCAGATTGCGGACGGGGGTGGGTATCGGGCGGCTGTAATTGTTCAGGATGGTGGCCTTCAACTGGTGCATGCCGTTGAGTTTCGCCTTCACGTAGTACTGGGCGCCGGAGCCGACGTGACAGTCCACGCAGCCCACCCGGGCGTGGGGGGAAATGAGGTAGGCGGTGTGTTCGGGATGCATGGGTCCGTGGCACGTCTCGCCGCAGAAGTGAGTGGATTCGGTGTAGTGATAGGTCTGGGTGACGCCGATGGCGGTGACGAGGAGGAAGGCGATGGCCCCGGCGACGAAGAACTGGAGGAGGCGGCGGTCCCGGGTGCGAGTGAGGTTGATGACGAGGGGATGGGATTCGGCTCCGCTGGCCACGTGGCGGGCTTGGACGCGGAAGCCCCAGAACATCATGGCGGTGCCGCCGAAGAAGAAGGCAGGTGCCACCACGTACGCGATGATGCCGATGTACGGGTTGCTTTGGCGGGCGAAGATATCGAGCGCGAAGAGGAGCAGGAACGCGAAGAAAGCGGCGGTGGCGAGGATGACACCGGTGGCGCTGAGCCAATTTTGGAAAAGTTTCGACTTCGAGGCGAAGAAGTTGCGCATGGGGCTGATCGGGGGATGGAGGATTGGGTTAGGGGCTGTGAGGTAGGCGGGAGGATGGGGGCCACCGCGGGGAGGGCCGTGCGCCGGTGGAGCCTGACCGGCGCACGTGGGAGAGTGCGCGACGTGGGGAAGGGGGCGGAGCGCCGGGAGGGCTCGAAGCGGGGCCGCCCGTGACCGGGACTACTTCTTGGCGAAGCTCTTGGCGTATTCGATGAGCGCCTTCATGTCGGCTTCGCTGAGTTTGCCGGTGAAGGGTTTCTTGATTTCCTTACCGCCCGAGTCTTTGACGCCTTCCTTGAGGTTCTTGAGGGCAACGTCGTCCTTGATGTCGGCGACGACCTTCGCGTCGGTCAAATCCTTGACGCTGAGTTTCTTGCCCATGGTGGTCTTGCCGGTGCCATCCTTGCCGTGGCAGGAGGCGCAATGCTTGGTGTAATTCGCGATGACCGCGGGGTCTGCGGCCAATGTGGGAAGAGCGAGTGCGAACGAGGTGGCAGCGATCAGGATAAGGCGCGGTTTCATGCTCCAGAAATTATCGTGCGTGGCCCCTGATGCGTGAAGTGAGTTGGGGCGAAATGGCATTCGCCCCAGACCAGGACTACTTCTTGGCGAAGGTCTTGGAGTACTCGATGAGAGCCTTCATTTCGTCCTCGGTCAGTTTGCCGGTGAAGGGCTTCTTGATTTCCTTACCGTTCTTGTCTTTGACGCCTTCCTTGAGGTTCTTCAGGGCATGGTCGTCCTTGATTTCAGCGACAACCTTGGGATCGGTGAAGTTCTTCGCGCCGATCTTTTTGCCCATCGTGGTGTTGCCGGAGCCATCCTTGCCGTGGCAGGAGGCGCAGTGCTTGTTGTAGTTGGCAACGACCGCCGGATCGGCAGCCATCGATGGCAAGGTCAGTGCGATAGAAGCGGCGGTGATGAAGATCCATTTCGATTTCATGGTAGTGATAGGATTCTGCAAAAGGATGGACGGATGCAAGCCAGCTCCTATTCGCCCAGCGAATCGAAGCCATGCTAATGATTCAGAACAGGACTCGGCCTAGTTAAAACAGATACTGGGCCGACGTGGAGACGAGGTGGGCGTCGTAGTCATTGAAACCGCCGGCGAGCTCGTCACGGCTGGTGTAGAAGCCGTAACGCAGCGTGACGCGCAGCCGCGGGCTGATGCGTCGGATCAGGCTGGTGAGGATGCCGTGCTCCTCAAGACCTGAACCATACGGTTGGGTGGAGGCTGAAACGTCGCGGAAGTTGTCTGACAAGTAGTAGGTGTACTGCGCTTGTAAGTCTGTCTTGTTGTCCAGGACCACCCCTGCGGTGCAGGTGACGCTGTAATAGTCGTTGCGCGCCTCTTCCACGGGCGACCCGTTGGCGACGGCCGAGGTGGCGTCGGATTGGGTGGAATCGAGCACGTAATTGACGCCCGGCTGAAGATAGAACCGCGAGAATGGCGTCCAGGTGATCGTTTCGCTGAGGATATGGGCGGTGCCGGAGGCGCCTTCGGTGGCAGTGAGTCCTGTGGCCCGGCTTTCGAAGGTGTTGAACTGCAAATCGTATCGGCTGACCAAGGTGAGTTTGTCCAGGGGTCGCCAGGTGACCCGGATGTTGAGGTCGTCGGTGGTGAAATCCTGGGCCTGAATATAGGCAGGGTAGAGGCCGTTAACGACGACGCGAGTGTCCGGGTGATGGTCGTAGTCGGTGTCCCGCATTTTGCGGTAGTACTGCGCGTGGAGGTTCAGGCGCTTCAGCGGGTACCAGTGGGTGCCGGCGGTGTATTTCTGTGAAAAGCGGTCAAAATCCGAGTCGCGGTGGATTTCGGTAAGGCCGGAATCGCGGAGGATCTGTTGTTCCAGCAGGTTGCCGTCGCCCTGAATCCAGTCGCCTCGTGCGTAAAACACCACGTTGGTGACGCCGGTGTAGCGGACCTCCAGCTGCTGGGAGAGGTCGAGCATGTCGCGATTGTTGGCGGCGTCGCGGGCGAGCGTTTCGGCGCCGGTCTCCGACCAGCTGGACATGCCGTCGAGGGATTGGTTTTCGACGCGGAAGGCGGGGATGATGGCGAGGTGGGGGATGGGGGTCCACATGCCATTGATGTTCCAGACGTGCTGATCGAGTTGGGATCCTCCGGAGAGGCCCAGGAATCCGATGTCGCGCCGTCCGTACACCGGGTCGTACACGGCGTCGTAATCGGCTCCAACGATGCGGCTTCCGCCCAGATCGGTGTCGAGGGTGGTGAAGGCGTAGGACGAGGTGACGCGGACCTTGTCGTTGAAGATGGTGTCGGCGAAGGCCCGAGCGCTGTAGAGGTCGGATTCGACGGACTCGCGATGGGTGATGGAGCGGTCTGCCGGTTCGGTGGGGCTGCGACGCATGTATCTGGCGTTGTCGAGGTCGCTGTGTTCGTAGGCGAAGGCGCCGCCGAAGGTGACCTTGCCGACGGTCTTGCGGATGTCGATGGAGACGGTGTCGGTGGCTTCGTCGAGGTCGAGGTAGGCTGGCACCATGGCACGGGGGCCGGCGCCGCTGGTGAGGCCGGAGTCGCCCCAGTGGGTGGAGTCCTTCAGGCCATCGCGCCAGTCGCGTTCATAGCGGACGGTGATCTCGGGCAGATTGGGCATTCGCAGTCCGGCTTCGAAGAAAGCCGACCCGCGAACGACATCGAAGTTGTCGTCGTAGAGATCGAACCAGAGATTGTTGCCGGGAAACCATCCGCCGCTGCCGTCGTAGAAGGTGCGGTATTGGTCCACGCCCGCGCGGATGAAGGCCTTGTCGGTTTCGGACCATTCGAGTTTCAGGCCGTAGTCGTCGTTGTCGAAGATGCCGCGTCCGTCGACCTTGAAGATGCCGGTCTTGCCGATATCGCGTTCGTAGTGGAAGCGCTGGGAGCCGCCGAAAGCGGTGGCGGGCAGGCCGGAGCGGCGTTGGGCGGCGGCGTCGTTGCCATCGACGATGAGACCGCCGACGGTGACATCGAACCAGTTGCGGTAGTCACCTGGGGCGGCGTCGACGACCTCGGGTGTTTCCTCGGCGGCGGCGTTTGCGGCGGCGTCCTCGGCTGCCTTGGAGGGTTCGGGGGCTGGATCGGGGGACTGGGTTTCGGCGGCGGGTGTTACGGCTGGGGGTTGAGCGGGGGCTTCAGCGGCGTGGGACGGGAGTGGGAGGCCGAGAGAGATGAGGCCGGAGAGGAGGGCGACGAAGGCTGGGGCGGAGGGAGAGGGAGATTTCATGGCGATGTGGGCTGGGGCTGTTCAGAAGCGGAGTGAAGAACTCACCTGGGAGCCGTGGACGGCTTCGTGGCAGCCGGCGCTCCAGCATGTGCCGCGGGAGAGGAAGGTGGTGTGGTCGATGGCGCCGATGGCGATACGGCCCGGGCCGGTTTGCTGTTGGAAGTGGCACTTCAGGCAGAGGACGGCGTTGCGTTCGGTGAGCATTTTTTGGTTCACAGAACCGTGGGGTGCGTGGCAGGAGAGGCAGCCTTCGCGCATGGCCTCGTGTTCGAAGATATGAGGGCCGCGCTGGGGTTTGTGGCAGGTCAGGCACGCCTCATTGGCGGAGGTGAGGGAGGAGGCGGTGCCGGCGAAGGCATCGCCGGAGTGGGGGGAATGGCAGGCGCTGCAAGTGAGCCGTCCTTCGCCGACGGGGTGGGCGTGGGGCAGGGCGAACTGTCCGCGGAGATTGGAATGGCAATGGTAGCAGGACTCGGGATTGCGATCCGGGTTGAGGATGGTGCGGGCGGCGCCGCCGCTTTCGACATGGACGCTGGCGGGGCCGTGGCAGGATTCGCAGCCGACATCGACGGCGTTGGGGCCTTGGGCGATGAGGCGCGCGTGGGGAGCGGAGGCGAAGTGTTTGGTGATGGTGTCGTGGCACTGCTCGCAGGCATCCGAGCCGACGTATTCCGCACCGGGGATGGCGGGGGCGAGGACGAACCCTCGGTTGGTGCCGCTGGTGGCGCAGGAGACCGCGATGGCGGCGGCGGCGAACGAGAGGGCCAGGAAGGCGAATTTGGAGCGATGTCGGTGGAACCAGGATGGGGGTGGGGCCTGGATGGGGTCGGCGGAGTTGTTCATGCGGGAAGGGGCGATTGCGGGGTCTTGGGAAAGGGGGGTGAGAGTAGGTCAGGCCGTTGGGCACAGGCAGGCTGCGGCACGATTGGCTCGCGGAAACGGCCCGCAGCTTGTGCCGGATGGCCCACCCTTGAAAACGTGGGACACATGCAAGGCTGACCTCCCTTAGCGCCGTACGGAAGGTTGCGGCAAGAATGAAATGGTGAACTGGTTAGGACCAGTTTCGGAAATCGATCCCTGGGAACAGGTTGTCGGCGCTTTCGATCGTGGCGAGGTGTTCCTCATCGACGCGCGTCGTGGTGATCTGTTCGTGCAGGTCGATAAAACGCAGCAGGTGCTGGGTGACGCGCTGTCGGGCGTAGGCGGGATTGGTGCCGGTGCGGAGGATGAAGGGCCAGTCGCTGGACTGGGCGAGCAGGAGTTCGCGCGCGGCCTGGTTGAGGGCTCGGCGGAGAAGGGGGGAGGGATCGGGGAACTGGCGTGCCAGGGAGTTCATCCGTTCCATGGCGACGTCGAGGTGCGGCACGATCCATTCGTTGGTCTCATTGAGCCAGACGCGGTAGTAGCCTTCCTCGCCCCAGGTGGATTCGGCCGGGGTGGCCACCTGTTGGGTGGGGTTCTCACGGAGGTACTCGAAGGGGGTGGTGAGCCGAAAGACGTCCTGGTCACAGGCGGCTTTGCGCATGAACAGGTCGAGGAATTCGGGGCCTTCATACCACCAATGGCCGAAGAGTTCGGCGTCGTAGGGGCAGACCAGCATGGGTGGGCGCCCGAGAATGTCGGCGAGCCGGTGGGTTTGCTCGATGCGCGCGCCGAGGAAATGGCCGGCGTGTTGGTCCGCCGCCCGCCAGGCGTCTTCACGGCGGTAAATCTGTTTGTTGCCGTCCGGGTCGCAGGCGATGCGGTGGTACTTGATTCCGGTGAAGCCGCGGAGGTCGGGAGAGGGGAGGGCGGGTCGGACGTAGTCGAATTCCAGGTCGAACCCGATGTCGCGGTAGAAGTCGCGATAACGGCCGTCGCCGGGGTAGCCGATGTCACGGCTCCAGACCTGTTTGGCGGAGTCCAGATCCCGGCCGAAGGCAGCGAGGCCGTTCGGGGTGAAGACTGGGGCGAATACCCCGTGCCGGGGGCGGGGCGACGCATGGAGGAGGCCATGGGTGTCGACCATGAACCAGCGCAGGCCGGCGTCTTGAAGGGTTTGTTCAAGTCCCTGGACGTAGGCGCACTCGGGAAGCCAGATGCCGCGGGGATCCCGGCCGAAGCAGCGGCGGTAGTCGTCGCGGGCGGTGAGGATCTGACCTCGGATGGATGACGGATGGGAGGCGAGCAGGGGGAGCAGGCCGTGGGTGGCCGCGGTGGTGATGATTTCGAGGAAGCCGTGATCCTGGAACTCGCGGAGGGCGGCGACGAGATTGCTGTGGCAACCGAGCCAGGTGGCACGGAGTTCCTGGAAGCGGCGCAGGTAATGCTCGGCGAGTTCGTGGAACGGTTTTTCCCAATGGGTGCGGTGGGTTTCGCGTTCGGCGAGTTCGATCTGGGTTTCAAGGTTGCGCAGGTACCGGCTTTGGAGGAGCGGGTCCTGAAGCATGGCGCACAACGTTGGGCTGACGGTCAGGGTCAGTCGTGCGGCGATGCCATCGCGGCGCCAGCCCTGAAGCACCTGGATCAGGGGTAGGTACGATTCGGTAATGGCCTCGTAGAGCCAGGATTCCTCCAGAAACCGCTCGTGTTCCGGGTGTCGGACGAACGGGAGGTGAGCGTGGAGAATGAGAGCGACGTAGCCGCGCATCGGTGAGGGAGCTTGAGATTTCCCGGCGTGGCACGCGAGCCGGTTTGGGGGGAAATTATGGGTCAGCCGGCAGGCAGTTCGGCGGGCGCTGCTGGCTGACCCTGCGCCGAGGGGGCGTTACCCGACGTGATCAGGGCTGGGGGTCTGCAAGGCAGGATCCTGCGGGTGGGGAGGGACCTCGCCCCGGTAGTCGCTGGCCCGGCGGAAGGTCAGATTCGCCTGCCGCTGTTCCACGGCATCCGGAGAGGTTGCGGTGATGGGAAGGCTATAGTCGCCGTCCGGGAGGGCGAACCGGTAGCTGAATGTGCCGTCGGGTCGGAGGCGGATGGGCCGGTTGCCGATGGTGACGGTGGCGTTGGGGTCGGTGGCTCCGTAAACGATGAGCTCCGCGTTCACATTGAACCAGAAGGCGCGGCCTGGAGCTCCGGCGCCGCCGCCGAACGGACTCGAGAGGCTGCTAAGGCCGGAGGAACCCGGGACCTCACCGGGACCCGGGCCGGCGACCGGGAGGCCTGCGGAGGAGATGCCCCGTTGGAGCTGGCGGCGAAGGAGTTCGGTGATTTCCAACGAGCCGATCCAGACGCGGCGGACTTCGTCCATGCTGAGCAATTGAGCCAGCGCATGTTCCTGGGCGGGCGTCCAGGCGGGCGGCTGGATTCCGCGAGCGGACGACGGGGTGGGGACGAGCAGGGGAAGATCGGGGTAGCCTTCGTTCCGGAGCTGCTGAAGGGCTTCGAGCAGGGGGGTGTTGTCGGTCAGGGCCTGCTTTACCAGCGCCACGATCTGCGACATGGGCATGTCGAATGGCAAGGTTTCAAAACGAACCCAGGTCTCCTCGGAGAGCTCGTCGCGCGGGGTGAGGGTGGCCGTAGACAGTGAAACCCGTGTCCAAGTGCGGGCGGTGTCGTAGTAGCCCAGTTCACCCAGGTAACGGGCGCCTGCCTGGGGCACATGGATGAACCAATTGCGCGATTCGGGATGGACGGCTTGTTCGACAATCACCTCGGCGTCGGGCGAACCGGCGCGGATGCGCAGGACGAGCGTGCCGGAGGCGGATCGGCGATTCGCTTCGCGCAGCTGGCTTTCGGTCAGGTCCCAGTGGGCGTACACCCAGTGGGGATCACGAGCCACCAGGAGCAATCGACCCGTGCCATAGGATTCCGGCAGCTCGCGTGGCGCGGCGGTGGTTGCCGAGGAGGCGGGCGATGGGGCCAGGATGTAGCGTCCGCCCGGCCCGCTGGCGGGTGCGGCAGGGGTGGCATCGCCTTCGAGCAGAATGGAAGGCGGAGGACCGGCTGGTGCGGTCGGTTTGGAGACTTCCTGGGCGGCAGTCGGAGCCTTGGCCGGCGGCTTGGGTGCGGTTTTCGGGGAAGGCGCTGGTGATTCAGGCTTCGCCGCTGCGACAGGCTTGGGCGGAGTGGGCTTGGCGGGAGCGGCGGGAGCTGGAGGGGTCGACGGAGCACTGGCTTGGGTCGACGGGGCTGCTGAGACGGACGAGGCTGGTGTCGCAGGTTTGGCCTGCTTTTTCGCCGCGGCGGGAGTGGGAGTGGGCGCCGGGGTAGGAGGCTGGGGCGGCTGGGGGGGTGGCGTGGCGGCGGGCGATTTTTGGACGGGCTTGGCCGATTCAGCGGACGTGGGGCGGGAGGTGGCGTTCTTTTTCTTCTTGGAGGCGTCCATGATGGTTTTCGGGTTGGGAACCGGCGCGGGGGGTTGGGGTGTGGAAGGAGGCGGGGGCGGTGGAGGCGGCGGCGGTGTCGTTGCGCGGCTGGACTGGGTGACCGTGGGCGTCACGGCTTTGCGGACGGGACGGGGAAGAGGGGTGGGCGCGGCGGGCGCCGCTGAAACGGCGGAGACCGAGGCGCGGGCGGCTCGTTGGGGGGCGGCCCTCTTGGCGGCGGCCTTCTTCGGTGCCGCGGCTTTTTTGGGGGCGGCGGTTTTCTTGGCAGCCGAGGCTTTGTTGAGCGAGGCGGCTGGTGGGCGCGTTAGCCGGGTGGCTGGGGCCGGGGGTGGGCTGGCCGTTTTGGCTTTTTTGGCTGGGGACGCGGTTTTTGGAGGCGCTGGTGTGGCGGCCTTAGCGACCTTTTTTTTGCCCGAAGCCGGGCGTGCGCCTTTGGGGGCGGATGATTTCTCGGGTTTCATGCGGGCCGAGGAAGCGAACCTTGGGCGCCCGGAGGGTTTGAAGGGCGCCCGATCATCACCGAACACAGCGGGTTAAGCCATGTCGGGAGGGTGAGCGCAAGCGGAAAAGCCGAAGACCCGCGGGAAGCGGTGCATCCCGAAGTGGTGGGAGGGGAGGGTTGCGCTGCGGCTCTCACGCCCGCGAAGCGGGTCTGGAGATGACATGTTGGCCGTCGCGGAGCGACGAACGAGGGTAGCCGGGCCTTTTAAGGCCCGGATTCAGGGTGCCGACCACGTTAGCGTCGCGGAGCGACGCCTGAATCCTTCCCATCTTGGCGGTCCGGCGGCGGTCCATGCGCTGGGTTCAACCGTCGCTCCGCGACGGAACCTCTTCTCTCGCATCCGTCCAGGCGTTGAAACGCCTGGTTACCTTCGAATGTCGCTCCGCGACACCGGCCAACCCAGACGAGCAGCTGAGAAAAATGGCCCGTCTCCCGCCCGCGAAGCGGGTGATGCTAGAGGCGTCCGCCTGGCGTTGGCCTGCTTTGCGCGGCACGTCCGACCTCCACCCACTTCGGAGGGCACGGCGCGGGAAGGGCGAGTGGAACGGGCCGGAACGGGCCCTTCCCGCGGGTATGGGTTGCTCCAGCGATTTATCGGGCGCCACGGCGACGGTGGCGATACCAGAGCCCGCCCAGGCAAAGTCCGACGCCGAGCGGAGCCAGGTGGCCGGTTTCGGGCACCACCACCGCGTAGACGCCGATCTGGGAGCTGACCTCGTAGCCAACGAAAAGCAGAGGAACACCGGTGGGGGAATCGGCGGCGGGAACAAAGGTCAGGCCTTCGGGGGCGATTTCTCCGGTGTTGATATAGTCGATGAAGTCGGGGCTTTCGGGGTTGGTGACGTCAAAGACCATCACGCCGCCAATACGTTCCAATCCGATGAAAGCCCAGGTCCTTCCATCCAGTTCCCCCAGGGTGATGCCTTCGGGTTCAGGGCCTTTGTTGGGAGATCGCCCATCGAAGCTGCCAGCGGTGCCCTCGCTGTTGAAAAGATCGGGAATGTCCAGGGCGGTTTGAGTCTCAAAAAACGAGCCGGAGTCCCAGACCAGCTCGCCCGTGTCGGCATCCCAGATGGAGAAGCTGCGGGTGCCAAACATGATCAACTGGTCGGCGTCCCCATCGTTGTCGGTGTCGGCGTCGAAGCGGGAGACGCGCAGGCGACCGAGGCGGGAGTTGGCGAGGGCATTGGCACCGCCGTAGGTGGCATCCAGGCTGGCTTTGAAGGTGGGGTCGAGGGTGAGTTCGGAAGCCCTGGGATCATCGCGCAACACGGCAACGGGGTGATTATCGAGTGCGAAATCCGGGGGGCGGCCATCGCCTTCATTGGCCGTGAAGAGAAAGTTGCGGCCGGCAGCGGACAAGCTCGCGAGCGCATCGGGCATTGGCATGCCACGGACGACGTCGTCGATCTTGATGGAAGCCGTATTGCCGGTGCCGTCGCGGTCGGAGGCGTCGATGGTTTGGGCGATGGTGCCGAGCGAGGTCACCTTCGACCACGAGCGAGAGGCGAGGTCGAATTCGCCGATGGCGTTGTTTTCCTGAAGCGTGACGTAGAGCTTGCCGCCGAGTTCGGTGATGTATTCGGGTTCGATGTCGTTGAAGCGGGCGGCTCCTGGGGTTTTCGCGGGATCGTTGGAGGGGTGGACGCGGACGTCGGAGAGATCGACGCCGGAAAAGTCGTAGGTGCCAACCTGGGCAGTACCGAGACTGGCGACGTCGGTTTTGGCGGCGACCGAGCCGAGATCGATGATGGAGATGGAGCCGGGACGGTCGAGGTGGGTGAGGCTGGGCGCGACGCCTTCGCTGACCGGTTCGCCTTCATTGGCGACGTAGAGTTTCGAGCCGTCGGCGGAGAAGCGGACCATGTCCGGGTGGAAGCCGACCTCGACGGAATGAAGGACGCTCTGGGACGCGGGATCGAAGAAGACGACGCGTCCGGGTTGGGAACCGCTGTCCTGGGGGATGAAGGTGGCGACGCCGAAGCCGCGGCCCAGGGGGTCGGCGGCCACGGAACTGACGGACTTCACGGATTGGCCGCCCAGGGTGCTTATGTCGATGAGGCCGAGGGAGGTGAGAGCGGTTGGATTGGCTGCGTCGATGATCTGGATGCCGGCATTCCCGAGGGAACCGTAGGTGTTGTAGAGGTGCTTTGCGGCAGGATCGAAGGCGGTGATTTCGGAGCTGCTGGCCGGACCGGTGAATCGGTCCAACTGAAGGAGCGCATCGGCGGCTCCGCTGGAATTGGCTGCGAGCAGGGTGAAGGGAGCGAGGGCGAGGGATGGGTAGTGGATTCGCATAAGGAGCCGCTTGGGGCGGCACCTTATCGACCGGTTGGGTGGCGGCTGAATGTCGGACGAGTGACGATCCGGTCACTTAGTCGACGGAACGAGATGCTTCTCCCAACGTCGGAGTTGGAGTTCCACTTCCCGGGTGCCGGGGGCGCCGACGAGATTGCGTCGGTTCATCGCGGCGGTGAGATCGAAGACGCTGGCCACGTCGGCTTCGTAGAGGTCGGAGGTGGTCCGCAGGTCCTCGAGGGTAAGGGAGTCCAGGGAACGTCGGGACGTTTCGGCCAGGGCGACTGCGGCGCCGACCGCGTGATGGGCCTGCCGAAACGGCAAGCCTTTGCGGACGAGGTAATCGGCGAGATCGGTGGCGAGCAGCAACGGGTCCTGAGCGGCCGCACGGCAGGACTCGGCCTTCACCGTGGTGTGATCGAGCATGGCGGCCATCAACCGGGAGCAGGCGCGAACGGTGTCCGCGGTGTCGAAGAGCCGTTCCTTGTCCTCCTGGAGATCGCGGTTGTACGTCATGGGCAGGCCCTTCAACAGGGTGAGCAGCGCCATGAGGTTGCCGATGACGCGACCGGACTTTCCCCGGGTGAGTTCCGCGACGTCGGGGTTTTTCTTCTGCGGCATGAGCGACGACCCGGTGGTGTAGGCGTCGGCAATGCGGATGAAATTAAACTCGGAAGTGGCCCAAAGGATAACGTCCTCGGCGAGACGGCTGAGGTGGACGGCGAGCAATGCAGCGGATGCGGCGAACTCGATGACAAAATCGCGGTCGCTGACAGCGTCCATCGAATTTTGGGTGATTCGGGGACGGCCGCGGGAGTCGACGAAGCCGAGTTGGGTGGCGACGAAATCGCGGTCAAGGGGGAGGGTGCTGCCGGCGAGGGCACCGGAGCCGAGAGGGCACACGTTGGCGCGATCGGCGGCGTCGGAGAAACGGCCACGGTCGCGGTCGATCATTTCGACATACGCGAGGCAGTGATGGGCGAAGGAGACGGGTTGTCCGCGCTGGAGGTGGGTGTAGCCGGGGAGAAGGACATCGGCGGAGCGGCGTCCGAGGCCGACGAGGGCGCGCTGGAGTTGGGCGAGTTCCTGGTCGAGTGCGGCGATTTCATCGCGGACCCAAAGGCGGACATCGAGGGCGACCTGGTCGTTGCGGGAACGGCCGGTATGGAGTTTGGCGCCGGCGGGGACGCGGCGGGTGAGTTCGGCTTCGATGTTCATGTGAACATCCTCGAGGGCGGGGTTCCACGGGAACGAGCCGGCTTCGATTTCGGAGGCGATGGATTCGAGGCCCTTGCAGATGGCGTTCCGTTCGGTGGCGGTGAGGATGCCGATGTGCGCGAGCATGGAGGCGTGGGCGATGGAGCCGCGGATGTCTTGTCGCCAGAGGCGCCAGTCGAAGCTGATCGACTCGGAGAAGGAGGCGACGTCGGAGGCGGGGCCGGACTCGAAGCGGCCGGAGCGGGAGACGACAGGGGAAGGGGCGGTCGTGGTGGTTGACTTGGGGGAGCGGGCGCGTGGACGTGACATGGTGCGTGGGCGCTGAGGAGCGCGGGGAGATGGTGGGACGAGACGGGCGACGAAGGCGAGTGTGGGGTGAGTCGGGGCAAGCCCTTGGTTGACCACGAACCGTCGACGCATAAATATGCGGACGTGCGAACGAGTATCGATTTGCCGGACGATCTCCTCCGGCGGGCGAAGATCACCGCCGTGGAGCGGGGGACGACGCTTCGGGAGTTGGTGGAGCAGGCCCTCGTACGAGAACTAGCGCTCCATGCTCGGGCGGGTCGTGTTCCGCGTCGTCGGGCCGAATTTCCGGTGTTTCCGTCCAAGGCGCCGGGGACGATGGAAGTGAGTGCGAGGGACCTTCGGGCGTTCGAAACCGAGGAGGATGTGCGTCGTCATGGGCCCATCGATCGTTGACGTCAATGTCCTGTTCGCATTGATGCACGCCCGGCACATGCATTGTCGGAGTGCGATGGCGTGGTTGGATCGACAGGATCGGGTGGGTTCGGTGGGGATCTGCCGGGTGGCTCAGATGGGGGCGCTTCGGCTCCTGACCCGGTCGGCGCTCATGCAGGAGGAAGTCATTTCCCCGGAGCAGTTCTGGATGGGCTGGGATCGCATGATACGGGACGACCGGTTGGTGTGGGTGGCTGAGCCGCCTGGTTTGGAGCCCGTGTGGCGGGAGGTGACCCTGGCACTGGAACGGGGCCAGTGCGCGGAGACCGACACCTATTTGGCGGCTTTCGCGAATGCTTGCGAGGGGACGCTGGTGACGTTCGACCGGGGATTCCGACGATTCTCCGGACTGACCCTCGAGCTTTTGGATTGAACCCGGGCTCGACGGAGCGGGCATCGTATTCACACCCGTTCGCCCCAGACCGGTTGAAAGGAAATCGGGACCGCTTCTCTCTTGGGGGCGATGAATGTCCCATCCTCTCCCCGCCGACCGTCCAATCGACGCGAATTTCTGAAAACGGGCGGAAAGCTTGCCGCGGTTTCGGCGTTGGCGGGCGTTGCGCTGCCGCATGTGCACGCGGTGGACAGCCAGACCGTGCAGGTCTCGCTGATCGGTTGTGGCGGGCGTGGTTCGGGTGCCGCGGTCAATGCGTTGTCGACGGAGCAGGGTCCGGTCCGGCTGGTGGCGATGGCGGATATTTTCGAGAAGCGGCTGCAAGGCAGCCACACGGGGTTGCAGAAGGAGTTTGGTGAGAAAGTGACGGTGCCGGACGATCGGAAGTTTGTGGGGTTTGAGGCCTACAAGCAGGCGATTGACTGTCTGCGGCCGGGGGATGTGGCGATCCTGACGACGCCTCCGGCATTCCGCTGGGTGCAGTTCAAGTACGCCATTTCGAAGGGCGTGAATGTCTTCATGGAGAAGCCGGTCACGGTGGACGGGCCGAGCACGCGCAAGATGCTGGAACTCTCGGATGAAGCGGACAAGAAGGGCCTGAAAGTCGGCGTGGGACTGATGGTGCGGCATTGCCGGGGCCGGCAGGAACTCCACCAGCGGATTCGTGACGGGGAGATCGGGGATCTGACGTACCTGCGAGGCTACCGGATGGGTGGAGCGGCGGGGAACACGGGGCCGAAGCCGGCGGGCATGCCGGAGACGATGTTCCAGATCCAGCGATTCCATAGCTTCCTCTGGGCCAGTGGCGGGTTGTTCAGCGACTACAACATCCACCAGATCGACGAGTTGTGTTGGATGAAGAACGACTGGCCGGTGAAGGCGCACGCGGTGGGTGGACGCCAGTATCGCGGGACGGCGGTGGACCAGAACTTCGACAACTATTCGATCGAGTACACGTTCGCGGACGGGATGAAGTTCTTCTTCGTGGGGCGCAGTGTGGCGGGCTGCAAAGATGAATTTGCGAGCTATGCGCATGGCACCAAGGGATCGGCGATCGTGTCGACGGCCGCGCATTCGCCGGGCCGGGTGCGGACGTTCAAGGGGCAGAACATGACCCGCGAAAACATGCTCTGGGCGTATCCGCAGCCGGAGAAGAGTCCGTACCAGCTGGAGTGGGAAGACATGATGCGGGCGATTCGGGACAACAAGCCGTACAACGAAGCCCGGCGGGGTGCGATCGCGAGTCTGGTGACCTCGATGGGCCGGATGGCGGCGCACACAGGGCAGGAGATCACCTACGAGCAAATCCTCAACAGCCCGCATGAGTTCGCCCCGGACGCGGACAAACTGACGGTGGACGGTCCGGCGCCGCTGTTGGCCGATGCGAGCGGCAAGTACCCGCAGCCGGAGCCGGGTATTAAGAAGGACCGGGAGTACTGAGGCTCGCCGACTCGTGGGCTTGAACACAACGAGGGTGGCCATTTTTCGGCCTCCCCGGTTGGGTTGGCCGGTGTCGCGGAGCGACATTCCAAGGTAGCCAGGCGTTTCAACGCCTGGACCTGTGCGAGAGAAAAGTCTCCGTCGCGGAGCGACGGCTGAACCCGGCGCATGGAGCGCCGCCAGACCGACGAAGAGGCACGGATTCAAGCGTCGCTACGCGACGCTGCCGTGGTCATTACCATGATTCCGGGCCTTGAAAGGCTCGGCTACCTTCGTTCGTCGCTCCGCGACCGCCGGCATGGCCAAACTCCGGGCCCAACACTTCGATCGCCGTCTTACTTCACGCCCATCAGGTGTTCCAGGACCATTTGGTCGAGGTCCTGGTAGTTGCGATCGGCGATGAGGGCCTGGGCCTGGGCTTCGTTGAAGGAACGGGCCTTGGCGACGAGCGCTTCGAAGGTGCGCTTCGAGTTGGTGAGATGTTTCATCCAGTGCTCGACCTTGGTGGTGCGGAACGGATGGACGTCGAAGGCGACGTATTCGCCTTTCTTGCCGTACCCGTTGCGTTCGAGGGCGCGGACCTGATTGAAGGCGACGCGAAGATTGGCGCTGCCGAACGGCTTGTCCTGGTCGAACTTCAGCCCGTTCTGGTCGTTGAGGTGGATGGACCAGAGCTTGTTGAAGGCGCAGGCGAAGTCGATTTCGTCAGACGGATCGAGCCCGGCGAGGATGGCGTGGGCGCTTTCGATGAGGCAGCCGACGCGTTTGGGATCGTCGGTGAGCTGGGCGATGGCGAGGGCGTGGCCGATGGTGGGCACGTAGGCGTGGTCCATCGGTTCGTTCGGCTTCGGTTCGATGGCGATGCGCACCTTCTTGTCGTGGGCGAGCATGGCATCGAGGGCCTGGACGAGGTAGTCGACGCACTGCCGGGCGTTTTTGGATTCCCGGATGTAGGAACCCTCACGGGCGAGCCAGAGAACGAGCAGGTTGCAGCCGACGGCCTTGCCGATGTCGATGCAGCGCTTGGTGCGGTCGATGGCGTACTGCCGGCATTTCTTGTCGTTGCTGGTGTAGGCGCCGTCGATGGTGTTCGGGCTGAACCAGAGGCGTGGCGCGACGATTTCGGCGGCGATTCCGGCGTCCTTGAGGCGTTTGCCCATTTCGCGGGCTTCCTTGAGGATCTGGATCTCGGACTTCGAATCAATATCCGGCACGACGTCGTCGTCGTGGAACATCATGGCGTCGAACCCGGCGTCTTTCAGCTGTTGGAGTTTCCAGCCGAAGGTCTGTGGGGGGCGGACCGGGGGGCCGTACGGATCCTGGCCTTCGCTGAGGTTCCATGGGCCGAAGCAATACCGATAGGTCTGAGGCGCTGGCATAACGAGGAGCGGGAGGCTAGACGGCCCGGGCGCGGCGAGGGAGAAAATTCTGGAGGCTGGCGATACCGGGCAGGGGTGGGGGGCTGAGTGGTGAGGCATCGGGCCCTGAAATCTCCAACGTGCGCCAGGATTGTGGGGATGGAGGCGGGATGTGGCTGGCGGGGTGGTCGGTGCGGGTGCGTTGAACCGGAATGGAGGCTTTTCCGATGGGGCGGCCTCCACTAGAAGTGGGTGGACATTGAATATGGGTCGTTTTTTTGTGGGCCAGAGATGGATCAGTGAAGCGGAACCGGAACTGGGTTTGGGGACCGTGATGCTGGTTGAGGATGGTTGTGTTCGCGTGTCTTTTCCGGGGACCGGGGAGGACCGACAGTATTCCGTGGAAGGGGCGCCGTTGAGGCGGGTGCGATTTGCCCCGGGGACGCAGGTGATGGGACAGGATGGCAGTCGGAGGACTGTGGCGGCGGTGGAATCGAAGGGTGAGCTGCTGGTGTATCGGGATACGGAGGGGGGAGTGCTACCGGAGACGGCGCTGTGTGATTCGTTGAGCTTTGGTTCGCCGGTGGAGCGGTTGATGCAGGGGCGTACGGATCCGAATCGGGCGTACGAACTGCGGCGGCTGGCGACCGAGTTGCAGCATCGGCGGCGGGAATCGCCGGTGCGCGGATTTGTGGGAGGGCGTATCGATCTGATTCCGCACCAGCTCTACATCGCGGGCGAAGTGACGGGACGTCAGGCGCCCCGGGTGTTGTTGGCGGATGAGGTGGGGTTGGGGAAGACGATCGAGGCGTGTCTGGTGATCCACCGGTTGTTGGCGACGGGGAGGGTGGGGCGGGTGTTGGTGGTGGTTCCGGAGTCGTTGGTGCACCAGTGGTTTGTCGAACTGCTGCGCCGGTTCAACCTGTGGTTTCACATTTTTGATGAGGACCGCTGTGATGCGATCGAGACGGCGCATCCGGAAGGGAACCCATTTCTGGATGATCAACTGGTGTTGTGCGCGCTGCCGTTGCTGCTGAAGGCGCGGCGAGGTGCGCAGGCGGTGGAGGCGGGCTGGGATCTCCTGGTGGTGGACGAGGCGCACCACCTGCAGTGGTCGGCGGAGGCGCCGAGTCCCGCCTATCAGGTGGTGGAGGCGCTAGGCCGGCAATCGCAGGGATTGCTGCTGCTGACGGCGACGCCGGAGCAGTTGGGGCTGGAGAGTCATTTCGCCCGGTTGCGGCTGCTGGATCCGCATCGCTATTACGACCTGGAGGCTTTCCGGCAGGAGTCGGTGGGGTATCAGTCGGTGGCGGCGGTGGTGAATCGGTTGGCGGGGAAGGAGGCCATGGGTCCTGCGGAGCTGGCCGAGTTACGGCGGATCTTGGGATCGGAACCTGGATCGGTGCAGCACCGGTTGGAAGCCTTGGCGGGAGGTGACGAACACGCCCGGGACGAGGTGGTGTCAGCGTTGCTGGACCGCCATGGCACCGGCCGGGTGGTGTTCCGCAACCGGCGGTCGTCGATGAAGGGGTTTCCGATGCGCCTTCCGCGGCCGGTGGTTTTGGAGGCGGAATCGTTGGAAGATCCGTTGCTGGATCGGTTGGCGATGGAATTTCAGCGGGACATGGAAGAGGGAGCGGGCGGTGCGGTGGACGGGGGTTCCTTGGACTATGCGCGGGATCCCCGGGTGGTGTGGCTGGTGGATTTCCTTCGGAAGAAACGGGAGGTGAAGGTTCTGCTGATCTGTCGCAGCAAGGCCAAGGTGCTGGCGTTGGACGAGGCGTTACGGGCGAATCTCAACGTCTCAGTGGCATTGTTCCACGAGGACCTGGAACTGGTGCAGCGGGACCGGCAGGCGGCCTGGTTTGCCGACCCGGAGGGCGCGCCGATCCTGTTGGCGTCGGAGATCGGGAGCGAGGGGCGGAATTTTCAATTTGCGCATCACCTGGTGTTGTTTGATCTGCCGCTGGACCCGGAGCTGTTGGAGCAACGGATCGGCCGGTTGGACCGGATCGGTCAGACCGCGCATGTGGAGATCCACATTCCGTACGTGCTGAACAGTCCGCAGGAGGTGGTGTTCCGTTGGTTTCACGAGGGCCTGGATGCCTTTGAGCGTCATTTGCACGGTGGTCGCGCCCTGTTGGAGGAATTCCGCGCCGAGGTCCTGGACATGGCTCAGGATTTTCACGAGACGCATGATGGTCGCCGCACGGAACTGGGGCATTTGCTGGCCCGGACGAAGAACGCCCGGGAACGACTGGCGATGAAGCTGGAACGCGGGCGGGACCGATTGCTGGAGATGAACTCGTTCCGGCCCGCACCCGCCCAGGCGATCGCAGCGGGGATCGTGGCGTTGGATAAAGAGACCCGGCTGGAGGTGTTTCTCCTGCGGGTATGGGACCATTATGGTGTTCCCGTGGAGGATCTCGGGCCGCGCACGTACAAGGTGGGTGCGGATGGGGTGTACACCGACAGTTTTCCGGGGCTTACGCCGGGCGGGATGATGGCGACCCTGGACCGCCGGCATGCGCTGAGCCGTGAGGATGTTGCGTTTCTGAGCTGGGACCATCCGTTGGTCACCGGTGCCCTGGATCTGTTGCTGGGAAGCCGGGATGGCTCGACGGCCTGCGTGACCTGGCCGGAAGCACCCGAGCGCGGGCTCTGGCTGGAAGTGGTCCACCTCCTGGAATGTCCTGCGCCGGCGAAACTCCACGCGGACCGTTTCCTGGGGCCGACGCCGTTGAGGGTGGTGGTGGATACCCGGAGCCGTCCGGTGCCCTCCGCTTCGCTTGCGGCGCTGGACCTGGCCGAGACGGTTGACCTTCGCGTTCACGAATTGCTCGAGAACTCCCAGGTGACCGCGATCCTGAACGGGATGATCGGCGCGGCTCAGGCCCATGCCGAAGCGGTGGCTCGCCCCGCGATCGCCGCGGCGACGGCCCGGATGGAACAGGTGTTGGGCGCGGAGATCGACCGACTCAAGGCACTCGCCGCCGTGAATCCGAATGTGCGCCCCGAGGAAGTGCTGGCGGCGGAAGCCCAGCGCGTTGAGTTGAAGGTTCAACTCGCCCGGTCACGGCTGCGGGTGGACGCGGTTCGGGTGATCATGCTTGGGGAGGCGTTCTGAGCGCGTCACTCGAGATCGATGCGCCCCCAGTCATCCGGGCGGCCCTGGACGCCTGACCTGGGCGACCAGGCGAGCCGGCATTCATTAATGTTCTCGCCGGGTGCGGCATTTGCTTTGTCGCCGTCGTAGACCAGCACGTTGAAGCCCAGCCGTCGGGGAATCCGGGCATCACCGAGGATGAGTGAGAACGGAATGGCGGCCTGAATACGGTAACCGTCGGGCGTGCGAACGCTGATCACGCGGAATCCGGGGGCGGTTCGTTCCACGGGACCTTGGCGCGCGTCGGCATCCCGGGCGGCGCGGACCTTGCCGGTCGTGTCGAAGGGAAAGATGCCCACTTTGAAGCAGCCGAGGGTGTTCTCGGAGCCGGCCTGGGGATCGAGGCAGATTTCCACGGAATCGCTTCGCCAGTGGCCCTTGATGTCGTCGGGCTGAATGTTGGACACCACCACATCATCCACCACGGTCACGTCGACGAGCAGTTCGCGCGCGGTATGAAGGACGCGGAACGTGGCGGAGCAGTCGGAGGGGTTGTTGGCCCGACCTTCCCAAGTGCGGTTGGTGCCGATGGTTTCGACGACGGCATTTTCCCAGCCGGCGAGAGAGCCGTCGAAGGCGGGGTCGCGTCGGGCTCGTGGGATGCGTGCCTTGGGAACCGGATGGAGTCGGGCCATGGCGGAGGCTTCGGTTCCACGGAACGAAAGGCGTGCGTGGAGTTCGGAATCTCCCAGGGCCCCTGCCGGAGGCGTGACGGTCAGCGGTACGCGCGTGAAGTCACCGCGCCTGGCCGAGCCCCGGAATGGGGTGGGGGAAACGCTCCAGCCCTCAGGTGCTTCGAGGGCCAGTGTGCTGAGGTCTGCGGCCCGGAGGTCGGAGTGAAGCTGAAGTTCGATCACATTCGCCTCGCCCACCACGACGGGAAGGTCGGCCGGGTATGTGGCTGACAGGTGGGTGATGCCTTGTTGGGCGGCCCATTGCTGGTAGGCGACCAGGGCGGGACGGGGAACGAACGTCATCGCGGGATCGAGTGGTCGGGGCGCGAATTCCTTGAGACGGATCGGATCCGGGATCGGCAGTCCGTCGAATAGATCGCTGGAAGTTGGTTCGGGAGGGATGGCGCTCTTCACGAGCGTGAATCCCTGAGGTCGACGCAGCCATGGGGAACGAACGAAATCGCCGAAACCCTGGGATCGGTGCCGACTGAGAGCCTCCCCGGCGATGTCGGCGGGGAGGCGGCCATCGGGGAGGGGTTCGGTGGTGGCGATGGTGGTCATGTGCAAGCCGGATGCGCCGTTGTAGAACAATTTGCGGGCCTGCCAGGGGGCGAGCCCTTCGCGGCTCAGCTGTTCAGGGAATAGCCCGGGGTCTGCCGCGGCCGAGAATGCCTCGGTGGCGAGGACGCCCGCGGCTTGGTGGTGTCCGTGCTGCCCGGGGTTGGGGGCAGGGTTCATGGTGACGACGATCTCGGGGCGCAGCGTGCGAACGAGGCGCACGAGCTGTTCCAGGGCCTCCTCTTTTCGCCATTTCCGGAGCGATGCCGCGAGACTCTCGGTGTAGAAGAAATCCTCCTGATTGAGAAAGTACGCGTATCGGACGCCCAGGATCCGGAGGCATTCGCGGAGTTCCGCTTCTCGCAGGATGCCCAACGCCGGGCCGGCTTGGGTGCCGACCATATTGCCGCCCCCTTCACCACGGGTGATGTAGGCGTGCGCGATCACCTTGTAGCTGCCGTGGGCGTAGCGGGCGAGAGTGGCCGCCATGCCCGTTTCGTCGTCGGGATGGGCGAACACGCCGAGCAAATCCGTCTTGAGAAAGGCGGCGCCCTGGGGTGGGCCCTCCGCGGAGGCAGGGCGGGGTGCCAGGGCGACGACAACCAGGAAGACCACGATAAGGCGAGAGACCATGGCAAAGATGGGTGGGGAGTGGGTGGACTGACTCGATCCAACTCCTGGGCGCATGAGATACCAAGCGGTCATGGAATTGCGACATCGGTGATCTGCCGGAAATGGCTGCGGTGAAGCGCGGATGGCATGCGCGGGCATCGAGGGGACTCGCGTGCATGGACAAAAAAACCGGCGGTTCGCGTGGAGCGAGCCGCCGGATCTTTTGGAACGGAGCGTGGGTGCGGCCTTCAGCCCGCGGCGAGCATGCCGTGGGGATCGATCACGAACTTCCTCGCGGCGCCCTTGTCGAAATCCTGATAACCCTTCGGGGAATCCTCGAAGCTGATGACCTTCACGTTGACCGCCTTCGCGATCTGAATCTTGTCGTGGAGAATGCACTGCATGAGCTGCCGATGGTAGCGCATGACCGGGCATTGACCGGTGGTGAAGCAATGGGACTTCGCCCACCCAAGTCCGATCCGGATGCCGAGCATGCCGACCTTGGCGTTGTCGTCGACGCCGCCGGGATCGCCGGTGACGTAGAGTCCCGGAATGCCTAGGGCGCCGCCGGCGCGGGTGACTTCCATGATGGAATTCAGGACGGTGGCCGGACGCTCCACGGCGGCGTCCTTGCCGTGACCGCGGGCTTCGAAGCCCACGCAATCGACCGCGGCGTCGACCTCCGGGACTCCGACGATCTGTTCGATCTGTTGGGCGAGGGAAGCGGAAGCGCGGAGATCCACGGTTTCACAGCCAAAGCTTCGGGCCTGTTTGAGTCGTTCGGGGATGAGATCGCCGACGATGACGCAGGCGGCGCCGAGCAGGTGGCAGGAGGCGGCACAGGCCAACCCGACGGGGCCGGCTCCGGCGACGTAGACGATGGTGCCGGGGCCGACTCCGGCGCTGACGGCGCCGTGGTAGCCGGTGGGGAAGATGTCGGAGAGCAGGGTGAGGTCCTTGATCTTGGCGAGGGCCTGGTCGCGGTCGGGGAAGCGGAGCAGGTTGAAATCCGCGTAGGGCACCATGACGTATTCGGCCTGGCCGCCGACCCACCCGCCCATGTCGACGTAACCGTAGGCTGCTCCGGGGCGGGCGGGGTTCACGTTCAGGCAGATGCCGGTCTTGCCTTCCTTGCAATTGCGGCAGCGGCCGCAGGCGATGTTGAATGGAACGGAAACGATGTCGCCGACCTTCACAAACTCGACATCCCGTCCGGCCTCGATGACTTCGCCGGTGATTTCGTGACCGAGCACGAGGCCTGCGGGGGCGGTGGTTCGGCCGCGGACCATGTGTTGATCACTGCCGCAGATGTTGGTGGAAACGATCTTGAGAATGACGCCGTGGTGGCACTTGCGTTTGCCGATGGCGAGCTTGGGGAAGTCGATGCTCTCGATGGTGACGACGCCGGGCTTCTGATACACGACACCGCGATTGGTAGGCATAAAATGGGTAGGGGTTAGCTGTTGTGATCCGAGGGATTAATGACTCTCAACAGCGAGAAGGGTCCGTGTCAAGGGTTCGGATGGGCGAAGGAGACGCAGCGTTGCCACCCGGGGGTTGTTCCCGTCAGGGCTTCGTGCTGGGGTGGGTGATCCCTATGAAGCGTGTGCGAACGGAACCGAGTCGGGCTGGTTGTGCGTGGAGAATGCGGGCGTGGGTGGCGTGGGTGGCGCTGATGGCTCTTGTGCCCGAGGGGCTGTCGGCCGATGCGGAGCAGCGGCCGGTATTGGGGGCGATGCTGCGGAGCGTGCGTGAGTTTGGGGTTCACCCGACGAACACGGCAGCGTCGAACCGCGAAGCACTGCAGCGGGCCATCGATTGGGCGTCGGCGCGGGGTGCGGGGCTTTGGGTGGAGCCTTCGGAGGAACCCTATCCGATGGAGAGCGGTCTCATCCTGAAGCAGAACGCCTCACTGATCGGGGTGCATGGGCCGGTGGGGCGGGGGACGAAGCATCCGACCCAGGCGCAGCCGGTGGGCAGTGTGTTCCGCATTGAGGACGACCGCGCGGCGTTTGTGACGGTAGAAGGGGCGACGCAGTTGCGCGGTCTGCAATTCTGGTATCCGCGGCAGACGCTGAATGATCCCTCGAAGGTCATTGAGTACCCGCCGACGATCCAGGTCTCGAAGGTGCGATCGGCGCAGGGAGTGACGCTGTCGAGCCTGACGTTTTATGGGGAGTTTGTGGCGATGGATTTTAGGTCGGCGCGAGAACACCCGTGTGAGCAGGTGCTGTTTGAGCATTGCTACGGCTATCCGTTGAGCGGGGAGTTCATCCGGATCGACTACTGCTACGACATTCCGCGGGTGCTGCATTGCCATGTGAACCCGGCGAACCTCCGCTATTTCCGCGGCGGATTCAGCCGGGCGGTGATCGATTCGGTGGTCGCCCGGAAGACGTTCACCTACTGGATCGATCACACTGACAACGCGGTGTTGATGGATCTCTTCACCTTTGGGGCCTACGGCGGGGCGTACCTGGGGCCGGCGAGCTATGGGCAACTCACGAGCTTCAACCTCGATTGCGTGACCCTTGGGATCCACAAGCTGGGGGACGGCACCTTCAACCGGAACTGGCAGATCGCGCAGGGATCGATCATCGCGAACACGGGAGCGACGGTGGAGGACATCCATCCGATCGTGATCGAGGGGCAGGGGCACACGGCCCTGAACCAGGTGGAAGCGTTTTCGGGAGGGAACCCGGCGCTGACGACGCTGAACAAGTCGCAGGACTTTCTATGGGTTCGGGGTGAGAAGCGGCTGACGGTGTCGATGGTGGGGTGTCGGATGCGGAACTATGCGGCGGCTGAACCGATCACCCGGTCGAATCCGAAGGCCCGGATTCAGGCGGTGGCCTGTGTGGATCGGGACGAGAACTGGGTGAACGGGACGTGGGGGGAATAGCCCAAGAAGAAGGCGCCGGTCCCGTTGGGGAGCGGCGCCATGCAATTGGGAGATAGGCGGGCGGATGGGGGCTTACTTGGCGCCCTGATCGATCCAGGCGCGGATGATGCCGACCTGTTCCTTGGTCAGGGGATCGCCCTTGCCTTCGGGGGGCATGGCTTCGTCTTCATTGACCCGGGCGACGGAGTGCACCAGTTCGCTTTCGGCGCTCTTGCCCTTGTTCACGATGTCTTCGCCATCGGCGCCCTTGAGAGTCCATTCGAGGGAGTCGAGGCGGAGCTTGGCCTTCTGTTTCTCCTCGCCGTGGCACTTGATGCACGACTTGTCGAAGATCGGCTTGATGTCTTTGGCGAAGGTGACTCCCGCGGTTTTGGCTGCAGGGGGCAGCTTGGAGGGATCGACCTTATCGGCGGCAAACGAGGCGACGGCAACAGTGGCGAACAGGGTGGTCCAGAGATGCTTCATGGGATGGGAACTCGGTTGGCTTCGAGACGTTGGTTTGGACGGCGGCAATTGTGAGATATTCACGCCGACTGTCAAAGTGCGAGAGCTAGTTCAGGGAAGACTTTGGCTGGGTTCACGCCGAGATCGGCGATGGCCTTGGCGACGGTTTCCCGGGGGACAAGGCCTTTCTCGGCGAGGGCGGCCAGGGTACCGATTGTGGTGCATTCGGCATCGATCTCGAAGAAGCGACGCAGGTTGTCGCGGGTTTCGCTGCGACCGAAACCGTCAGTGCCGAGCGTGTAGAGTCCGCCGGGGACCCAGGGGGCGATCTGGTCGGGGACGAGCTTCATGTGATCCGAGACTGCGACGAACGCGCCGGTTTCGGGGGCGAGGACGGTCTCGAGGTAGGAGCGCTTGGGAGGCTCCTCCGGGTGCAGCATGTTATGGCGGCGGCATTGGAGGGCGTCGTTGCGGAGGAGCTTGTAACTGGTGGCGCTCCAGACGTCGGCGGAAACTCCGTAACGTTCGAGCAATTCCTGGGCCTTGAGAGCGGAGCGGATGATGGATCCGCTGCCGAAGATATGGGCTTTGACCGTGGGGCCGGCGGGGCCGGCGCGGAACTTGTAGAGGCCCTTGAGGATGCCTTCCCGTGCGTTGGCGGGCATGGCGGGCTGGTGGTAGTTCTCGTTGTAAACCGTGAGGTAGTAAAAGAGGTCCTGGCCCTTGCGGTACATGCGGTCCAAGCCGTCGGCGAGAATCACGGCGATCTCGTAGGCGAAGGCAGGGTCGTAAGTCATGAGGTTGGGGACGGTGCTGGCGGCGAGATGACTGTGGCCGTCCTGGTGCTGGAGACCCTCACCGTTGAGGGTGGTTCGACCGGCGGTGGCGCCGAGCAGGAACCCTTTGGCGCGGCTGTCGCCGGCGAGCCAGATGGAGTCGCCGACCCGCTGGAACCCGAACATCGAGTAGTAGATGTAGAACGGGATGGTGGTGACGCCGACGTTGGCATGGGCGGTTCCGGCGGCGACGAACGACGCCATCGATCCGGCTTCGGTGATGCCTTCTTCGAGGATCTGACCGTCCTTGGCCTCGTGATAATAGCTGAGGGATTTGCGGTCGACGGGTTCGTAGAGCTGGCCTTTGGACGAGTAGATGCCGAACTCGGGGAACATGGCCTCCATGCCGAACGTCCGGGCCTCGTCGGGAATGATCGGGACGATGTGACGTCCGATTTTTTCATTGCGAAGGAGGCGTTTGAGCAGGTCGACGACGGCCATGGTGGTGGATGCGTCGCGGTGGCCTGAGCCCTTGAGGGCGTCGCCGCCGAACTCCTCCAAGGCGGGCACATCAAGACCCGGCGTTTGGGTGGCCCGCTTGGGGAGGGAGCCGCCGAGGGCTTTGCGGCGTTTCTTGACGTACTTGACCTCGGGGCTGTCCTCCGGTGGCCGGTAGAAGGGGAGCTCGGTGATTTCCTCGTCGGAGACGGGGATGTTGAACCGCGCGCGGAACTCGCGCAGTTCCTTCTCGTTCATCTTTTTCTGCTGATGCGAGATGTTGCGGCCTTCGCCGGCTTCGCCGAGGCCGTAGCCTTTAACGGTTTTGGCGAGGATGACGGTAGGTTGCCCCTTGTGTTGGGTGGCTGCCTGGTAGGCGGCGAAGACCTTGAGCGGGTCATGACCGCCCCGGACCATCCGGGTGAGTTGTTCGTCGGAGAGGTGGTTGACCCGGGCTTTGAGAGCCGGGTACTTGCCGAAGAAATGTTTCCGGATGTAGCTGCCGGTTTCGACGATGTACTTCTGGAAATCGCCGTCGACGCATTCATCGAGGCGACGTTGCAGGAGTCCGTCGTGGTCGGCGGCGAACAGGGCATCCCAATCGCGGCCCCAGATCACCTTGATGACATTCCAGCCGGCGCCACGGAACACGCCTTCGAGTTCCTGAATGATCTTGCCGTTGCCGCGGACGGGGCCGTCGAGGCGCTGGAGGTTGCAATTGACGATCCAGGTGAGGTTGTCGAGCCGCTCACGGGCGGCGAGGGCGACGGCGCCGAGGGATTCCGGTTCGTCGCTTTCACCGTCACCGATGTAGGCCCAGACGCGGGGTTCGCGATCGCCGGGCAGGAGACCACGGGACTTCAGGTAACGGAGGAAGCGGGCCTGGTAGATCGAATTGATGGGGCCGAGCCCCATGGAGACGGTGGGGAACTGCCAGAACTCCGGCATCAGGTACGGATGCGGGTAGGAGGAGAGACCGCCGCCCTCGGCGAGTTCGCGGCGGAAGTTCTGGAGATGCTTCACCGAGAGCCGGCCTTCGAGGAACGAGCGGGCGTAATTGCCGGGGGTGGTGTGGCCCTGGAAGTAGATGAGGTCGCCGAGTTGTCCGTCGTCGCCGCCGCGGTAAAAGTGGTTGTAGCCGACCTCGTAGAGGGTGGCCATGGAGGCGTAGCTGGAGATATGGCCGCCAAGGCCATCGGACACCTTGTTGCCATAGACCACCATCGCCATGGCGTTCCACCGGCAGATGCTCTTGATCCGGCGTTCGATCTGGAGGTCGCCGGGGTATTCCGGCTGTTGGCTGGCGGGCAGGGTGTTGCGGTAGGGGGTGTGGGTGATGTAGGGGGTGGGCATCCCGGATCGCTGCAGGGAGCCCACCAGGCCTTCGAGGAAGCTGGTGGCCTTTTCGGGGCGCTGGCGTAGCAGTTCGCGGGCGAGGACCTGCTCGATCAATTTCAGCCAGTTCGCATTATCCGCATCGGCATCCAGCTGGGGGTTCGGACCAGGCTGCACGGCGGAGGCGATGGTGGAGTTGGAGGCGCGGTCAGTCTTGGTATTCACGGGTAGAACTCGGCCGACGCGACGGATGCGCGGCGCAAACGAGCGCGAATCATACTCTCGTCGGACGGTCGCTCAAATGAAATACAGGCCATGTCGGAAGCCGTTGGTTGCCAGCAAAAGGGTTCATGGATAGCTCCTGGTTCGAAATCGACCGGCTCAGGGGCCACCTACCCGTAGGGGTTCCGGGGGCGAGGCCCGTGGGTGCGAAGGGGTTGGTGCGGTGGAGGCCCGGAGGGCCGAAAGAACGGAAGCCCATGGCGTCAGCCATGGGTGAGGCGTCGAAAGGCTTTTTAAGCCCCGGAGGGGCGACAGAACTGGCTGCGCTGGGTCGGGTTATAGCGAAACGGACCAAGGGCGGCACTGGACCTGCGTTTCTGATCGCCCCTCCGGGGCTTCGGGTTTTTCTCTGGCCTTGTCCCCACGGCTCACGCCGTGGGCTCGTGTTCTCCCGCCCCGTCCGGGGCTGGGAATTCGCGTTTCAAGGGAAACCCCCTGCTCGAAATCGACCCGCTCACGGCCCATGAACCGAGGATTCCGGGGGGGCGAGACGCCCCCTTCTACGGCAGGCGGGACGCCCGCCGCTACGGAGGCACGGTTCATGGAGAGGTTGCATGGAAACCATGGCTCAACTGCCTGCTGCCCTGTTGGATCGGTATCCGCTCGGTGCGTCCGCCCGGCCAGCGGATGTAAACGGCAACCGTGGATCGCAAGGCTCCCAGAATCTGAGCCGGGGCGTCTTGTGACAGATAGCCGGCGCCCAGGTGGATTTCCCGGGCTGGTCCAAGACGTCCCTCGGCATCTTCCCGCCGTAGGATGGCTCCGATGCCTTGGGGGTTTCGTGGTGGACCGCTCAGTCGGACGGTGAGCCCGGGGTGGGCTTCAATATTGCGAAAGAGGGCGGTGATCCCACGGTTCTGGCCGACGACCAGGTCCACGCGTCCATCCTGGTCGAAATCGGCGAGGGCTGCCCCCCGGCCTTCTCCGTAAATTCGAATGCCGGCCTTGTCGGGCGGAACGGGGGCAAACCCGCCACGGCCGTTGCCTTGGAGCCAGACGCCTGTTCCGGCATCAAGCCGGCTTTCCTGAGCGTTCACCGAGAAGAAATTTTGAGCCAGAAACGCGTCCTCGTGGCCATCGCCGTCGAGGTCGCCCACGGCGATTCCAAAGATTGGAGCGACCTGGGCGGGCCAGGGCAGGGGGCGAACCTCCCAGAACCCATCCCGCTGGAGCATGAGGACTGAATCGAGCGTGGCCGCGGTCCGGACTCGGGGGAGGGGTCCGACGGATTCCAGGACCTCGTCCACCCGGGCGGACGCGAATGCCTGGAACGTCGGGAACCGGTTGAGGATGGCTGGGAATGCCATGCTCAGGGCATTGCGGTCACGGACGGGCACTTCGAGGTCGAGTCGCGGGTCGTGGTGGGTTTCCAGCAAGCGGAGGGGGGATGGATCTTCTTGGCTCGCGACGTACAGCTTGAGCGGTTGGGTGCGGTACCGTTCACGTGCCGTGTTCCGGCCCCAGTTGCCCGCCAGAAGGTCCATTCGGCCGTCACCGTCGAAATCGCCGGCGTTGATCGAATTCCACCAACCGGTCATGGCACTGAGCCGTTGGGGAGGCTGCGGTGAACCGTCCGATCGCGGTTCGGGCCAGCGCAGGGGCGGGTCCCACTCGGTTGCCGGGCCGGGAGAAAGACGAAACATCCGCAATGCCCCCCAATCACAGGCCAGCACCAACTCCGGTCGGCCGTCGAGATCGAGATCCGTAAACACCGCGCCCTGCACGACGCCGACCCCGGCCAAAGTCCGGGAGAGTTCCGGAATCTCGCTGAACTTGCCGTCGTCATTGCGAAGGAGTGCGGATGGCGCGGCATCTGGGAATCGGCCGGGCAACGACCGTCCGCCGACGAAGACGTCGAGGTCACCGTCGGCATCCATGTCGGCCAACGCAATGGGGCCTGCGCTTCCCCGGGCGCCCAGGAGGTTGTCATCGGTTGCGCCGGTGATGAGCGAGATCCGACGGAGCGGGTTTGCGCCGTCAGTCAGGGAGGCGGAACCATCCTGGGCCAGCAGGAGGACCAGGTTGGTGGCGCTTTCCCTCCAACCGACGACCCCCAGTTGATCATGGGCGGCGGTTGTTTCGAGGATTCGGGCGCGCTGCGGGATGAAGCCGCCTTGTTGGTTGTTTCGGAACACGGCGAGCCGCCCTCCCTGACCAGCACCAATCAGGAGGTCTTCCCAGCCATCGCCGTTGAAGTCGAACCATGCGACACCGGGTCCTGCGTGGCTGAGTGGGTGGGGAAGGCTGGGTTGCGAGGCGAAATCATCCACCGGCGTGTCGACATGTTCATGGCCGAGCAGATGGCTGATGTCTTCAAAGGCGGGTGAGCGCGGAGGGGTGTCCGCAGGTGATGGTGTCGAAGGGCCGGGGGAAATGGCGTGGTTCTGGACGATTTCGAACCGGTGGTTGGCGGGTGCGTTGGTGATGATCGTGTGGGAACCGTCCCGCCAGCGGACGTCGATGGTAAGGCGATTGGTGGGGTGTGCCGCGGCAAAACAGCGGACGGTGTCGTCGGAGGACAGGTAGCGGCCGCCGAGGATCATTTCCTGGGTCTGCTCGGGGAGACCCGGAGTCCGGACCCGGATCTGAGCCCCAACTCCCTGGGTATTGGCAGCGGTGCCGCGAAGGCGCACGGCAATGCGGGCTGCGTCGGAGTGGTTGCGCAGGATCAGGGGGGCGTCATTGAGGCAGTTGATCACGACATCCAAATCCCCGTCATCATCGAGGTCGGCGAGAGCGATGCCCTGGGAAATCCGGCGGGAATTGAAACCCCAGGCTGCGCCCTTGTCGGCGAAGGTCCGATCGCCTTGGTTTCGAAACGCCACGTTGGGGGTGTCGAGGCGCGGGAATCGTCGGCGCAACCGAAGTTGTTCCCGGGGAGTCAGCCGACGCGCTTCCGCCTCGGTGTCGAGTTCGCGCGCGACATCCGCGTGCTGGGCATCGCGCCAGTGGCCCGTGGTGATCAGCAGGTCCTCGAATCCATCGAGATCCACGTCCAGGAAGACCGGGCACCAGGACCAATCCGAGGCATCGATCCCGGCCATCTGGGCGATCTCCGCATACGTGCCGTCGCCGCGACCGAGAAAAAGGGTGTTGCGGGAGGATTGAGGTCGTCGGCTGGCGGTCTGACGGATCTGCGCATACGCGTTGGCGTCCATGACCTGCACCTGTCGGAGTCGATGGTCCAGGCTGAGCATGTCCGCCACGAAGATGTCGGCGACACCATCGCGGTCGACATCCGCGACATCCACGCCCATGGAGAACAGGCTGGTCTGGCGGATGGCGTAGCCGTGGATGGGGTGGAAACGCCCCTGGCCATCATTGATCCACACCCGGTCCGGGGACTGGAAATCGTTGCAGACGTAGAGGTCGGGGGCTCCATCGCCGTTCAAGTCGCGGAACTGAGCGGACAAACCCCAGTCGTACGGGGTGGGGACCGGTTGTTCCTGATCGTCGAGAAAGGCCGGGGTTTGCGACCAGGGTTGAAGGAGGAACCGGTTGCTGCCCGAGTGGCGGAAGAAGGCGTCCGCTTCGCCGTTTTCCAAAATGCCTCCGCCGGGTTCGAGGGTGAAACGACCGACCCATTCCGGGGCGGTGGCGGGTTGGCCGTTGATGGTGAGCAGCCGGCGTGCGCCGTTGGTGGTGCCGACGGTGAAGTTGATTCCCGGCAGATCTCGCATCGTGTCGTTGCGGTAATGGACAACGTACAGGTCGAGCGAACCATCGCCGTCGACGTCGGCGAGCGCGAAGGAAGTGGCGCCGGCCGTGGACCGGAGACCCCAGGCATCGGTGGCCTCGGTGAAACGGCCGGAGCCGTCGTTCAGGAACAGCCGCGTGCCGCGGGAGATGCCGTTGACCAGGAGATCAAGGTCGCGGTCGCCGTCCACGTCGGCAAAGGCGGCGCCGGTGGAGGCTTGATCGGAGCAGGCGGTTCCGGACGTGGCGGTGATGTCCTGAAAGTGCCAGTCGCCGAGATTTCGGTAGAGGGCGTTGGGGGAGTCGAGGGCGCAGAGGTAGACGTCGGGACGTTCATCGCCGTCCACATCGCCGATGGCGACACCGGAGCCATTGAGAAAGATCTGGTTGGTGAGGGAGCGTTCCTCGTCGAGTCGGTTGGTGAAGGTGATGCCGGTGATGTCGGTTGCGAGGGAGGTGAATCCCTGTTTTCCGGTGCTGGGGATGGGGACGGATACGGGGGTCTGTCGGTGGTTGGGGAAGGTGGTCCAGGCCAAGGCAGGCAGGGTGGGGGAAGCCAGGAGGAGGGGCAGGAAGGTCCGGGCGAAGGCGAGGGTTGCGCAAGGGTGGACTCGTTTCATGGATGGGCCCGGTGGGACGGGCAGACGGTGGGCATGTGGGGGGACAAGGAGGCAAGGCCGAAGGACGTTGGAATCTGGAGGGGCGGAGGACCGAGGACGGAATCTGGGGCGTTTCGTATGAATTCTTGGAAATTATTTTGACCATCAGAAGCCGGTTGTGTAGCTCCCTTGCGTTCCCCGTAGATCTATGCGCACCCACCAACGTCTTGGCGGTGCCATGGCCCTTTTGGTCATGGCTATTCTTCTGAGCTGGATTACCCCAGCACAGGCTCAACTCACCCAGGTGATCTTCGAAGACGATTTTTCGTCGAACACCATCGATCCTGCCAAGTATCAGGCGGATTCCCCGTTTTTCGAAGGGGGCGTGGGTGACATTCACGCGGAGGCGGGAGGCGGGGTCATGCGGTTTGTTGGGACGACGAGTCAGCAATGGTGGGCTGGCGGCACGCTGCGGGTGGTGCCGGTGTTTAACGCCTCCGAGGAATCGCCCCTGACCCTTTCGGTGGATCGGGTGGCGGAAGTGGGGGTGGGTACGGCCTCCCGGAGTGCGTTGTGGATTCTGGACGAAACCAAGACGAAGTACGTGTTGTTCGCGGACGTCCGAGCCGAGGGCGGTTGGCGATACAATCGCAACATTGGTGAGGACGGCGACGCGCCGACGGGCAGCGGGATCGACATCGCGCCCTTCAATGGAGGGTCGTTTGATGACGGCGGGCTGCACCGCATGAAGGTGGTGGCCAATGGGAAGACGGTGAAACTGTTCCTGGATGGGATCGAAGGGCCGGAAGTGAAGTTCCCGTTCCCGAAGGTCGTGGTGCAGTTCGGCAGCTATGCCCGGGCGAACAACGACACCGCTGACACGACCTGGGACAATTTGAGGATCGAGACGGTGCCCCAACTGAGCGTCGTGTTTGCGGACGACTTTTCAGCAAACACCATTGATCCCGCGAAATTTCAGCCGGATGCGCCGTTCTTCGAAGGGGGTGTGGGTGACATCCATGCGGAGGCGGGCAATGGGGTTGTCCGCTTCGTGGGCACGACGAGCCAGCAATGGTGGGCGGGCGGGACGCTTCGGGTGGTGCCGACCTTCAATGCGACCGAGACGACGCCGGTGGTGGTTTCGATCGACCGCGTCGCGGAGGCGGGAGTGGGCACGGCCTCGCGCAGCGCCTTGTGGATCCTGGATGAGACGAAGACCAAATACGTGCTGTTTGCCGATGTGCGTGCCGAAGGTGGTTGGCGGTACAACCGGAACATCGGGGAAGACGGTGACGCGCCGACGGGCAGCGGGATCGATATTGTGGCGTTCAACGGCGGAGATTTTGACGCCGGCGGGCCTTTCACGATGGGGATGATTGCCGACGGCAAGACGGTGAAGCTTCTGTTGAATGGTGTCGTCGGGGTCGAGGTGAAATTCCCGTTCTCGAAAGTGGTCGTTCAGTTTGGCAGCTACGCCCGGGCCAACAACGACACGGCGGACACGACCTTCGACAACCTCAAGATCCAGACGATTCAGACGGGGCCACCGCCGCCGCTGTTTGCCGATGATTTCTCGACGAGCACGATCGATCCGGCGAAGTACGCGCCCGACGCGCCATTCTTCGAGGGTGGCGTCGGTGACATTCATGCGGAGGCTGGCAACGGCGTGATGCGCTTCGTGGGCACGACGAGCCAGCAATGGTGGGCGGGTGGAACGTTGCGCATCGTGCCGACATTCGCCCCGTCCGAAACCGAAACCGTCACCATCGCGATCGACCGGGTGGCGGAAGCGGGCGTGGGAACCGCATCCCGCAGTGCACTTTGGATCCTGGACCAGACCAAGACGAAGTACGTCCTGTTTGCTGATGTCCGTGCGGAGGGCGGGTGGCGGTACAACCGAAATATTGGCGAGGACGGTGACGCCCCGACAGGCAGTGGAATCGACATCGCGGCATTCAACGGCGACGCGTTCGACAATGGTGGACTCCACCGCATGAGCATGGTGGCGGACGGGAAGACGGTGAAACTGTTCCTGGATGGCATTCCCGGACCTGAAGTGAAATTCCCGTTCTCCCCGGTGGTCTTCCAGTTTGGCAGTTATGCCCGGGCGAACGGCGACACGGCGGACACGACCTGGGACAATCTTCGGATTGATTCGACGGGTTCGGCGACCTTTGTTCCCAGCGACATGAGCGTGCGGGTGGGCACAGTGAGCCCGCCGATCACGGTGCGCATTCCGCAGGGATTCAACTCACAGCGTGCGGTGAGCGTTCGGGTGGTGAGCGCTTCGCCCGGGATCGCGGTGCCCGATGGTGCGACAGGCAGTTCGTTGACGCTGACCTTCCCGGCCGGTGGCTCGAACACGCAGACCTTCCGGGCCCGCGGCCTGGCGGTTGGCGGGGCCCAGTTCAGCCTGGAAGGCGACATTGCCGGCGGGAACCGGGTGGGCGTCGCTGTCATCTCGGGGCCAGGGGTGGTGCTCGAAGAGAGTTTTGCGGCTGCCACCATCGACGCGGCGAAATGGCAGACTTCGATGACCGGATTCGAGTCGACCGGCACCGGAACATTCACGGTCAGGCAGGCCGGCGGGGTTCTGGAGATCGAAGGATTGACCGACGTGGAGTTCTGGCCGGGTGCATCGTTGCGATCGGTGAACAGTTTCGTGGCGACCAAGGACCTTAACCTGGTGGTGGAAGTGGACCGGACCTTGATCGAGCCCGCTGGATCCGCAGCCCGAACGGGGGTGTACCTGACCACGGCAGATCGCTCCAAATACCTGTTCTTCGGCCAGAACTATGGCGAGACCGGCTGGCAGGTGAACGCGGGGGATGTTGGTAGTGGCGTGAGTCTCGCTGTCTTTGATGACCTCGATCAGGACACAGGCAATCACCGGCTGAAGCTGGTGGCCAACGGTCGGACCGTGGAGGTGTTCCTGGATGGTCGGTCCGGAGGGGTCTTCCCGTTGGAAGTCACCACGGGCCTCCATGTCGAACTGGGCGCGTATGCCCGGGCCGCCAGCGACTACGTGAAGGGGACCTTCGACAATGTGCGGGTTGAAAACATTCTCCCGTGCGTCACGGTCGAGCCTTCGGCGCTGATCATGACCGCCCGTGACAGCGGCAAGAAGGCGACCCTGACCATCCCTCAATTGTTGAATGACGCCGCACCGGTCACGGTGACCGTGACCAGTCGGAATCCAGCGGTGGCCATTCCTGCCGGCGCCTCGGCTGGTGTGCTCACCTTGACCTTCGCGGCGGGTGCACCGAATTCGCAGACCTTCGACATCACACCGGTGGGCAAGGGATCGACGGTGTTCGAATTCGCCACCACCCCGGCTTCCTGCATCAGCGGATTGCTTGCCGTGGATGTGGTCGCCGTCCCGCAGGTGCTGCTGACCGACGACTTCTCTGGAACCGCCTTCGACGCCAACAAGTGGGTGTTGGATTCCACGCCGTTCGACACCGGAACCGCGACGGCGGAGTCCTCACTCAAGCTCGAGGGAGGAGTGGCCCTGATCGACGTCACGGTCGAGTCGCCGCTCTGGCCGGGTTTCGCGCTGCTGACGAAGAACACATACAACGCCGCGACGACCACCCCGGTGACCTTTGAAATCGACCGCGTCTCGGTGGAGTTCGTGCTCACCACGGGAGCGGGCTCGGAGCAGCGAACCGGTGCCTGGGTCAAGGATCCGGCGGGCAACTTCGTGTTCTTCTCGGATTACATCGCCCACGACGGTCGGAACTACGGCTGGCGCTATAACAAGGCCACCGGCGCGGCGGATGACGACCTGATCGGAATCGGCGTGAACATCGCGGCGTTCGATTCCGCGGCGTTCAACGACCGCGGCAAGCACCGCCTCAAGCTGGTAGCCAATGGCGCCACGGTGAAACTCTACCTGGACGACGTGTTTGGCGCTGAGGTTCCCTTTGCCTTCGGCACGGGCCTGACCTTCGGTTTTGGCGCATACACGGATGAGGCGTTGAACGTGGTCCGAGGCCGGTTCGACAACGCCCGGATCCTGGGTGGTGAAGACCTGTCGGTTCCGGATCAGCTCACGGCCCGACTCCAGGGTGCCAACATCGTGGTGACCTGGGTCGGGACCGGTCGCCTCCAGCAGTCCGCGGCGCTGGGTGCCGGGGCGGCGTGGACCGATGTGACGCCGGCTCCGACCGGCAACACCTACACGACACCGGCGAACGCCTCGCCGAAGTTCTATCGGACCATCAAATAAATCCTGATCTTCGGTCAGATCTCCGAAGTCTTGTGCGCGCCCCGCTTGCCGATCCGGCAGGCGGGGCGCTTACTTTCCAGGTGTCGCGCGAACGGAACGTTCAGAGAACCCCACGTTTCATGGAGAGGAACGTTTTCCAAATCTTCGACACGTGTCGGGACCATGAACCGTGGCGCGAGGAAAGGAGCGGGCGGCCCTCATCCCGACCTTCTCCCGGAGGGAGAAGGAGAACATGCGCCGTGCGTTTCGGAGGGTTGAGGCAGGCATTCGCTGGAACGAGTCAAGACGGCTCGCACGGATGGGGTTCAGGCATTCCGCCGAGGGCAGGACGCGACTCCCTCTCCCTCCGGGAGAGGGCTGGGGTGAGGGAGACGGTTTCAACCCTCGCGATGACTTGCCTGGAAAGATTCATGAGTCGCATGCACGAGCTGCCACGCGCGGGTTGGTTTCATGCACCGAGGATTCCGATGGCAGGGACTGCCGCGGCGGCGGACCGACCGATGAGCTGCTGCCGCGCGTGCGTGGTGCTTTTCGTGGTCGCCTGGATCTCTTCCCAGGCCTTGAACGCGCAGAGCCCGGAACATCGGTTCGCCCAGCGACAGCTCGAGACGCGGCGGAAGCAGCAGGAGGCTTTCGTGCAGCGATTCCAGGCGTTCCGAGGGTTTCGTTTCACCGACCAGATCGAGGCCAGCGGCATTCGCTTTGAGCACCGGGCGGTGGACGACGCGGGCCGGGATTACAAGCCGGCTCATTACGACCACGGCAACGGAGTGGCGACGGCGGACGTGGATGGGGACGGCCGGTTGGACCTGTATTTCTGCACCCAATTGGGTTCCAACCAGCTCTGGCGGAACCTCGGGGGTGCACGGTTTGAGAACATCACCGAAGCCGCCGGGGTGGGAATGACCGATCAAATCTCGGTCGCTCCGGCGTTTGGGGACATCGACAACGACGGTGATCCCGACCTCTTCGTCACCACCGTGCGGCACGGGAATCGGCTGTTCTTGAATGACGGCAGGGGACGATTCCGTGACGCGACTCAGGAATCAGGGCTGGGGTATGTCGGGCATTCTTCGGGTGCACTGTTCTTCGATTTCGACCGTGACGGACGCCTCGACCTCTTCGTGGCGAACGTGGGGGTGTACACCTCGGATGTGCTTGGACCCGGGGGATTCCATCGGGCGCTGCCGGATGCGTTTCAAGGACACCTGCACCCCGAACGCTCCGAACCCAGTCGGCTGTATCGGAATCTGGGAGGGGCGAGGTTCGAGGAAGTGGGAGCCGCGTTGGGACTACGTGGGAACGGGTGGTTTGGTGACGCGACATTTTGCGACCTGGACGCCGACGGGTTTCCGGAACTGTACCTGCCGAACATGCAGGGCGACGACCGGTACTACGCCAATCGGGCAGGGCGAACCTTTGAGGAACGCACCCCGGCGTTGTTTCCGATGACGGCGTGGGGGGCAACCGGCGTGAAGTTCTTCGATCAGGATCAGGACGGCCGGATGGACCTGCTCGTGACCGACATGCATTCCGACATGACGGGTTTGCAGACGGAAAAGGCCCTGGCCTTCCGATCGGAGATTGAGAAGGCGAAGAGCGAGGCTTACTGCTCCGCCCAATTCCCCGAGAGCTACTTTCAGGGTTCGACCAACAACCTGTTCGGGAACGCGTTCTATCGGGCACAGCCGAATGGAACCTTCGTTGAGGCGTCGGATGCCCTGGGCGTCGAAACCTATTGGCCGTGGGGTCTCAGCGTGGGCGACCTGAACGCCGACGGTTTCCCGGACGTCGTGATGACGGCGGGCATGGGTTATCCCTTCCGGTACGCGGTCAACTCGGTGCTGCTCAACGAAGGCGGCAAACGGTTCTTCGACGCGGAATTCGTTTTGGGCGTTGAACCGCGACGCAACGGTCGGACCGAGAAGGTGTGGTTCACCCTGGAATGCGGAGGAGCGGATCAGGGCCATCCGCTCTGTGGAGCCTTCAACGGGCGTACGAACGTCCTGGGCACCCTCTCCTCGCGATCGTCGGTGATTTGCGATCTGGACGATGACGGCGACCTGGACGTCGTGCTGGCGGAATTCAACGATCGGCCTCAGATCCTGCTGAGCGATCTCGCGGACCGCCGGCCAGTGGGCCACCTGAAGATCTGGCTGAAGGGAACGGAATCGAATCGCGACGGGCTGGGCGCCCGAGTGACGGTGCGGGCCGGAGGACGGGTTTGGACGCAATTTCACGACGGCAAATCCGGTTACCTGGGGCACAGCTCGCAAGCGTTGTATTTCGGCATCGCAGCCGCCGAATCGGCCGAGGCCATCGATGTCCTGTGGCCATCGGGCCGGCGACAGACGGTGGCCGGACCGGTACGCTCCGGAACGACGCTAACAGTGACCGAGGCGTCGGGGCCACGCCCGGAATAGGCAGACGCGGTTGACTTCGCTACGGTGCGTCGGTGACGCATTTTCGTCAGGGCACACGGGCGGTGATCTTCGATCTGGACGGGGTCATCGTGGACAGCGAACCGCTGCATCAGGAGGCGTTCCGGCTCCTGCTGGGCGAGCTGGGGATCGAGGAATCGGCGATCGGGGATTGGAATCGCTTCGTGGGGACCGCCGATCGGCCGGTGCTGCTGCAGCTGATCGAAGGGCGTTCCGTGGTGCAGAGCGTCGATGCGTTGTTGGAACGGAAAGGGGCGCTGTTTCTGGAACTTTTGCGACAGCGGGAGCCAATCTTTCCCGAGATTCCGGCGTTGGTGGAGGACCTGGCACGCCGTTACGTGATGGCAGTGGCGTCGGGGTCCTTGCGCACCGCGATCGCCGGCGTGCTGGGGATGCGCGGTCTTCGAAAGCACTTCCAGCATGCGATCTCGGTGCAGGACGTGGCGCGAGGGAAGCCGGCGCCGGACCTGTTTCTGCGGGCGGCTGAACTGTTGGGCGTGACACCGGCGGACTGCGTGGTGATCGAGGATTCGGCGCCGGGGGTGGCGGCAGCGAGAGCGGCGGGGATGCGGGTGATCGCCATCACCAACACCACCGAGGCGGGGCGGTTGGCGGGGGCGGATGCGGTGGTGGCAAGGTTTGAGGAGGTTCGAGCGTTGTTGTTGGAATGACGTGGGTGCGGAGCGGCGCTTTGGGGGGCTGGAGGCGAGGACGCAGGGAGGTTCATGGGAGGTCCCCACGATTCACGAATCGCGAATCGCGTATTGGGACCATGGAACAGGGATTCCGGGGGGCGAGACGCCCGCCGCTACGGAAGGCAGGTTCAGGGAGAGGTCGGGAGTTTCGAAGTCCTTCTCAAACCAACCGAACTGGCATTGAGAAGTTACAGTGATGCGGGTTTCGTAACTGGACATCAAAATGCCGCTTCAGCATCATTGCGCCATGAGAACGACGCTCACCCTGGACGATGACGTTGCCGAACTGGTGGCGCGCCGAGCCAAGGCGCGCGGCGTGTCGCTGGGAAAGACGGTGTCCGACCTCGTGCGCCGCGGGCTCAATGCACCCACGCCTTCCACGGACAAGAACGGTCTCGTGGTTTTCCAATTGCCGGCGGATTCCCCCAAAGTCTCCACGGAGGACGTGCGCCGCATCGAAGCGGAGGGCGCGTGAAGGGTTATCTGTTGGACACCAACGTGCTGATCGCGCTGCTGTGGCCAAGCCATGCGCGGCACGAGTTGGCCGTGAGATGGTTTGCGCGGCACCGATCCCAAGGCTGGGCCACCTGCCCGCTCACCGAGGCGGGCTTTGTGCGCATCGTGTCGAATGCCGCCTTCTCCCGCGACGCCGTCACACCGCGGGAGGCTGCGGGTGTTCTTGCTGCCAACACGGCGGCGAAAGACCACTTGTTTTGGCCAGACGAACTACCCTTCGCTCAAGCGGTCGCGTTCGCGGGAGCTCGGCTTGTCGGCCACCAGCAGGTGACGGATGCGTATCTGTTGGGCCTTGCCCTGCGCCGGGGTGGCATGCTGACCACCTTGGATGAACGTATCGCGGGGCTGACCGAGCCCAAATCGGCGGAGCGCATGGCATTGGAGTTGATCACGGGCTAGGTTCATTGGCCCGCTGAGGCAGCAGGGGTCGATGTGCCGTCGTTCCTGGCGCGAGAGCCCGCGGATGCTTCGTGGGGGAGCGGAGGTCGATTGTCGGCTTCAAAGGCCGCTCGGATCCGGCGTCACCCAGAGCGTCACGTACCGTTCGATGAGTCCCTGGGCTCCCGGAATGCCATCGGCGACGATCGACAGGGGAAGGTACATCGCTTCGAACGTTTCCAACTTCAGGACTCCTTGTTGGTTGAGACGAAGGGCCGGGCCCATTGAGAGGACGTAGAGAACGGCCGGTCCCATCAGCAAAAGGAAGCCATGGAGCACCCAGCGGCGGGCGCGGTGTTTACGGCGGCCGTGGGCTTCCGGACTGGTTTGAGTGGGCGGGTGGACGGTGTCGACGTTGTTCATAACCTGCCGGGTTGGTTGAAAGGGATTGGCTTGTGAAGGCGCGGTGATCGCGAAGCGGAACACTGGCTACGGGAAGGCCCGTTGCGTTGGGTTCTCGGTGGTGTTGGTCGACGGGAGGGTTGGATGACCGGGGACCAGTCCATAGCGGGCGCGAAGCCCTTGGTCCATGAGCACCGGGTTGCCAGAAGCATCAGGGCGATAGACCGGTTGCATGGGATCGAAGAGTCGTCCGGGCGGGGGTTCGGGAGGCGGGGTGTCGATATCTTCGCCCTTGGCAAGCCCTTCCTGGCGTAGGGCTTCCTTGAGGTGTTCCGGTATCAGTCCTCGATGGATGAGCAATCGACGGTCGGGGAAGGAGAGGGGCAGATGCAGGATCCGGGTTCGCTTGGTGGATTGCGGCGAGAAAGGCTCCACTTCCGGGTAGATGTCGGTGTTGAAGGAACCGCGTCGGTACAGACCCCAAAGCTGACGGTCGACGGGTGAAAAGGTCCGGTAAACCTCGAGATAGGCTTGGGCGCTTCGGGTGGCTTCAAACTGGGCTTGGCTGTGATGGAACCTGATCTCGCCGGCACCGCACACGACGAGGGCGACCAGCCAGGCGACGCCGCATCGCATGAATTGGCCGGGCAGCAGGCGCGAGGCCTCGGCGGGCTGCCGGAAATTGCGCCAGGCATAGATCAGGGCGAAGACCGCAGGGACGGGCAGCAGCAGGTTGAACAGCAGCGCGACAATGCCAGCGTTGGGAGCGTGGAGGAGAGCAGGTTCGATGGAGGCTGCCTCCGCCTTCCGGAGCCAAGTTTCTGGGTTGCTTTCGGTCGATGCCCGCAACTGGGCTTGAGCTTGGGTGATCTGATCACTGGCCACACTCACTGCCAGGGCTCCCAACACCGCGACGGCGGCGACGCCGGTCAAGCCGATCAAAATGGCGCGGATCGTGGTGCCACTGCCGGACGAGGCGAGCAAGGCGGAGGCGAAGAGGGCCAGGCCAGTGAGAAGGACGGTACGGGCGAGTTCTTCGAGGGCGCCGGGATTCGTCGCATACGGTTGCGAAACGACCAGGTAGGCCAGAGAGGCGGCGATGGTGGCAAGCAGTCCGGCGACCAGGAACTTCAACCACCAGCGGGTGGCTCGGGAGACCGGCAACAGGACCGCGGCATCCAGTGTGCCGAGTCGACGTTCCTCCGCGATCGCGATGCTTCCGGCGAGCAGAACGGTGGCTCCGGCAACCAGTAGGAGACTGGTCTCGATGAGTTCGCGCAGGTTGCGGGAGTTATCGAAGGCGACGGCCATTGCTGCCAGGACTGCGCAGGCTGCCACCGCCACCCATGTGATCGATTGGAGACGGACTTCTTTGACCGCCAACTGAATTCCCCAGGCGAGCCTGCCGGCTCGTCGGGAGGAGATCGAAACCGGCATCGAGGTGGGCGGATGACGGAATCCCGATGCGGTATCCGAAGGATCGGGAGCCTCAAGTCGAAGCCAGGCCCTTCGCCCGAGCCAGTAGCCGGCGATTGCGTAGGTCGGGGCGAACCCGAACAGGAGCAGGTTGGAGGTCATCTGTTCCGTGGTTTCGTAGGACCATTCCAAGACCAGCCTGACAAGATCGGTCCAGGCGAGCCATTCGGCCAGAGCGGCACTGGCAGGGATGGCCAGGATTGGGACGACGAGTGAGAAGGCCAGGCCGACGAGTTGGGATCGGGCGAGAAGGGTGCCGCAGGTGGTGGTGCCGAAGGCGACGGCGGCGATCAGCAACGTGCACGAGGTAAAGTGGAATGTAGCGGGTTGCCCCATGGCGAGGCGGGCCAGGACGAAGGCGACCACAAGGCATCCGAGGGCGATGGCGAGCACGCTGGTTTTCAGATCCCACCAGGCGAGGCGCCGGACGGGTTGGCTCAGCAAGGAGGCCAGGGTGCGTTGTTGGAATTCAGCGCCGAAAGGAATGGAAGCCACGAGAGCGCTCGCGGTGGCGAAGGCCAGCAACTGAAATGTGGGCTCATCGCCGGAGGCAAATCCTTGAGTCAGGAGCGGGACCTGAACGAACAGCACGCCGAGCAGCCAGGCATCGCGCAACAGGTCCGCTTCCTTGCGGTAGGTGGGCCCCAGATGATCGAGGAGCGAAGGAATGGCGAGTGCGAGGGCCAGGCCCAGGGCGAGCAGCAGGAGTCCGGCACCGATGGTCGCCGGTGCCAGATGGGTGCCGCCGTTGAGGATCCAGGTCAGGAACGGGAGCGCAGGCAGGAGGAGTGGCCCGAACCACGCCGGGTGCCGGGCATTTCGAGGGATCGGGAGCGTGGCGATCATGGCGTTGGCGGGGTGGAGGTGGCGGGAGCAGGCGACGGAGGGGCGGGAGTCGGCTCCGGGGGAGTGGTTGGAACCAGTCCGTAGCGTCGCATCATTTCGGGCGACATCTGGTACTGTGGCCTCGCGTTGCCGGGGGTGGAGGCCGGGGTGTTCGTTGGAGCCGTCGATGGGTTGGCCGTCGGGTTGGTCATGACCGCTTGGCCCTGCTGGGGAACCAGACCATAGCGACGCATCAGGTCGGGGCTCATTTGGAATGCCCCTTGGGCATTGCGGTCGGGCCAGAGACCGGGCGGACGACCCGGCGTGGTGGGAATGCCGGGGTCGCCCTTGGCGATGGCTTCCTGGCGCAGAGCTTCGCGGATGTCCTCGGGCAGTTCGCTGTCTAGAATCAGGGTGGCCCGCGACTTTGGGGTGAGGGGGAGATAATGGTTATCCATGACCCAGACCACCGATGGGCGGCGCGCATTCGGGCGGGAGGCGTTCGGGTCGGGTTCGGCTGCATCCGGTGACGGCAGGATTCCGCCGGAAGGATTGCGTTTGCGGACCAGAATCAGCTCGGGATGTTCATCGAGCGGTCGATGCGAGGTTTGAAAGAGTTGCCGTTCGGCCGGTGACAGGCGGTCGACCAATTCGACTTCTTTGCGAGCCAGGCGAAGCAAGCTTTGCTCGTTGGCTTGATGGTTCAGCCAAACCATGCCGCCCACCACCGAGCATGCCGACAGAAGGGTGGCGAGCAGGCAGAGGGGAAACTGAAGCCTCATGCGACGAGCCGCGGCAGCGGGGTGGGCGAAATTGTGGCGGGAGAAGCCCAGGGCCAGAAACAGAGGAACGAGGGCAGCCAGGATGGACCCGTTGATCAGGGTGGGCAGGAGCTGGGGGACGATGGGGGACTCCAGGGCTTCGATCTCTGCTCCGGACAGGGCGCGCGCGTGCGCGAGCCAGGGTTCCGGGTCATCCATGGCCTGCCGCATGGGCTGGTTCAGATGAATCTCGCCACCCGCCAAACCCAACCCGGCTGTGAAGGAGCAAACCCCAACGATGGCGGCGGTGAACGCGATGCCGAGGATGAGCGCGCGCAGTGAATTGGGGGCGGCCGACGACGCGAGGAAACTGAACACGAAGAGGGCAAGGACAGTGCCGAGCGGGAGTAGAATTTCGATCGGCCGCGTGGACGAGGGGACGAATGAGTACGTCAGGGCGATGGCCGTTCCGGTGATGGCGAGACCAACGGCGAGTTTCAGTCCCCATTGGACCGTGCGGGACACCGGCAGCAGGACCTGAGGGTCCAGGGTGCCGAGTCGGCGTTCCTCCGCGATGGCGGTGGAGCCGGCGAGCAGAATGGTCAGCACGGTGAATAATCCGATCAGCAAGGATGCGAGGTCCTGGGGCAGGATCGACTCGGGCGGCAGATAGGGTTTGGCCACGGTGAGCATCAACGCCACGCCCAGGCAAACCAGGGTGACGGTTTGGAGGCGCAGTTCCTTGCCGATCAAGGCTGCGAACCAGGATCCCTTTGTCGTTTTTCGGCTGGCGCTCGACTGCCGTTGACGGAGGAACAGCCCGCTCATTTCGCGCTCGGGCGTGTCGGGGGCTTCGAGATGCAGCCAGCGGCGCTTGGCGAGCCACGGTGCGGCCAGGAGGTAGGCACCGGTGAGCGTCCAGACGACGGCACTGTTGAAGTCCGAGATGAAACCCAGCGGCGACAACATCCAGGCGGCCAGACTTCCGATCAACACGAAGGTCAGCGGTGGAACCGCCAGTGCGAAAACCAAGCCGGCCAGAAGGTTGCGGGTGAACAGGGTCCAGAGAGGAATCGTGGCCCAGGCGGCCAAGGCGAACACCAAGGCGAAACCCACCAGGATGAGGGGATTGGCCGAGCCGTCTACATGCCTTGAGTATTGGGTTCCTTGGGCGATGGCGGCGGATACGGCGAGCACCAGGACATGGGAAAGCATGGCTCCGGCCAGAACGCCCATCTTGACGCGCCAAAGGCGGGCGCGGTCGATGGGCGCGCAGAGCAGGGAAGGCATGGTGCGCTGCTGGAATTCGATGCCGAAGGACAAGGCGGCGAGCAGCGCATACATCAGCGATGGGATCACCAGAACCCCATCGAGATCGTTTCCTTGTTGATACAGGAGCCCGCATTGGGCACCGAACAGTCCCACCAGCCAGGCGGGTCGCAGTTGTTCCACTTCTTTCCGGATCAACCGCGGGGCGCGATCCATCCAGGCACCCAGCCCTGCCGAGTAGAGGAGCCCGATCGCCAGCATGGCGACGGCGCCCAGGAGGTAGGTGAGCTGGCTGCGTTCATCGTTGGCAAAGTAGGCGCCGAAGCCCGGCAGGACGGGGAGCAGCAGCGGGATGTACCACGACGGGTGACGCAGTCCGCGGGGCAAGGTGAGGGCGAGGTTCATGGGATCCCGGGGTCATTGGTTGGCGACGACGAAGATCTCCTCGAGCGAGAGCGCCTCGGATTGAATGTCCTCGGGTTGGCAGTCACGCAGTTCCGCCAGGACCTGTTCGGTGGCGCCGTTGGTCACGAGGACAAGCTCACGGCCATTACGGGTTTGGCGGAGGATGCCCGGGTTCTTCAGGGTGGGCGGTTCGCCGGCAAACCGCGCGCGGAGTCGGCGGTACTTGGACCGGGCTTCATCGGCGTCGAGGCACACGGTGGCTTTGCCGCCCTCGACGATGGTGAAGCGATCGATCAACCCTTCGAACTCGGTGATCAGGTGGGTGGAGACGAACACGGTGCGTCGGCCCGGATCGGCGTCCTGATAGGCCCCGATGACGGCTTCGATGAACTCGCGGCGCACGATGGGATCGAGGCCGGACGTCGGTTCATCGAGCACCAGAAGGTCCGGATCGGCACAGATGGCGCCGATGAGAGCGAGTTGGGTGCGTTGGCCCTTGGACAGGCCGGTCACCGGTTTCCGGACGTCGAGGCGGAAACGTTCGAGCAGGCTGTTCTCCGTGTCGGTGTTCCATTTCGAGCGGAAGGACGCCGCGTAATCGAGGGTGTCACGGACCGACATCCACGGGTAAAAGGCGACCTGATCGGGGACGTAGGCGATGCGGCGCTTGACCTCTAACTCCTGGGTGGCGGGGTCCATGCCCAGCACGCGCACCGTGCCTGAATCCGGTTTCAGCAGGTTGAGCAGGCATTTGATGGTGGTGGTTTTTCCGGCGCCGTTGCGTCCGAAGAAGCCGTAGCACGAACCGGCCGGCACGGTGCGGTCGAGGCCGTGCACCGCTTCGGTTTTTCCGAAGCAGCGGACGAGTCCGCGGATTTCGATGGCGGGTGTGTCGTTCGTCATGGGATCAGCTTCTGGAGGTTTCGCGGGAGTTCTGAAAGTGGGTGAGGCGCTCCTGGAGCAGCTGGAGCACTTCCTCGTCGGGGATCTGGAGGTGATGGGCCTGGACGACGACGGCGTCGACCTGGGGAAGCAGCATCTCGGTGCGGGCGGCCTTGCGGAAGCGGCTTTGGCCGTTGCGCAGGAAGCAGCCTTTGCCGGGCCGGGTTTCGATCACCCCTTCGCGTTCGAGTTCGAAGTAGGCCTTGGCGACCGTGTTCCGATTGACCCGCAGTTGTTCCGCAAGGGGTCGGATGCCGGGGAGCGGTTCTCCGGCTTGGAGGGCTCCCGAGGCGGCTGCTGACTTCACCTGGTCCATGATCTGCACATAGACCGGCTGCCCGAGATCGAATTGGACCTGTATCCGCATGGGTGTCTGGTGCTGTCATAGTACACTAGGACAGAAGTGTCAATCAAGGAAAGCGGTGGCCAGCACGACGCGGTGCATCCCGAAGTTGTTTTTGGTGGGACTTGCCGCAGCGCGACAGGTCCCTGGAGTTTGGTGGATGGCCCTTTCGTCGCGGAGCGACGCACGAAGGTAGCCGGGCCTTTCAAGGCCCGGATTCACGGTGCCGACCACGGCAGCGTCGCGCAGCGACGCCTGAATCCGTGCCTTGTCGTCGGTAGGGCGGCGCTGCATGTGCATGGTTCAACCGTCGCTCCGCGACGGAACCTCTTCTCGCGCATGCGTCCAGGCGTTGAAACGCCTGGCTACCTTCGAATGTCGCTCCGCGACACCGGATCACCTTCACCGACTTCGCGATCACCGGACCACCGCGGAACGGATGCGACGCGCGAGTTCCGCGGGAGCTCAGCGGCCGGAGAGTTTGAGGGAGGAGAGGTCGAACCAGGCTTCGCCGCGGTCGGCGCGAATCTCGATCACGAACTCCACCTCGCGGTCTTCATCCAGCTCGAAATCGAACTGGAGGGGCGTCCACGGAGTGTTGCCCACCAGGAAGGTTTCACGGCTGAGGCCGCTGATGCGGATGCCGACCCCACGGCCGGGCGGTCCTTCATCGGGGGCGGAGACGGCGGCGGTACGGGCTTTGGCTTCGAAGCGGTAACTGCCGGCGGGGAGGTTTCGGGACGTGCGGAACGACGCGGCGGTACCTCGTTGGAGGGCCACGAGGTGCAGCGCCTGCTGGGGTGTGGCCGTGCGTTGCAGGCGGGCGGCGCCCTGTTGTGGGCGTGGGGTCCAGCCGTCGAGAAGCCGTGGTTGGATCGACCGCCGGACCACACTGGGAACGTCGGGGTCGGGTGGAAGCTCGAGTTGTCGGCGTACGCTGCGCAGACGGGCGGCGATGCGGTTGGACTGGCGGCGGACCTCACGGGACCATTCCTCGAGTTCCGTGGGTTCACGATCGGGAAAAGCGGGAAGGAGGCGGGCTTCGAGCGTCGCGATATGATTCGTCACCCAGGCCATGGTGAACTGGCGTTCCACCAGATCGCGCAAGCGTTGGTCGTAACGGGTTCGCCACTCGGGCACCTCCATGACCTGACGGGCGATGAATCCACCCCAGTCCGGCAGCACCGGTACGCCGGGGTTGTTGAACAGTTGGTCCATGCCGTGGGGGATGAAGACGGCCCGCCCGGTTTTGGTATCGAAGTAGACCCGGTAATTGTTTCGGTTGCGGGCGTAGCCATCCCAGTCGTCGGTCAGCGACTGGATGGCGAGCAGGGCGAGGAACCGGTCGATGTCCAGGACGGCTCCCAGGGCGGCGGTGCGTTGAGCGACGGGTTTGGAGGCGGCGCGTTGGAGTTGGCGAAGATCCGAACGATCCTCCGGTCCTTTGCCTGTGTCGCGTTCCAGATCCTCATCGATGTCGCGCAGGAATCCTCCGTCGTAGAGATTGCCGAGCGGGCGGCCTTGAACGGGGAAATGACGGCGCAGGAACCGGCCGTCGTAGCCTTCCTTCATCACGTACAGGCCGAGGTTTCGGCCATTCAATCGCACAAACGCATGGCCTGCGCGCGCTGTCGGTACCCCCGATTCCAGGTACAGGCGGCTGGCGATGCTTTCCGAGAGCCGGCTGGGATCCTGGACCGAGTTGTTGAGGTGCAACTTGGTCAGGCCGGAGAACTCCTGACCCGGAACGAACTCGTCGAAATCCAGGGTCAGGGCGGGGAGATCATCGAAATCGCGGAAACTTCCGGCCGCGCCTTTGAGGTGAATGCCGACCCTGGAAAGCAACTTGTTCGAAATCGACCCGCTCACGGGCGAGGGACCGGGGATTCCGGAGGGCGAGACGCCCCCCTCTACGGCAGGCGGGACGCCCGCTGCTACGGGTGCGCGGTCCTTGGGAAGCGACCTGTTCGAAATCGCTTTGCTCACGGGCGAGGGACCGGGGATTCCGGGGGGCGAGACGCCCCCTTCTACGGCAGGCGGGACGCCCGCCGCTACGGAGGCACGGTCCTTGGGAGGCGTTTGGGTGGTGATACGAACGGTGGCGGGGACGTCGGTGCGGGGGGCTCGTCGGAGGCGATCGGCGTAGGCCGGTTCGATGCGGATATCGAATGTCGGTACTGGCCCGGTGAACAGGGCATCGACTTGAGCGGCTTGGGAGGGCGGAGAAGGTGGTGCGGTGGGGGGAGCCTGGGACGGGGCAGGGGTGGATTGGGCTGCTGAGAGGCCGAGGACGCCGAGCATGGCCGCTGCGAATAGAAAGCCCAGTCGGAGCGGAAGCGCTAAGCAACGCACGCCGGCGATGGAGGTCTGGATGCATTTCCCGTTCAAGCAGCAAAGCGGGGGTGTTGCGGAGAGAAGGGATGGCTGTGGATCGCGAGCACCAGGGGCCAATGGCTCTTACTGAATCCTTCAAGGAAATCCAGCTAAGATGAATAATCTAGGGAAATTTGAATGAGTCGTTGACATAAGGAACCTCAAGCCTAGCCTCGCCGAGTCCTCCGAATCGTATCTTATCCCCCCGATCACGGGAGGAGGACGAGACTCCGAGTAAATCAAATGAAACAACTGTTTGCCTCTACCTTGGTTGGAGCTGGATTGCTCCACGCAGTATCCGTGAGTGCGGTCCCTATCCTCACTCTCCAGGAGCGTCAGGGACAATTCATCGACTGGACGTGGAGCGATGGGAGTGGTTCCGGCACGTTCGTGGCCACCTCGCCTACTTCCGGGGCGTGGTTCGCCCTGGATTTTCCTCTTCCGTCATCGATCTCTGAAAACTTTTACGGGGAGTGGGAGGAGGATTCTCCCAACCAGCGGAACCACGTCTTCATCACTCCCAAACTGGATCCCAGCAACGCACCGATTCCCAATGTCGGGTTGTTCTACGCCAATTCCGATTGGCCGGATTTCAATGGAGGACTGGCGCCGCTGGGGACTGCCTTGGACAGCGATCACGGACTTTATCAGGTCATTTTCCTGGATGGCCCGGATCATGTGCTGTTTGTGTCGGATATGGGTGGGTCCGGTTGGTTGTTGGCCGGTTCGCTGGGTGCAATGACCCTTATCCGGCGTCGACCGGCGGCCTAAGGTTCCCAATAGGGCGCTGGGTGGGGTAGCGGCGTACTTGGGTTCTTGGGGGAGACGTTGGAGGCGGCAGGGTTGGGGGAGTCGGTGGAG
>CAUJJW010000071.1 GCA_963205105.1 Verrucomicrobiota bacterium | reverse complement strand
CCTCGCGGCCACCATGTAGAAGGCCGCTGCGTTCAACCGCCGTATGCGGAAAACCGCACGTACGGTGGTGTGGGAGGGTGCCGGGGCGCAATCCCCGGCACCCGACCCGATCGGCAGGCGGGACGCCCGCCGCTACGGACGTAGCGCTCCAGGTGGGTTCACCGGAGATGCGGCCTTCGAACGTTCCAGCCAGGCGAGCAGTTGCTCCGCGTCCAAGGGCGTTTCAGGCGAGTACTCGCTGGTGTTGGCAGTTGGCGACCTTAACGCGTTCCGAAATCGAACGGCCAGTGGGGCGGTGGCGACATCTCGGACATCCCGGAATCCGCAGGCCAGCAGCGGGCGCGGGGCCAGCAAGGCGACCACATCCGGGAGATCCGCCACTTCCAGCACGGAAGGAAGAACCGAACCGAAATCGATCGTGTACGCCTCCGTCCGGATCCGGCCATCGAGTTGGGGGTCGTTCCAGGCGTTACCCATCTCAGCCAGCGGCACGGGAGCACGGGCGATCATGGCTGAGGCGAAACTGTGCAGGTAGTCGTGGATGGCCACGCGTCGCAGGCGTGGGTCCGTTGCCGCCGCCAGCAGGACTGGCAAGGCGTCGTCGCCGATCCCGACGATGGCAAGGTTGTCGGTGTCCAGGTCGGGTCGAAGTTGAAGGAAATCCACAGCGCGCCGCACGTCGATGGCACGTCGTCCGGCGAGGGGTTGGCCGGCGAGCACCTGACTGGCAACCAGCCGGAAGTTGATGTCATGACGGGGGCCGTACCGGCTGAGGGATTCACCACGTCCGCGCAGATCGCAGGCGAACACGGCAAAACGTGCGCGCAAGAGCGGCTCCACCAGGCCGGATTCGGCCGTCCAGGCTTTGCCCCGATCGGCGATCAGCACTACGACGGGAGAGCGACCCGTGAACGAAGGCGAGCGCCAAAGCAGCGCCGGGATCTGAACGCCGGGTTCGCTGAGGAATGTGAGTTTTTCGGGAGCATTTCCCGAGACTGGCCGGATGGTTCTTGGAGCCAGGAATGCGGGTGGACGGGCGGTGGGCGCGGTGAGGTCTTCGACCCAGGTGCGGACCTCGGCGCGACGTTCCGGGAGTTGGGGATCTGGCATACGCGCCGCCATGCGACGCGCGGTGGAAGCGGCGAGGTCGACGACGGAAGGAGTGCTGTCGGGTTGCCGGCCTTCGGGATAACAGAGGAGGCGCGGGTCTTTTTCGGGCAGCGGTTCCAGAGGTGCATCGGTGGCCTGGGCCGAAGGTTGCCCGCCACCGACGTGTTGGAGCATCCACTCGTACATGGGTGCTCGGAACGGTTGAGTGAAGGCGTGAGGTTGTCCCGGCAGGTTCAGGAAACGGACGCTGTTCGAACCTCCGGACAGGCGGTAGACGACCTCGGTGGCGGCGGCCGCGCGGGAGGCTCCTTGGATGGGGAAGATGGTGTCGTGTTCGCCCTGGATCATGAGCAGCGGACGCGGGGCGATCAGGCCGGCGATCTCGAACCATTCCAGATCCCGGAGCAGTCCGGGCAGGTGGGTGCAGGTGCAGTGGGTGCCGCCGTACCGAATCCAGTCGCTGAACTCAAAGGTGAAGCCCACGACGGTTGCTGCCTGAACTCGCGGGTCGAGGGCGGCGGTGAAGAGCGAGTTCAGGCCGCCGCCCGAGTTGCCGGTGATCCCGATCCGGGCGGGGTCGACGTCCTCGCGCGACTGGAGGCAATCGATGGCTCGCAGGCTGTCCCAGACCATCCAGCCGGCGATGGTTTCGCCGAGCGGCAGCAGGGCGTACCCCGCCTCGTGATGGACGTTGCCCATGACCATGCGTTCTCCCTGGCCGATGGCGTCGTAGGTGAGGACGACAAACCCGCGTTGGGCCAGTCCGAGGCAACGCGCCTGGACGTCCGGGGCGGTTTTTCCGGCGGACAAGAAGTGGCCGATGGGCGAAAGCACGGCGGGGCGCCGGGTGGTCGAAGAACGTGAAGGGCGGTACAGGTTGGCGGTGACCGGGAAGCCGGGCCGGCTTTCGAAGATGATGTTCTCGATGGTGATGGTGCCTCGGTCCAGTTGCGAAACGGTGCGTGCCTGGAGCGGACTTCGTTCGGGCAAACGTTGGAGCCCGAGCGCCCGACGGAAGGCGGCTTCGACGGCGGGTCGGCGGTTCTGCCAATCCTGGAGGTTGGGCGGAGGTGGGTGACGCTGAGCGAGGTCCGCGGCCGTGCCCAGGGAATGGATGAGCGCGGGTGCGTTGGGGAGAACGTTGACGCGATCGACGAGAGTGGGAGCGGGGGCGACGTTCCAGGTGTCGGGGGAGGGTTGTGCGGGCGCCCCGGCGGCGAAGCCGAGGCAGGAAAGGAGGACGGAGAGAACGTCTGCGACCCGGGGGCTGAGAGCTGAACCTTCCCGGAGCGCTGGGTTCCGGAAGGAACGGCGAACGTTCGATGACTCGGAGGTGGGTGGACACGGCTCCTGCATGGGAACCGATCGTGAACCTGGGTTGCGGGTTAGGCGAGCACGCGGAGCCGGCGCGGATCGTACCAGGGTTCGAGCGAGACGCGGGCCTCGACGCGCGATCCGTTGAGGTCGATTTCGTACTGACCCTCGCGGACGTGATCGGTGGAGACGGTGGAACCGGCCGGATCGCGGATGTAGGCCATGGCGACGGAGGCGCCGATGGTGTGGCCGTAACTGCCGCTGGTGGTGTAGCCGACCGGGACGCCGTTTCTCAGGACCGGTTCGCCGCCCCACAGGAGGGGTTCGGGATCCTTCAGGGCCAGGAGGGCGAGGCGCTTGCGCAGGCCGTTGTTTCGCTGGTTCAGGAGGGCGTCACGGCCCAGGAAACCACCGGTTTTATCCCAGGCGACGGTGAAGCCGAGGCCGGCTTCGAGCGGTGATTCGTCGGGCGACAACTCGGCGCCATAAGCGCGGTAACCTTTCTCCAGGCGGAGCGAGTTGATGGCGTAATGACCGGCAAGGGTGACGCCGAGGTCCTCGCCTGCGCTCATCAGTTGGTCCTGCAAGGCGGAGGCGTGGTGGGCGGGTACGTACAGCTCCCAACCGAGTTCGCCGACGTAGGTGATGCGCAGCGCGATGGCCTCGATGTCGCCGAAGCGAACGGGTTGATGGGTGGCGAAGGGGAACGCGCTGTTGGAAAAATCGTGGCGGGTGACGCGGGTCAGCAGGTCACGGGCGCGGGGACCCATGACGCCGATGACGGCGTAGGCGCTGGTCACATCGTGGATCTCGAAGTCGCAGCCCTGAGGGGCCTGCCGGCGGATCCAATCGGCGTCGCGTGCGCCCTGGGCGCTCCCGGTGATGGCGAAGAACGCATCGGGTTCCATCCGGGCGAGAGTCAGGTCGGATTCGTACCCGCCCCGCTGGTTGAGCAGACCGGTGTAGACGGCCCGGCCCGGGGCGACGTCGACGTTGTTGGTGGCGAGGAACTGGAGTGCGGCGAGGGCACCGGGGCCCTGGATTCGGAACTTGGCGAAACCGGACTGATCGAAGAGCGCGACGCGTTCGCGACAGGCCTGATGTTCGAAGGCGTGGTTGGCGAACCAGTTCTGGCGGCCGAAGGCGTATTGGACGACGGGCCGGGCCGCGCAACGTGGGGCGTTTCGGGCGAACCAGTTCGGGCGTTCCCAGCCGGCTTTGACCCCGAAACAGGCGCCTGCTTGGGAGAGCACCGGGTGAAGCGGCGAGAGCCGCTGTCCGCGGCCGGTGGTGAACTCACGGTTGGGCCAGGCCATCAGGTAATGGAGACCGAGAGCCTCGGTCACGCGTTCGCGAAGGAACGGCGTGGAGTTGGCCCAGGCGCCGAAGCGTCGGATGTCCACGCTGGTCAGGTCGAAGGGCATGCCGCCCCCCAGGATCCATTCGGCGAGGGCTTTGCCGGCTCCACCGGCGCTGGCGATTCCGGCGGAGTTGAACCCGGCGAGCACGAACAGACCGGACAGTTCGCTCGTTTCCCCCATGAGCCATTGGTTGTCCGGGGTGAAACTTTCCGGACCGTTCACGAAGCGCGCGAAGCCGGCCTTGGCCAGCGCCGGAATGCGCCGGACACCATCGACCACGGCCTTCTGGAACTTCGGCCAGTCGGGTTCGAGCAGTTGGAAGGAGAAATCGTCGGGAATACGCGGAACGTCCCACGGCTTGGTCACCTCCTGGAAGGCGCCCAGCACGATGGCACCTCCGCCCTCCACATCCTCGCCGCGGAAATACAGGGAGCCGTCCATGTCCCGGGTGCACGGCAGACCCCCAGAGATGCCGTCGATGGGATGGCTGACGACGTAATGGTGTTCGACCGGGTGAAGGGGGATGGCGACACCCGAGCCGGCGGCGAGTTGGCGGGTCCACATGCCTCCGCAGAGGACGACGACTTCGGCTTGGATGCGGTGGTCGGGCGCGGTCTGGACGCCGGTCACCCGGCCGTTGTGGGTGAGCAGGGAGATGACCCGGACATTTTCGACAATGCGCACGCCGTGGTGGGCGGCGCCTCGGGCGAGCGCGATGGGCACTTCGGCGGGCAGGCAGCGGCCGTCGTGGGGAATCCAGTAGCCGCCGAGCAGGTCATCGGTTCGAAGGCCGGGGAAGCGTTCGCCGCATTCCGCGGGGGAGACCGGGTGGCATTCCACTCCCAGGTAGCGGGCCATGGCGGTGGTCCGGTGGTATTGGGTGAGGCGCTCCTGGGTTTGGGCGAGCACGAGGCTGCCGACCTGACGCCAGCCGACATCGTGGCCGGTCAGGGCGTGGAGTCGGGCATAGAGATCGGCGGACGCCTGGTTGATGCGCATCATCGAGCTGGACGTGCGCAGGCGGGTGACCATGCCGGCGGCGTGCCAGGTGGTGCCGCCGGCGAGGCGGTTTTGCTCGAGGAGCACGACGTCGGTGCAACCGAGTTGGGCGAGGTGATAGGCGACGCTGGTGCCGGCGATCCCTCCGCCGACGATCACGACACGAGCTTGGGAAGGAAGGGGGGAAGACATCGAGAGGTTCACTCGCCGAGGTTTTTGAGCAGAAGACTGTGGAGCTTTTGGGGATCGAGCAGCGTGATGTTGGGGCCGTCGACTTCGAGCAATCCCAGATCACGCAATTTCGCGAGCGTGCGGGAGAACGTTTCGGAGACGGTGCCAAGCTCCGCGGCGAGGGCGCGTTTCGTGCCCTTGAGGACGACGGTGAAGGGGGCGGAGCCGATCGGTTTGGGGCACTGTTTGAGGAACCAATTGGCCAGGCGGGTTTCGACGTCCTTCAGGGTCAGGTCCTCGATCTGGCTGACGAGCACGTGGAGGTGGACGGCCATGGAGGCAAGCATGCGCAAGGCGAGTTCCGGGTTCTGGCGCAGCATCTCCACGAAGCCATCCTTGCGGATGAGCAGGATCTGGGACGGTTGCAGGGCTCGGGCGTTGGCCGGGTACCCCTGTTCCATGGTGAGCGTGGCCTCGGCCAGGGACTCGCCGGCGCGGAACACGTGGATGACCTGTTCCTTGCCGACAGCGTTGACGCGGTGCACGCAAATGGCGCCGCTGCGTACGATGTAAAACCCCTTGGAGGATTCCCCTTCGCGAAACAGGTACTCATCCGTCTCGAGATCGCGCGTGGTCACCATGCCGGCGATGCGGCGGAGGTCGTCGTTGCCCAACCCGACGAACAGCTTGGCCGACCGCAACGCCTGGATGAGTGCTGTCTCCTTGAGTTCGGCCGTGGATGGGGGCATGGGCTTGGGAATGGGGGCTGGGCAGGTCGCCAGGGGCGATCCGGTTCATCCCCAGGGATGGGTTCAACTCCGGATCTGGCCGGTTCCGAAGCCGATCCATTTGTAGGTGCAGAGTTCATCCAGACCCATGGGACCGCGGGCTCCGAGTTTATCGGTGCTGATGCCGATTTCGGCGCCCATGCCGTATTCGCCGCCATCGGTAAACCGGGTCGAGGCGTTCCAGTAGACCGCAGCGGAATCGACTTCCGCCAGAAAGCGGCGGGCGCTGGCCTCATTCGCCGTGACGATGGTGTCCGTGTGGGCGGAACCGTACTGCCCGATGTGCCGGATGGCGTCGTCGATGCCGTCGACGACCCGGACGTTCAGGATGTAGTCGTTGTATTCCGTCTCCCAATCCTTGGGGTTGGCGGCGATCAGTTTGCCGGCGGGCGCTTTGCACTTCATGCCCAGGACGGAGAGGCTGGGTTTGTCGGCCCGGAGTTCGACGCCTTTCTCCCAGAGAACGGCGGCGGCGCGGGGGAGGAAATCGGCGGCGATGGGCCAGTCGACGAGCAGGGTTTCCGCCGCGTTGCAGGTGGAAGGCCGTTGGGTCTTGGAATTAACCAGGATCGAGATGGCCATGGCGGGATCGGCGTCGCGATCCACGAACACGTGGCAGACCCCCTTGTAGTGCTTGATGACCGGCACGCGGGAACATTCGGTGACCGCCCGGATGAGGCTTTCGCCGCCGCGTGGGATGCAAAGATCGACGTACTGGGGCAGGGAGAGCAGGGCGGGGATGGCTTCGCGGTCGGTGACAGGAACGACCTGGATCGCCTTCTCGGGGAAGGATGGAACGGCCTTGCGAGCGGCAGTGACGAGGACTTCGGCGATGAGTTGGTTGGAGTGAAGCGCCTCCTTGCCTCCACGCAGGATGGTGGCGTTGCCGGTCTTGAAGCAGAGGCTGGCGGCGTCGGCGGTCACGTTCGGCCGCGATTCGTAGATGATGACAATCACGCCGATGGGAACGGCGATCTTTTGAAGGCGCAGCCCGTTCGGGCGGGTGCGGTCGTCGAGAATGCGTCCGACGGGATCGGGAAGCGCGGCCACTTCGCGGAGACCATTGGCCATGGCGGCGACGCGCTTCTCATCGAGCTTGAGTCGGTCGAGCATGGCCACCGAGAGGCCGAGGGAGCGGCCGGTTTCCATGTCCTTGGCATTGGCCTCAAGCAACGCGGGGGTGGCTTCGACGAGGGCGTCGGCCATGGCGCGCAGGCAGGTGTTGCGCTGTTCAGAAGTCAGCTTGGCCAGGCCCCGGGAGGCGCACTTGGCCTCGGCCGCCAACCACTTCATTTGTTCGACGAGCGACATGAGACACCCAGGTTATCCTGGAAGCGCGCGTGGAGCCAGTGCGGGCTTGGGGAGTGCTCCTCAGCCGGTAGGTCGCATGCGATGGATGGCAGCCAACGCCGATCGCGGGGGCGCGTCGCCGCCGTCGGGCCAGTGACTGATCCAGGAGCTCGCCTGGGTGCTGCCGTCGCCGGGATGCTGAACACTGACCCAGAGTTCCTGGAGATCGGGCGTCAAGGCAGGTGAACAGAACTCGGCACCCCGGGGCGCCACGGCAAACCGGGTGACCTGACCGGCGGTTGGACCGACGGTGGGAATCACCACCAGGTAGTTGTTGCCGAGGAGGGATTGGGTGCTGTTGGCAATGGGCTCGGGTTTTTGCGCGAAATCGGTGCTGGCGAGGAGATGGCGAGCCGGGGTCCAGGCCAGGTTGTCGGGCCAGGCCAGCCCGGTATCGACGGATCCATGCAGGAAAATCGACCATTCAAACTCCAACGCCCCCGCATCCCCGTCGGCCTCGCGAAGCCGGGCCAGAGCCCCTGCCACCGACGCGAAGTACTTTTCGGCGTGAACCGCACTCCTGGCTTCCCATGCGGTCAGGGCCACGAACACGTCACCCGTCTCCGGGTGCACCTCGACGTCCTCGGGACGAGGCAGTGGCGTGCCTCCGACCAGGCGTGCCGCCGTCCGGGTGTGGACACAAACGCGCGCGCGATCGAACCCGGCCTTTCGAAGCGCCGGCTGCCGCTCTGGATCGAGGGCCAGCCAACGGCCGGCCTCGGTGTCAGCGACGAACAAGGTGCCGTCAGTCAGCAGGTCACGATTCTCGTCTCCTGCGTCCGGTCGGTAGGGCTGGCGGGACACGAACTTGTACAGGCACTGCTTGTCGCGATCGTCGCCCATGTAACCGGCGAGGCGACCGTCGCGGGTGAAGGTGAACGCGATGTTTTCATGGCCAAAACGGCCCAGGGCGGTGTGTTTGAAGAACCGCCGGCGGTAGGGTGCGTCCGGATCGATTTCAACGATGTAACCGTAGTGTTCAGGAGGTCGGGCTAATTCCGGGTGGATGGGGAGGAGCGGTGGGTCGCCGAGTTCAAGATCACCCCAGGTGTCCTGGAAGTTTTCCTCGCCGCTGCAAACCGTGCCCCACGGGGTGATTCCACCGCCGCAATTCGAGGTGGAACCGATCGCGCGGGTGGCGCCCCGCACCCACGACGTGCCCGCTGCTGGGCCAGTGAGCCGGATTCGGGACGTGAGGCCGTCGAGCCGGAAATTCCTGGAATCCGGCACGACCGGCCGCCAGCGACCGTCGGGTCGGCGGGCCAGGCGCACGGCGGAACCACCCATGGCGCGGAGGCAATCGGCGGTCTGAGCCAGGGTGAGCGGCGGTTTCCAAACACCCGCCACCAGGGGAAGGGTCACGCTTTCGTGATTCACCCAGAGCCAGCCTTCGTCTTTGCCGCGTGGCAGAATGGCCAGGTAGTCGTTGTGGTCTCCGTAGCGATCGCCCGACGGATTCAGCACGTCGCCGAAGCGCAGGAGGACTTCCGAGGTGAAGCCCTCCGGGACCAACAGACTGTCGGCGTTGGAAACCGGTGGCGGGCTGAAGTCGAGCGCGTCCAGGAACGAAGTCGTGTCAGGTCTCGGTTCCGAGACTGGAACCGATCGGCGACGCGTCAGCCAGGCGGCGCTGGCTCGGTGGGCAGGTGCCGAAAGCGCGACCGCGGCGGCGGCTTTCAGGAATTGTCGGCGCGACTGCCGAGGCGGGAGGGTGCCGGCCATAGGACCGGCAATCTACCGGGTGCCAGACCTGGACCGCGTGACATCCGGGTGACAAAACCCCGGGACGCTCGGTGGGAGCATCCCGGGGAAGAATACGAGGCCTGGGATCAGGCGACCGCGGACGTGAGCGACTGCGGATTCGACTCGGCCGGGAACTGGGTGGCCATGTGCACGAGTTGAACGGCGCGTTCGGCGGTCAGGCCGTGGCGTTGGCGGAGATAATCCACGGAACTGGCGTGTTCGACGAAGGCGTCGGGCCAGCCGATGCGCACGACGGGCGTGGTGACGCGTTTCTCGTTGAAGCACTCCAGGACGATGCTGCCGTAGCCGCCCATCAGCACGTGGTCCTCGAGGGTGACGACGACGTCCGCGGCACGGCCAAAGAACTCGTGGGTGGCGGCGTCGAGCGGTTTGCAGAAGCGGGGGTTGATCAGTGCGCAATCCCAGCCCTCAGCCTGGAGGGTGCGGATCGCGTCCTTGGCGATCTGTTGCATGTTGCCGAGCGCGAAGAACGCGGCCTTGCGTTTACCATTGCCACTGAAGTGGTGGAGCACTTCGGCTTTGCCGATTTCGAGGACCGAGGGGCGTTCCTTGACGGGAACACCTTCCGCGGGGCCGCGGGGGTAGCGGATGGCGACCGGATGCTGTTGGAGGGTCGCCGTGAACATCATGTCTTGAAGTTCATCTTCGTCCTTCGGCGCCATGACCACGATCTGGGGCAGGCAACGGAGATAGGAGATGTCGAACAGCCCGTGATGGGTGGGACCGTCGTTGGCCGAGAGGCCGGCGCGGTCCATGCAAAAGATGACCGGCAGGTCCTGCAGGCAGACGTCGTGATGGATGCAGTCGTAGGCGCGCTGGAGGAAGGTCGAGTAAATGGCGACGACAGGATGGAAGCCCATGGTGGCCATGCCGGCGGCGAAGATGACGGCGTGTTCCTCGGCGATGCCAACGTCGTAGTACTGCTTGGGCAGAGCCTGATCGAGCAGCTTGAGGCTGGTGCCGCTGGGCATGGCGGCGGTGATGCCGACCACGTTTTTGTTTTGCTGGGCCAGCTTGACCATGGTGCGCCCGAAGCAGTCCTGCCAGGCGGGAGGGGTGCCAGTCTTGGGGCTGGCGACCACGCCGGTTTCGGCGCAGTACGGTCCGAGGCCGTGGAATTTTTCAGGCTGCTTGATGGCTGCCTCGAAACCCTTGCCCTTCTGGGTGAGCACGTGGATGACGACCGGGCCGTCGCAGGTTTTGGCGAACTCCAGCACGCCGATGAGGGTGGGCAGGTCGTGACCGTCGAAGGGTCCGAGGTAGCGGAGACCGAACTCCTCGAAGATCAGACTGCTGCCGTACCCGCCGCGGCCATCGGTGCCCGGGCCGTCCTGGGCGCGCTGGAGGGACATGTCGGAGACCACGCCCTTGAGAGCTTCCTCGGCTTTTTGGCCGAGGCGCACGGCGAGGTCGCCCTTGGGCAGCTTCTTGATCCAAGTGGCGAAATCGCGCTGCAGTTGGTTGTAGCGTGGGTTGGTGGTGAGGCGATTGAGGTAACCGGAGATGGCGCCGACGTTCTTGGCGATGGACCACTCGTTGTCGTTCAGGATGCCGATGAACTTCTTGGTGGTGTGGGCGATGTTGTTGAGCGCCTCAAAGGAAATGCCGTTGGTGAGGGCGGCATCACCGAAGACGCAAACCACGTGTTCGTCGGTGCCGTGCTGGTCGCGGGCGGCGCACATGCCCAGAGCGGCGGACAAAGCGGTGCCTGCGTGGCCGGCTCCGTAGCAATCGTGCTCGCTCTCGGTGCGGAGGGCGAAGCCGTTCAGACCGTCGGTGGTCCGGATGGTGTGGAAACGGTTCTTTCGGCCGGTCAGGAGTTTGTGAACGTAGACCTGATGGCTGACGTCCCAGACGAATTTGTCCTTGGGCGTGGTGAAGGCCCGGTGCAGGGCGATGGTCAGTTCGACGACCCCGAGGTTGGGTCCAAGATGCCCGCCATACTTCGAGAGCTTGGTGATGAGCTCATGGCGAATCTCGCTGGCGAGCTGTCCGCACTGCTCCAGAGTCAGCTTTTTGACATGCTCCGGGATGTCAACCATGTCGAGGTAGCGGCTCACAGGAGGGATTTTCGGGGGTTCGGTGGGCTTGTTTTGCACTGTAAAATGATGAAATGGAGTCGGTTGCGTTTGGGCTTCGGTCGGACGCTGCCCCAAGCGCGGGCTTGGAATCAACCCGGTTCAAGGCGTCTCGGATTCGGACATGCCAGGATCGAACGCGCGGGCTGTTGGATCGCCGGAGGGCTGGTTTTCCAGCTGCTGAATGCGCAATTCCGCGGCGGCCAGCTTGTCATGACAGAGCTTGGCCATCCGCGTTCCTTCTTCGAATCGGGACAGGAGTTGCTCGAGAGGCAATTCGCCTCCTTCCATGTCTTCGACGATGGATTCGAGCTTTCCGAGGGCGTCCTCGAACGTAGGTTCGGTCGCTTTCGCGGCCTTCGACATGGAAGCGATGCTAGCGGACGGTCGGGGTGTCGTCCAGCGGCTCGGAAGCCATGGTTGAGCCGGGAGGAACGAGGGGCGTTGAAGGAATTCCTCATTCCGGCCCCCCAAGCCCTCAGGGGCGGCCGCGATTTGCTGGTTCGGGTCTTTTGTCGACCAGATTTTGAGCTTGTTCCCAGCAATGGCAATGGACTACAACGCCACAACCCCGATCGTTATGAACCAGACCCTTTCCAAATCCGTGTTGGGCATTGTTGCCGTGGCGGGCACGGTCCTGACCGCTCAAGCCGCTCCCAACATTCTCTCTGTTGAGCAACGCAACGGAGACACCGACCGTCCGGCGGCGATGGCCACGGGGATGACGTTTGATATTCAGAACCCGAACGGCACGATCCTGACGCCGGCGTACACGGTGGGGCGCTTCGGTGAAGACGCGAAGTCAATGACCGACCGGGTGCATGACTACGGCGGGGCGTCGGCGACGGTGGGGCTTCCGGCTTATCTGGTAGGCCAGGAGTACATCATGATCGCGAACAACAACCGGGAGAACGCGACTTTTGGCCTGGATATCACGATCAAGGATCCCTCCCTGGTTTATCTGCTCATCGACAACCGCCTGGGTGATGGCGATGCCGCGACGCCGCCGGATTTTACCACCCGGATGAGGTGGGTGGCGGAGCAGGGTTTTGTGCCGTTTTCCCTGAATGGCAATCACGTGGGGAACCCGGGATTTCCGGATGAAGTGGGGATCGACGAGAACGCGGATGGAACCATCAACAACTGGTCGTCGGTCTACGGCAAGATCGTGCCGGCCGGAACTTTTACCGTGAACGAGTTCGGCGAAGACGGTCGCAACATGTACGGCGTGGTGGTTGCCGCGGTTCCTGAGCCGGGCATGGGTTCGCTGCTGCTGCTGGGGGCGGGTTTGCTGGCCGTTGCGCGTCGGGCGCGTCGATAGACCGGGGCGGTTGAACGAGAATTTAGAAAGCGGGGCAGGCTTGACCTGCCCCGCTTTTTCTTTGGTAGGCGAAGGCCGTTGGCCTTCGGAAGGGGGAGGCACGCCGGGATTTCACATGCCGCTGGAAATCAGCGGAACGAATTCGCGGTTCATGGATAGGAACGTTTTCCAAAATTTGGACACGTATTGGGACCATGAACCGGGGACTCCAGGGGGCGAGACGCCCGCCTCTACGGAGGCCCGGAGGGCCGAAAGATCGGAAGCCCATGGCGTGAGCCATGGGGGTGGCGTTGCATTGGATTTCAAGCCCCGGAGGGGCGATCAGAATCGGCCGCGTTGGGGTTGGTATTTGGGGGAACGCATGAGGCTCTGCCCGCCCCTCCTTTTTCCTGATTCCCCCTCCTGGGCTTTGGTTCTTCTTTGCGGCCGTGTCTCGTCGGCGGCATGAAAAAGGCCGTCCTGCGTGAGCAGAACGGCCTTGGAAAGGCTGTGAGGCCTGGAATTACTTTTTCTTGGCCGGCTTGGCTGCTGCTGCTGTCTTGCGCTTCTCCTCGATCGCGGCCTGGGCGGCGGCGAGGCGGGCCACGGGAACCCGGAAGGGCGAGCAGGAGACGTAGGTCAGTCCGAGCTTGTGGCAGAACTTGACCGAGTCGGGGTCGCCACCGTGCTCACCGCAAATACCGAGCTTGATGCCGGGGCGTGACGCGTTGCCCTTTTCGACGGCGATCTTCATCAGCTGACCGACACCGGCTTGGTCGATGGACGCGAAGGGATTTTTCTTCACGATTTCGAGTTCGGTGTAGGGCGGGAGGAAGGAACCGGAATCGTCGCGGCTCATGCCGAGAGCGGTCTGGGTGAGATCGTTCGTGCCGAAGCTGAAGAACTCGGCGGTCTGAGCGATTTCATCGGCGGTGAGTGCGCCGCGGGGAACCTCGATCATGGTGCCAACGAGGTAGGAGAGTTTGACCTTCTTCTCCTTTTGGACCTCGGCGGCAACGCGGTGGACGACTTCGACCTGGAGGTCGAGTTCGCGCTTGAACCCGACGAGCGGGATCATGACTTCGGGTTTGACCTTGATGCCTTCCTTCTGGACCTCGGCGGCGGCTTCAAAGACGGCGCGGGCCTGCATTTCGGAGATCTCGGAGTAGACGATCCCGAGACGGCAACCGCGGAAGCCGAGCATGGGATTGAACTCGTGGAGTTCCTTGACCCGTTGTTTCACCGCTTCGATGGTCACGCCCATTTTCTTGGCGAGGTCGCCCTGAGCAGCGGTTTCGTGGGGGAGGAATTCGTGGAGCGGCGGGTCCAGGAACCGGATGGTGGCCGGGTAGCCCTTGAGTTCGCGGAAAATGCCGGCGAAGTCCGCCTTCTGGTAGGGGAGGAGCTTGGCGAGGGCTTTTTTCCGGTCATCGACATTGCTCGCGAGGATCATCTCGCGCATGGCGTCGATGCGGTCGCCTTCGAAGAACATGTGTTCCGTGCGGCACAAACCGATGCCCGTGGCGCCGAACGCGAGGGCGTTCGCGGTTTGTTCCGGGTTGTCGGCGTTGGTGCGGACCTGGAGGCGGGTCGCCTTTTCGCACCACTTCATGAGCTGGAGGAAGCTCTTGAACTTCTCGGTCGACTGCGCGTTTTTGTCGCCGTGAACCAGTCCGGCGATGATTTCGGACGGAGCCGTCTTGAGCTCGCCGCCGTAGACCGTGCCTGAGGTGCCGTCGATGGACAGGTAGTCACCTTCCTTGAAGGTGAGGCCGGCGACGGAGACCGTTTTGGTGGTGTAATCGATCTGCAGGGCGGCGGCGCCGCAGATGCAGACCTTGCCCATCTGACGGGCGACAAGCGCGGCGTGGGAGCTGACGCCACCCTTGGCGGTCAGGATGCCTTCGGCGGCGATCATGCCGCGGAGATCTTCCGGCGAGGTTTCATTGCGGACCAGGAGGACGCGTTCGCCCTTGTCCGCGGCGGCGGCGGCGCGGTCGGCGTTCAGGTAAATCTTGCCGGAGGCGGCGCCGGGGCCGGCGGGGAGGCCGGTGGCGATGGCCTGGGCCTTCTTCACCTCGACGAGGTCGAAGACGGGGGCGAGCAGCTGGTCGAGCTGATCAGCGGGGTTGCGCATGATGGCGGTTTCCCAGTCGATGAGCTTCTCCTTGAACATGTCCATGGAGAACTTGAGCGCGGCCATGGCGGTGCGCTTGCCGTTCCGGGTCTGGAGCATGAACACCTGGCCGTCCTGAATGGTGAACTCGAAGTCCTGGACGTCCTTGAAGTGTTTCTCGAGGTTCTTTCGGATCCCGTCGAGTTCGTGGTAGGCGGCCGGCATTTCAGCCTTCAGCTGCGCGACGGGCTCGGGGGTGCGGACGCCCGCGACGACGTCTTCGCCTTGGGCGTTGATGAGGAATTCACCGTAGAATTCCTTCACGCCATTGGCGGGATTGCGGGTGAAGGCGACGCCGGAGCCGGAATTTTCGCCGGTATTGCCGTAGACCATCGCCTGCACGTTGACGGCGGTGCCCCATTCGGAGGGGATGCCGTATTTGCGGCGATAGACAATGGCGCGGTCATTCATCCAGGAGCCGAACACGGCGCCGACGGCGCCCCAGAGCTGCTTCCACGGATCCTGCGGGAATTCCTTGCCGGTCCGTTCCTTGATGAGGGCCTTGAAGCGGGTGACGAGTTCCTGGAGATCGGAGACGGTGAGGGCGGTGTCCTCGATTTCCTGGTGGTAGCGGTCGTGCTTGAGCTGGTGAATGGAGACTTCGAACGGCTCGTGATCTTCGCCGGCGCGCTTCTGGACGCCCATGACGACGTCGCCGTACATCTGGACGAAGCGGCGGTAGCAATCCCAGGCGAAGCGTTCGTTGCCGGTGGCCTTGACGAGAGCGAGGACGGTGACGTCGTTGAGGCCGAGGTTGAGGATGGTGTCCATCATGCCCGGCATGGAGTCGCGGGCGCCGGAGCGGACGGAGACGAGCAGGGGCAGGGCGGATTTGTCACCGAACTTGGTGCCCATGATTTTCTCGATGAAGGCCACGCCTGCCTTCACTTGAGCATCCAGCACCGTGGGGTAGGTGCGCTTGTTGTCGTAATAGTAGGTGCAGACTTCGGTGCTGATGGTGAAGCCTGGAGGCACGGGGAGGCCGATGCGGGACATCTCTGCCAGGTTGGCGCCTTTGCCACCGAGGAGGGGCTTCATGGAGCCGTCGCCGTCCGCCTTCTTGTTTCCAAAAACGTAGACGTACTTCAGTGATTTCGTACTGGGGGTCGCTTTCTTAGCCATAAGGTTGCTGTTCGAATCCTTCCGGTTCGTAGGTCTGATCGAGTGAAAAGGGCGGGCCTGCCCGCTGCTTCGTGAAGCAACGCTAACAGTGCGGCTTGAGGTGTCAACGAATTCCTTGCCGTCTGTCAAGGTGCTTGAGAGGGGTTTGCAACTAATGCAAAGCTTTTGACGTCAATTGTTTGTGAATGAATTGAGCGGGGTGGTTTGCTGCGTTCGTGATCCTGGGTTCTTGCATGTCACCCGGAAGTGCGACAGGTGACTGCTAATAATCCACAATCAGAAAACCTTCTACTTCGAGGGCGCATCAGGTGCCTGAAGGAGGTATTCGGCGATCGGTTCGCGGACCTCGGCGATGCCTTTGTAGGCTGCCATAGGCCCCGGCATGGACCGGAGAGCGCGCTCGAGCGCGTGGGCGGTGGGAGGGTGTTCGAGGAACTGCGTGAGGGGACGTTGTTCGATCCGGATGCCGAACAGAATCGTGCCGGACCGAGGCAGCAACGTGAGCGCCTGGTGTTCGATGCGAACCCACGTGGCACGGGGATCGAAGGGAGCATGAAGGCGTTGAAGTCGGCGCCAGGGGTGCTGGTTGCGCTCGTTCGACGCGCTCAATCCCCAGTTGGCGCGGATCCACGCGGTGCCCGGTTTCAGGCGTGAAAGAAACCCGTCGATAGCTTCACCGAGCGTCGGGTTCAATCCGGGAACAACGTCATGAATTCCCTGCAGGGTGGCGCCCAGTTTGTGCTCGGGATACCACGACGAAGGAAAGCAGACGCATCCGGCGGTCATGCGTGTCGGTTGGGAATCGCGCGACAGCAGAATAAAATCCGGTTCAAGCCGCTTGCCCAGTTCGGCAGCAAGAGCCTTCGGCTCCGGGGGCGAGGGCAGGGTCGCCGGCTGGCCGGTCCAGCGTTCGACCATTTCGGCGAGTTCAACGAGGCCGGCGATGGCCGGGCCATCGGCCACGACGTGGCGTTCGGGATGCTCATCGATCCAGCGGCTGCGTTCGGCGAGCAGATCGGAGTTGGGTTCCCAGGGGGCGAAGTAGTCCGAGGGCTCGCAGCGACCCAGCCGGAGGCGGTGCTGGTACTCGGCGTTCGGAAAGATCTCGTGATCCTCGAGGCGTGGAGATGCCGGGACGTGAGGAGCCGAACCGTCGGGAGGCATCATGGCGCGGGTTCCCATGAGGGCCGGTAACTGCGATGCCACAGAGCAGCGGCATCGCGGTCGTCGCGGACCTGACGGGTGTCCGGGTTGAGGCGCAGGGATCGTCCGACGCGGTGGGCGATGTTCCCGAGGTGGCAGAGTTGGGTTGATGCGTGGGCATCCTCGACGCTGGCTGGGTTGGTGGTGGCGCGATTTTGAAAGCCGGCCAGGAAACCAGCCACATGGGGGGCGGTGGAGAGGGAACCTTCGTGGCGGTCGATTTCCTTGCCGTGCGGGTCGCGGATGCGGTAGCCCGAGGGGCCGAGGATGACCGACGCTTTTTCGCCCAGGAACGCGACGCCGGCGGTCTCGCCCTCGACGGGTTGGGGCAGGCAGCTGCGGTGTTCCCACACCAGGGTGTGTCGTCCGAAATCGTAGCTGACGGTCTGGGTATCGGGCGTTTCCTGGTCGTCTTCGAAGTGGTAGCGGCCGCCGGCGGAAGCGACGCGGAGGGGGCATTCGAGGCGGAGGCCCCAGCGGGCGAGGTCGAGCCAGTGCACGCCATTCAGGCCGAGTTCGCCGGTGCCCCAGTTCCAGAACCACCGCCAGTTTCCGGGGAGGAGATTGTCACGGAACGGACGTTCGGGGGCGGGGCCCTGCCACAGATCGTACTGAAGTCCTTCGGGGACTGGGGCAAGTTGTCCGAAGCCGATGCTGGGCCGCTCGCCGGTGAACCAGGCGCGGGCGAAGTGGATCGGCCCAAACTCGCCGGCACGGATGCGTTGGAGGATTCCGGTCACCCACGGAACGCTGCGGAGTTGCAGTCCAACCTGGAGCAGTCCGCGAGTGCGGCGCACCGTTTCGATGAGGAGTTCGCCTTCGCGCGGATTGTGGGCCAGGGGCGCTTCGAGGTAGACGGCCTTGCCGGCCTTGAGCGCCAGCATCGCGGCGGCGGCGTGCCAGTGGTCGGGCGTGGCGATGACGATGGCCTGAACGCGGCGATCATCGAGCATGCGCCGGAAGTCGTCGGTGGTTTTGGCGGGGCGGGCCTGCTGGGAGTTCACCCGTTTCGTGGCGGCATCAAGGGTCGGCCCATGCACGTCGCACAGCCAGGCGACGTGGACCTGTCGCGTGGCGTTGAAGTCGTTCAGCAGCTCGGATCCGCGCGATCGAAGTCCCATGAACCCGATTTCGATGGGGTCGACCTCCTGGGCTCGGGCGCGACGGACCGGCGAAACGGCGGCGCCGATGGCGGCGACGGCGACGGCTTGGTGGAGGAAGCGTCGACGCGAGTAGTTCAGCGGTAGGCGGTGCATGGGAGGCAACCCGGGCCGGTTCGATCATGCGTGAAGGCGGTATCGGCGTAAACCTTCGGGGTGGGTCGGGGAGAGGAGGCGCGTGGCCGCATCCAACCGTCAGGGCGAACAGGACATTGGATCATGGTCTGGAACGGGCTGTTGGCCCTGAAGAATCTGTTGGGGCAACGCCCCAGAGCCACGGCGCGATGGTGATCGGCGCTGACTTTGCGCGTGCAAACGGCTCCGGTCCGACCACCTATAGAGGGCATGGCAAGGTCCACCATGCAGTCGCCGGGCGAGGAACCGGTGATTCAATTCTCGCTGTTCGTGGCGAATTCGCTGGGGCGACTTCACGACTTCGCGAGTCTGCTCAAGCGGCACAACGTGCACATTCTGGCGACCACCGTGTTGGACACGACCGACAGCGCCATCGTCCGGGTGGTGGTGGACGACCCGGATCGGGCGCGGGAACTCTTCCGAGAGCACGATTTTCCGTTCACCGAGACCCGGATTCTGGTGGTGGAGGTGGATGTGGAAACCCGGTTGGAGAACGCCCTGGCGGCATTGCTGGAGGCGGAGATCAACATTCACTACCTCTACGCCTTTCTCTCCCTCCCGGCCGGACGCCCGCTGTTGGCCTTGAACCTGGAAGATCTCGACGTGGCCGCGGATGCGCTGCGCCGGCACAATTTCCGGGTGCTGGGCCAGGGGGATTTGTCGCGCTGACAGCGTGTGATAATGCCCGACGGCGCTTTCGAACCGGCCAACCAGTGGCAGCGATTGGGATGAGGAGGCTCGATTCAATCCTCGCGGTGGCTTGCATGGGAGGGCTCATGGGAAGGAGCGTTTCCAGAAGTTGGACACGTATTGGGGCCATGAACCGGGGAGGCGGGGGGATTACGATGAGGAGTAGGAGTACGATGACGAGGGGAGGGGAGGTTCGTGGAGAGCTCCCTGTTCGAAATCGACCTGCTCACGGGTCTTGAACCGGGGATTCCGGGGGGCGGGACG
>CAUJJW010000070.1 GCA_963205105.1 Verrucomicrobiota bacterium | reverse complement strand
CGGTCGTGGCGGGGTCCTGACGATGGGAAGTGTTTTGACGATCACCTCGGTACCGACCCGAACGGCGCCGGTGTTGCGCGGGAAGTGGATTCTGGAGCAGATCCTGGGAACACCGCCGCCACCTCCTCCTCCGAATGTGCCGCCGATCGAGGAAGGCGCCGAGGCTTCGAAGACCGCGACCTTCCGACAACGGTTGGAACTCCACCGGAGCAAGGCGGAATGCATGCCGTGCCATCAGAAGATGGACCCGCTGGGTTTCGCGTTGGAGAACTTCGACGCCATTGGCACCTGGCGCACCCAGGATGGTCCGCACCCGATCGACAATGCGGCCGAACTTCCGGGCGGCCGAAAATTCCAGGGAGCCGCCGGCTTGAAGTCGGTGCTCCGACAACACCCTGATTTCCCGAAGGCTCTGGCGTCGAAACTGCTGACGTACGCCTTGGGGCGCGGACTGGAACCGGGCGACCGCCGAGCGGTTCAAGCCCTGGTGGAGAGTCTGGCGAAGAATGATTTCAAGTTTTCCGCGCTCCTGTTAGGAGTCGTCGAAAGCGAACCCTTCCTGAGGCGTCAACCTGAACCCGCAAAACATGAGCAACATGCGAGCCTTCATCCCTAGGCGGACTTTTCTACGAGGACTCGGAGCCCTGGTCGCCGTTCCGGCGCTGGAGTCGCTGGGTATCACCAAGTCCCTGGCGGCGACCTCCAGTGTCGTCACGCCGCATCCGACACGTCTCGCGTTTGTTTACGTGCCCAATGGCGTTCACATGCCCCATTGGACGCCGGAGTATGAGGGCGCCTTGACCGATCTTCCGGCCATCCTGGAGCCGCTGTCCGCGTTCAAACGGGACATGCTGGTGCTGACCGGATTGACGCACGACAAAGGCCGGGCCAACGGCGACGGTCCTGGGGATCACGCGCGGGCGGCGGCAAGTTGGCTGACCGGTTCGCAGGCCCTTAAAAGCGAAGGGTCCCAGATTCGCGCGGGAGTTTCGGTCGACCAGGTCGCGGCGGCGGCCATCGGTCAGCAAACACGCCTGCCTTCGCTCGAAGTGGGTGCTGAACCGGGCCGTCAGGCGGGCAAGTGCGATTCCGGATACAGCTGCGCCTATTCCAACAATATCTCGTGGCGCAACGATTCCACGGCGATGGCGAAGGAGATCAATCCGCGGGCGGTTTTTGAGCGGATGTTTGGTGGCGGGGCGGATACGGAAAAGGCGGAAGGCCTGGCCCGGCGCATGCGGCGTCAGCGCAGCCTGCTGGACCTGATCCAGGACGACGCTTCCGGGCTGGCGGGCAAAGTGGCCAACAACGACCGGCATAAGCTGGACGAGTACCTGACGGCGGTTCGGGAGATCGAACAGCGGGTGGAGCGGGCCGAGAACGAGAGCCGTCGGGGCCCGGCGATGAAGCTTGAGTCGGACGTGCCGGAAGGGGTGCCGCCGAATTATGAGGAGCACCTTCGGCTACTGGCGGACATGCTGGTGCTGGCCTTCCAGACGGACACGACCCGGGTGGCGACGTACATGTTCGCCAATGAAGGCAGCAACAAGGCCTACCCGTTCATCGGGGTGAAGGATGGGCATCACACCCTGTCCCATCACGAGAACAGCCATGAGAAGCAGATGCGCATCAGCGCCATCAACCAGTTCCACACCCGGCAACTGGCGTATTTCCTGCAAAAACTCCGAAGCACACCCGAAGGGGACGGGAACCTGCTGGACCATTCGATCATCGTTTACGGATCGAGCATCAGTGATGGCAACCGCCACAACCACGACGACCTCCCGGTCGCGTTGTTTGGGCGGGGCGGCGGTTCCCTGCTGACCGGCCGGCATATCCGGTATCCCCAGGAAACCCCCATGTGCAATCTGTTCCTGTCCCTGCTCGACCGTGCCGGAGTCCAGGGAGACTCGTTTGGCGACAGCACGGGACGTCTGCGTTATCTCGAATCATGAGGTGGCGCTTCGCTGGGTTGCTGGCCGCGGTCCTGGTGTTGATGCAGGCGGCTGGATTGCACGCCGCGGAGGGCGACAAGACGCCCCTCGACTACGCGCGGGATCTGGAGTCCACGGATGCCAAGGTGCGCCGTGAAGCGGCTTATCAGCTGAGCCGACCCGGGGTGGCGGCGAAAGTGGCGGTACCCCAGTTGATCAAGGCCCTGGAAGATGACCAGCAGCAGGTCTGGTTTGGGGCGATCACGGCGCTGGCGAATCTCAAGGGCGACGCCGAGGCTGCGCTTCCGGCCCTGCTGAAGGAACTCGAGTCCTGGCAACCGTTTCGCAAGGACCGTCAGGGAACCCAAGCGCTGTATCGCACTGCGCTGGCCCTGGGCTCGATTGGCGCTCCCGCCGTGCCGTCCTTGTCGAATGCCCTCACCAGCGACAAGTGGCATGTGCGGGCGGGCGCGGCCCGGGCGCTCAGCTTTGCCGGCGGCACGGCGTCGACAGTGGCGCCCCAACTGGCCTCCGCGCTGGCGGATGATCGTGTGGAGGTGCGCGATGCGGCGGCGGAGACTCTGGCCGTGCTGGGTACGGTGGCCCTTGGACCGTTGACGGAGACCTTGGTCGACGCCGAGGAACCGAAGGCACGGGCGACGGCGGCGATGGCTCTTGGTCGTTTGGGCCGGGACGGAGCGCCTGCGGAGGCGGCATTGAAGCGGGCGGCTTTGGAAGAGAAGGACACGGACGCCCGGATTCAAGCGTTGGTGGCGTTTTCCCGGGTGGTGCCGGGTTCTCCCGCCCTGGTGCCGGTACTGATGCGCGCTTGGGAGGACTCGGAGGAACCGGTGCGTCGAGCCGCGCATTCCGCCCTCTTGCTGGTGAGGCCGGCGGATCAGGCGCTGCTGCCCGCGATCCTGCCGCTGTTGGATTCCCCGGAGGAATCGGTGAGGGCACGGGCGGCCCGGCTGATCGGTGAACTGGGTCCGGACGGCGCGACGGCGGTGCAACCCGTGGAAGCCGCACTTCGGCGCAGCGTGGCGGCGGGGAAGCCCGATCCCTGGCTGACACAGACGCTGGCAGCGTTGGGGGATCAAGGGTTGGAGCCGGTGTTTGCTTCGTTGGAGCAGGAACCTGCTGCTTCACTGACCCCTGCGGACTGGCGGTTGGCGGTGCTGCGCCAGGTCCAATTGACCTCCCTGGCGCGGTTGACGGCGGCCTTGGTCCATCCTTCGGCGTCCGTCCGGGCGGGTGCGTTGGAGGGATTGATCGCGTTGGGAGAGCGGGCCCGTTCGGTGGCAAAACGACTGCCGCCGCTGCTGGAGGATTCGGACCCTGCGGTGAGGTCGCGGGGTTGGTTGGCGGCGGGCGCCTGCGGGGTGGTGGCGGAGGCGATGCTGAATCGGTTGGAAGCAGGTTTGAACGACACATCGCCCGAGGTGCGACGTGCGGTGGTGTCCGGGGTGGCGCGACTGGGCAAGGCTGCGCGACCCGCCATTCCGAAGCTGGTGGAATCCTTGGGAACGGGCGATGCGCTGCTGGAGTTGGCGGCGGTTCGGGCGCTTGGATCGATGGGGGCCGAGGCTGAATCGGCGGCGGGCCCGCTGGCGGATCGGGTTCCCCGGGCAACACCGGAAGTGCAGTTGGCAGTGCTCGCCGCCCTGGGCTCGATCGGAACGGGTGCGGCATCGGAGGTGGGCAAATTGCTGCCGCTGGGAGACGCGCCGAATCCCCAGGTGCGCCGGGCCTTTTTCGAGGCAGTTGGGAATTTCCGCGCGGGTGGGAAACCGGCGCTGGCCGCGGTGGACCGGGGACTGAAGGATTCGGATCCGGAGGTACGGGCGGCGGCGGTTCAGGCGCGGGTCGCCGTCGAGCCGGAGACGGATGCCGCGGTGCTGGTGGCGGTGAACGGACTGGCGGATGCCGAGGGTGTGGTGCGGCGCGCGTCGGCCGGCGCCCTGGCGGTGTTGGAGGAGCGTGGGCGGCCTGGCGAGGAACGCCTGTTTGCGTTGCTGTCGGACCCGGCGGATCGAGAGGCGGCCCGCGATGCATTGCGCGCCATCCATCCGACGTCGGTGTCGGCATTGCTGGAAGCGCTTGGGCATGCGGACTGGGGCGTGCGTGAGATGGCGGCGGACGCTCTGGCGCGTCTGGGCAAGGGTGCTGCCGAGGCGTCGAAGGCCTTGGAAAAGGCGTCGCGGGAGGATGCTTCCGAGGAAGTGAAGCGGGCGTCGCGCCGGGCGCTTCGGCGCATCCGGGAAGGTTGAACGGCACCGCACTGGCGGATCCAACGCGGCGGCGGTTCAGTTGGGTGAACGTTCGAACACGAAGGTCAAATCGAGACCGAAGGTGGTTCGGCAGAGGTCGCCCTTCTTCCCGGCTGCGGCGATTTCGCGGGCCGGCTCCTTCGTACTGCGAAGAGTGAACTCGATGTGACCGTCGGCGACGCGTGAGCGGACATCGCGCACCTGTTGGAGGTGGCTGCGGTCGAAGGCGTCTGCGAGGCGAAGGAGGGAGGACAGCATGAGCACCACCCGTTTCTGGGGCCGCGGAAGCTGGTGAAAATCGACGTGTTCCGAACAGGGGTGGGCGCGACGGTGGTATCGGGCGACCTGGGCGAGGATGTTCACTTCCGAGGGGGAGAGGCAGCGCCAGGTTTGTTCGCGGATCAGGCGGGCCGAGATTTTATGATGCCCGCTGCCACGACGGCTTTCGGGCCAGCCGATATCGTGCAGGCAGGCGGCGCCTTCCAGCAGTACCCGTTCTTCGGGGCCGAGTCCGTGGAGGGAACGGAGGTCATCGAAGAGACGTCCGGCCAGGAAAGCGACGTGACTGGTGTGCTCCGGCTCGGGTTCGAGCCTCTCCATGGCGGCGCGCAGTTCGAAGGCGGCGGCGACGGGGTTCATCAGTCGTCGAGGAGGGCGGCGAATCGCAGGCCGCGAGTGCATGGCCGGAGCGTGGGCAGTTTCAAAACCCGGAGGAGTGCTTCGTAAATCGCGCATCCCGTCAGGATGATATCGGCACGTTCCGGCGGGAGGCCGAGGATTTGCTTGCGATCCTCCAAGGGCATGGACCAGAGGCGCGTGGTCCACTGAGTCAAGATTGGGGCCTCGATCCGGGCGGCTTCGATGAGGGTACGATCGTAACGAGGCAGTCCCTGGACGATGCAGGCGAGGATCGCGGCGGTTCCGCCCACGCCAACCAACTGGGGAGTTCTGGGGTCGGCAGCCCGGGGGGCGGTATCGAGCGCGGGAAGCACCTGCTGTTGAAACCAAGCGTCCAGGGTGCTCCGGCACTGCTCCAGAGCGTCCGGTCCGGGGCAGTCGCCGGGGCGGATGGACTCCATCAGTCGAACGGCGCCTTGAGGGAAACTGCGGCTGAAACGCCGCTGTCCGGCGTCGCCGAGAATCAGTTCGGTGCTTCCGCCGCCGACATCGGCCACCAGGATGGGGCAGGTGGCGAGGGCGGGTGTGGAGCAGACCCCCCGAAAAGCGAGTTCGGCTTCCTGCTGGCCTGTGATGATTTCCACCTGGATTCCGGTGGCGACGGCATGGAGGGCGTCGAGGAGATCGGCGCGATTCTCGGCTTCGCGGGCGGCGGCCGTGGCCACGACGCGGAGCCGGGTTGGAGCATGGGTTTTCGCCTCCTCGAGGAATGCGCCGACTGTGTCAGCGGTTCGGGCGATGGCGGCGGGTTGAAGTCGGCGGGTGGCGAAGAAGCCTTCGCCGAGGCGGGTTTGATGGCCCCGTTCCAGGATCGGTTCGACGCGGGAGCCGTCGACGAGGGCGACGAGAAGTTTGACGGAGTTGGTGCCGATATCGATGACGGCGCGGCACTCGCGGGTGGGCGGGCGTGGGGGTACGACATCGGACGCCGGCATGGGGGGCCCTAGGATGATTTGGAGCTTTCGCGGGCGAGGGCGGCGGCGCCGGTGATTCCGGCATGATCACCGAGGCGGCTGGCGATGATCTCGACGCCTTTGAACGTGCCGGGCATGGCGTAGTCTTTGGCGGTTTCGACGATGATGGACATCATTTCGTCCTGAAGCGCGTCGATGACCCCGCCGCCGAGGACGATGTATTCCGGGTTGAGGAAGTTGATGATGTTGCCGACGGCGATCCCTGTGTATTCGGCGGCTTCTTCGATGACCTTTTCGACGAGTTTATCGCCTTTACGCAGGGCCTTGCGGAGATCCCCGCTTCGGAGGTCATCCAAGTCGGTGCCGAGCATGTCGACGAGCATGGTTTTCTGGCCGTCTTTCACCGCGGCTTGGATCCGCCGGAAAATGGCGGACCGACTGGCGAGGGCTTCGAAGCAGCCCTTGTTGCCGCAACCGCACTTCGGGCCGCCGACTTCGAGCACCATGTGGCCGATCTCGCCGGCGGTGCGGTTGAAGCCGCTGAAAGGTTTTCCGTCGAGAATAATGCCGGAGCCGATACCGGTTCCGAGGAAGATGCCGACCATGTGGCGCGGTTTGGAACCGAGCTCGGCGACGTAAACACCCAGGGCGCAGGCGTTGCAGTCGTTTTCAACGAAAATGGGGACGTTGAGCTGCTTTTCGAGTTCCTTCTTGAGGTGGATGTCCTCCCAGCCGGGCATGTTGGGTGAGAAGATGACTCTGCCTTCCTCGGAATCAATCGAGCCAGGCGCGCCGATGCCGATGCCCTTCACCAGCTTCATGTCCTGGTCGGCTTCGTCGACGGCGTCCCGGATCGTGCGGACGATCCGTTCCATCACCGGCTTGGGGCCGCGGTCCGCCTTGGTGCTGCACTTGGCGGTGGCGATCAGCTTCAACTGGGGGTTGAACACGCCGGCGAGGATCTTGGTCCCGCCGAGGTCGACGCCGATAAAGAGTTGCTTGGGGCTGCCTTCGGCCATGGTGAGGTGATTTGGGAGCCAATGGCGTCGCAACAGCCCTAACTCGTCGTGACGCGCACCGGTGACGGGCTCATAGACCAGAAAGCCGCCAGGGGGTCAAACGGTTATTCGCCGGCAATCACGGGCCAATCGGGGGAATCGACGCGCAGGGATGAGAAAAGCGCGGTGAGACGGGCGACCTCCGCGGGGTGGTCGGCAGCAATGTCATGCGCCTCACCGGGATCGTTGCTCAGGTCAAACAACTCCACGGGCAGCTTCCGGCTGCGTCGGACGGCTTTCCACCAGCCGTCCCGAACGGCTTGCTTGAAGCCTCCTTCGTGAAATTCCCAATAAAGCGGTCCTCGGTCCGGGCCCGGTCCCTTCCCGGTGAGGACGGGCGTCAGATCCACGCCATCCAGACCGGCGGGGCAGGGCGCTCCCGCCAGGCTCATGGCGGTGGGGAAAAAGTCGGGAAACCAACCGACGACGTCGGAGACCTTTCCTGCCGGGATCATGCCGGGCCAACGGGCGATGAATGGGACGCGGATGCCGCCCTCGTAAAGGTCGCGTTTGATGCCGCGCAGCGGACCGTTGGAATCGTTGAAGTCGGGGTTGTTGCCGCCCTCCCGGTGTGGGCCGTTGTCGGAGGTGAACACGACGAGGGTATTGTTCCCGATTCCCTTCTCATCCAGGAGATCCAGGATTCGTCCCACATCCTGGTCGAGTCGGTCGATCATGGCGGCATGACCCCGTTGAGGTGCGGGCCAGTCGGCGGTGGCGTAGGGGCCCCGTTGGGGGATTTCCATGCCATTCGTTCCAGCTTCGTTGTTGGCATGAGGCAACGTCGGGGTGAAGCAGAGGAAGAAGGGCTTTTCGTGCTGCTGACGGATGAACGCGAGGGCTTCCGCGGTGATGAGATCCGGGCTGTAAACGGCTTTGTTGGTGGAGACACCCGCTCCGGAGGGATCCTCCCGGAGCATGCGGTTGGGTAGGGGAACGCGCTCCTCGTTCCGCCAGAGGAATGACGGGTAGTCATTGTGGGCGTGGAGCTGACTGAGGTAGCCGAAGAACGATTCAAAGCCGTGTCGCCGTGGAAGTCCCGGTTCCGCGTCGCCCACATCGCCCAGGCCCCACTTGCCGACCAGTCCGGTCGCGTACCCGGCGTCCTTCAGCGCCCTGGCCACCGTCATGTCGTCCGGGCGCAGGGATTGAGCCAGGGGATTCTTACGCCCCGCGTTGCCGCGCACCCGGCAATGCCCGGTATGCAGGCCCTGCATCAGGACGGAGCGTGAGGGGGCGCACACGGTGGCGCCGGCGTAAAACTGGGTGAATCGCACGCCCTCCGCCGCCATACGGTCCAGGCGTGGTGTTCGGATCCGACGTTGTCCGTAGCAGCCCAGGTCGCCGTAGCCCAGGTCGTCGGCGAGAATGACAATGAGGTTCGGACGCGCTGCCCCTGCCGCCCGGGCGTGGAGGTTGGTCAGGGCGATCAGGATGACCCAGACAAGGCCGATGAACCGAACCATGGAGTTCGATCTCCTACCGAAGGCCGAGCAATTCCACTTCGAAGACCAGGGTGGCATTCGGCGGAATGGCACCGGGGTAGCCTGCGGCGCCGTAGGCGAGATCCGGCGGCAGGGTCATCTTCACCTTGTCGCCGACCTTCATGGTGGCGACCCCTTGATCCCAGCCGGCGATGACCTGGCCGGCGCCGATGACGAATTCAAACGGTTCGTCGCGGTCGACCGAGCTGTCGAACTTGCCCCCGTCGGTGAACCAGCCGGTGTAGTGGACGCTGGCGGTTTGGCCCTTCTTGGCGGAGGGGCCGGAACCTTCAACGAGTTTCTCGATTTTGAGGGCCGGTGATGCCATTCCCGAGAGTCACCCGGTCGGATTCCCCGGGTCAACCAGCGAGACGAGGCCAGCGAGACGGGGCCCAGGAGAGCACCGCTGGCGCAGGCTCCATGCCCACCGACCACGAAACTGTGGAGGCGGTGGGATGAAGATCGCGATGAGGAGGGGAGGGCAGGTTCATGAAGAGGAACGTTTTCAAAAATTTGGACACGTATTCGGACCATGAACCGTGGAGCGAGGAATGCAGCGAGCGGCCCTCACCCCGGCCCTCTCCCGGAGGGAGAGGGAGAATATTCCCCGCGGGTGTCGGAGGGTAGAGGTGGGGATTGGCTGGAGCGAGTCGCGACGGCTCGGAAGGACGGGGTTTAGGCATGTCCCCGAGGGCAGGACGCGACACCCTCTCCCCCCGGGAGAGGGTTGGGGTGAGGGAGCCTTGTTCAACCCTCGCGATGGCTTCCATAGGAAGGTTCATGGGGAGGAACGTTTTCCAGAAATTGGACACGTATGGGGGCCATGAACCGGGGGAGGCGGGGGGATTACGATTAGGATTAGGCGTACGATGACGAGGGGAGGGGAGGATCATGAAGAGGTCGGGTGCGCCTGACGGTGGCGGGTGACCTGGTTCCGGGTGAATGGCCAGAGCACTCTGGGGGACCGCAGATTTCCGGGAATAGTTTCCCGGCCAGGCGCCTCCGTTTGAGTGATGCGAAACCAAGGATCTCGGTTGCCAGGGTTTCTGGCGGTCCTGATGTCGGCCGCGACGCTGGGCAGCGGGTGTCGGGCTGTTCCAGTCCACCAGCAACGTCTCCTGGCGAAGGCTGGGATGACCTTCTCGGATTCCCCGGTCTTTCGGGACACCACCGCGGTCCTGAATCAGATCGAAACCGGGGCCGCGGGTTCCGGCGGGGCGGCAGCGGCTGGGTGCACGTCGTGTCGCTGAATGGAGCCCCGAGGGATGATATGAAGGTCCTAGGCCGATTCATGGTGGCTGCCCTTGGCTGGGTTGTTTGCTGGCTGGGTGCCGCAGGTGCCGCGGAACTCGGGGAAGCACCTGTATTCAAGCTGGAGCGTTGGGATCGCCAGGGCTCCGTCGCTTTATCCGATTTTGCCGGCAAGGTCGTGGTGCTCGATTTCTTCGCCTACTGGTGTGTGCCGTGTCAGAAGGCCAGCAGCGAGGTTGAGACAAAAATTCGGGCCTACTATGCAGCGCGGCAGGGCAATCCGCAGGGCTTCGAGGTGGTCGTGCTGTCGGTGAATGTCGAAGCGGAACATCGTA
>CAUJJW010000069.1 GCA_963205105.1 Verrucomicrobiota bacterium | reverse complement strand
CCGCAGGGGCTCGATAGAACTCGGGACGCTGCCGATGAATTCCTTAGCCGCGTCCAACGCCTCGTGGCCGTGGCGCTGCATCGCTTGCGAGGTGGCGTCCTCTGCGCAGTGCGTCTCGAAGATACCATTGATGATGAGGCACTGATTGCCCACGCCGAGGGCGCGAAGCTCTTTGGAAGTGCGCTCCGCCTCACGCAGAGCAGCGAGTTGCGGCCGACTCACGAGCACGAGGGTCGTGGCCGCTCGTCCAGGTTTGAGGCCGGGTCGGTGCTCACCAGGAGCACGCGCTTGCCTGCTTCGGCCAACCTCATTGCGGTAGCACAGGAGAGCGTCGTTTTGCCCACGCCGCCCATGCCGGTGAAAAACAGGTCTCGCGTCGTGTGGGTGGAGGCGGGTCGAAAGAGGGGAAGTTTCACGCCGCCACCTCGGTGGTTTCCATGAGGGCGAACTTGGAAAGGGTGCCCCGTTCCTCGGCGGTCAGGTATCGGCCTTTGAGGTGGACCTTTCCGTCAATCAGGATCAGGGGCAGCGCATCCACGCCTTCGGTTTCCAGGAGCGCCCGCACCGTGGGGTTTTGAACGAAGGCCATCGGCTGCTGGCCGAGATTGTACCGCTCCACCTGGATGCCGCTCTTATTCAATTGGGTGAGCATGGCGGCAAAACTGACCAACGCCGGATCAATGTCGTTGCCACAGAGCCCGGTCGAGCAACACATGGGAGGGTCGTAGACTTGAATCGTTTTCATTGAGTCAGGATGGGAATTTTGAATGCAGCTGGCCAACGTCCATAACTGATGGAAGAGCACCGTGGTGTAGCGTTTTGCAATCAGTCAGAAATGCAGCGAACAGTTGGGCTGGACATCCCCTCAGGATCTTGTCGGCAAGGTCCCTGCCGCACTATGGGGTATTCTCCTACTGCGGGGTCGCGGCTACCTTGCTCCGTCCAGGTGGCGCCGGCGGCCGTGACGGGACAGCCGTCCTCGGGCTAGACGGCCCGGTCGCAGAACCCGCACCGGGTCGCCAGTTCCTTGGTCTTCAACATTTCGCCGAGGTGATTCCAAGGGTCTTTCATTGGGAGAGGGTGTCGTCCTTGCGGCGGGCAGTGGGACCACGGTCGCCGTAGTCGCGTGTCTGGACGCGGATGACTTGGGTCAAGGCCGGCGCCTGTGCGTTACTGCACAGTAAGTCCAGTCCACGAGGACGACGTGCCAAACCAGGCCGGTCGCTCGCGGACACGCTCAGTCGCCCCTCCCATGACACGTCATTCGACTACCCTTTTCATTCGCCTCGGCGTCCTTGCCGCGCTCGGCTTCAGCCTGGGTGTCTCGTCCACGCGAGGCGCCGCAGCCTCCAAGGCTCCCGCCGATCCAACCCTCATCGGGGAGGAACGGGCGGTGCTCACTCACGCACCGGATGTTCCTCCGCCTATCCGGCGGAGCCACGCCACCAAGGTGGTGGTCGAGCTTGAGGTCCGAGAGGTGGTGAAACGGCTGGCCGATGGGGTGGACTACCAGTTCTGGACGTTCGGTGGGGAGGTCCCTGGCAAATTCATCCGGGTGCGGGAAGGGGATCTGGTCGAGTTCCACCTGATGAACCACCCCACCAGCCGGATGCCGCACAACATCGATCTCCACGCCGTGACTGGACCGGGCGGAGGCGCCTCAAGTTCGTTCACCGCGCCCGGACATGCGTCTCAGTTCTCCTTCAAAGCCCTGAATCCGGGACTCTTCGTTTACCATTGCGCGACGGCGCCGGTGGGCATGCACGTCGCGAACGGCATGTATGGACTCATTTTGGTGCAACCGAAGGAAGGACTGCCTCCGGTCGATCGCGAGTTCTATGTGATGCAAGGTGACATCTACACGAATGGCAAAAACGGCGAGGAAGGTCTGCAATCCTTCGACCAAGCGAAAGCCGTCGATGAGCGGCCTACCTATGTGGTGTTCAACGGATCCGTCGGTTCTCTGGTCGGAGACAAGGCTCTGAAGGCCAAGGTGGGCGAAACCGTGCGCATCTTCCTGGGGAACGGCGGCCCCAACCTGATCTCGTCGTTTCACGTCATCGGGGAGATCTTCGATTCCGTGTATCAGGAGGGCGGTATGATCCCATCGCAGAAGCACGTGCAGACCACCCTCGTGCCGGCGGGGGGATCCACCATCGTGGATTTCAAGGTCGAGGTCCCGGGCACGTTCATCCTCGTCGATCATTCCCTCTTTCGTGCGTTCAACAAAGGAGCCCTGGGCATGCTCAAGGTTGAGGGACCGGCGGACCTGCTCGTGTACTCGGGCAAGGAAGTGGACGCCGTCTACCTCGGACAGCAGGCGGAGGCCGGCTCCGACGCCGGGAAGCGGGTGGCCAGCCTTCAGGCCCAGGTTCAGGCCGCGATCCTCGCCGACCCGAAAATCACCACGTTGACCCGTGAGATCCAGATCGAGAAAGGCAAGCAGGTCTACATGCAGACCTGTTTCGTGTGCCATCAACCGGAGGGGCAGGGCGTGGCTGGGCAAATTCCACCTCTGGCCGGTTCCGACTACCTGGCAGCCGACAAGGAACGAGCGGTCCGCACGGTGCTTCAGGGGTTGAGTGGCGAAATCACGGTGCTCGGGAAGAAGTACAACGGCATCATGATTCCTCTGAACTATCTCGGAGACGACGAGATTGCCAACGTCGTCACGTACGTCCGCAATAGTTGGGGAAACACCGGGGACGTTGTGTCGCCCGACCTGGTTCGAACGATCCGCAGCGAGGCGGGACCGGCGACCACCGCGGCCCCCAGCGAGTTCGAGTGAGCCCTTCGCACTTGATTCATCGACCTCATCGCATGCGCACCTTCGCCCAAGTCTCCATCCTCGGATGGGTGATGATGTTCACCGGTTTTGCCGGCGAACCGACGTCGCCTGCCGCGTCGTCGGCCGGAATGGTGCTCGTGCCAGCCGGCAGCCTGGCACCTTTCCTCAGGGAGGAGCGCGGCCTCGATCGAGTCTCCGTGCCGGCCTTCTGGCTGGATCGGCTTCCCGTCACCACCGGGGAATACCTCGGATTTGTTCGGGAGAATCCCCCATGGCGCCGTTCCCAGCTGCGTCGCCTCTTCGCTGATCAAGGCTCCCTTGCCGGTGGGAGCGACGACCTGACGCCGAGTGCTGACGGACACGCGGACCTGCGCCAACCGGTCACCCAAGTGTCGTGGTTCGCAGCACGCGCCTATGCGTCGTGGAAGGGTTTGCGATTGCCTACCACCATGGAGTGGGAAAGGGCCGCCAGCATCGGGCTGACCAACGAAATCGGGGCCAACGACCCGGGGTTCCAGACGGCGCTGGGCCAGTGGTACGGAGGGTTCCGCATCGGTCCGTTGCCGGCCGTGGGCAGCGACAGGCCCAACCTGCTCGGAATCCACGATCTCCACGGCTTGATCTGGGAATGGACGTCGGACTTCAACTCGCTCTTCGTCAATGGCGACGCCCGCAGCGACTCAGGGGTCGACCGATCGCTCTTCTGCGCGGGAGGTTCGCTGACGGCACGCGACCGCAACGACTATGCCGCCTTCATGCGTTACGGATTTCGAAGCAGCCTTAAGGCGGCATACACCGTCCACAACCTCGGCTTCCGCTGCGCCAAAAACCCATGATGCCCTCCTCTTTGCCAAAGCCACGTTGGCTCCCTCCCGCTCGGACGCGCTCGCCGCTTGGGTCGCGATGGTCCCACGCACTCGGTTTGGTCACACTGCTTTCGCTGGCTGTCGGTTGCCAGACCGTTGAATCGAACACGGCGGAAGCGACCACAGCGAGTCCGCTCCCGGCTTGTTGCCGAAAGGAACTGCCGAGTGCCACGCCCTCCGAGTCCTCCCTCTACCTTCTCGAAAACCGGTGGACATCCGACCTGGGAAGGAACCTCGCACTTGGGCACTTTCGCGGGCGACTGGTGGTCCTCACCATGTTCTTCAGCACCTGTGAGTTCGCCTGCCCGTTGCTGGTCCAGGATCTCAAGCGGCTTGAGGCAGCCTTGCCGGCATCGATTCGCGACCAGGTGGATTTCGTTCTGGTCAGTTTCGATACCGAACGCGACACCCCGGAAGCCCTCGCCGCCTATCGGGCG
>CAUJJW010000068.1 GCA_963205105.1 Verrucomicrobiota bacterium | reverse complement strand
GCATCAGGAACGACCACGACGTGGAAGCCCTGCTCGATCAAGTCGCGCATGTGGGATTCCACACAGAGGTTGGCGGACATGCCGGCGAGGATCACCTGGCTGATGCCGGCCTTGCGCAGTTGCAGCGCGAGATCGTTGGATTCCGGACCAAAAACCTTGTGCGGACTGCTGACGATCGTCTTGCCGTCGTTGATGTAGGACTTGTAGCGCGGCAGCCAATCCGCCCCCGAACCCTCAAATCCCTCATGCGAGAGCGCGCCTTTGCGGTCGAACATCCCGATCTTGTGCATGAGGGCTTCCAGCGCGCCCTCAAACTTCCATTGGTGATCGTGTTTGTAATAGTAGTGCGGGCTGATGAAGACCGGCACGCCGGAGTTTTTGGCTGCCTTGAAGAGACTTTCGAGATTCTCGACAGTGTTGTTCTCGGTGACACTCTGCCCGACCACGCCCCATGCGACGCCGTTGGTACTGAGGAAGTCATTCTGGGGATCCGTGATGACCACGGCCAGCTGGCCACGGATGGGCGTCATTCCAGGACGGGGTATGCCGGCATCGGGGCGCGGGCCACTGATGTAGTGGACGGTTGCCTTGGCCTCTTGAGCGTGGAGCGAGGGTGTGAGCAGGCTTACGGCGGCTGTTGCCAGGGCTGCGGCGTATCGGATGTTGAGCTTCATTGCGGTTGTTTTTCTTGGCTGTGGGGATTTGTCGTTGGGTGAGCCGTGGTGTTTGCAGAGGAGGGAATTTTGGTTCGGGCCACGCCTCAGTTTTCCTTCACCACGACGTGTCCATTGCCGGGCTTCACTTCGGGGAAATCCACGACGGTTCGGGCAACGTGGTTCAGGTAGTTGGTCAGGATGTTCAGAGCGACATTGGCAACCGTTTCCACGATCTCGGCATCACCCACGCCCCCCTTGCGCGCCGCCTGGAAGTCGACATCGGAGACTTCGCCACGTTGCACGATGATGCTTCGGGCGAGCTTCAGAATGGCATCGGTCTTGTCGGATGCGGCCGCTGCATGCCGCGCATCGGCGATCTGCTTGTCGTTCAATCCCAGCTTGCCGCCAATGTAGGTGTGGGCGCTGAGGCAGTAACCGCAGTAGTTGATCTCCGCGGCGGCGAGTGCGATTTGCTCGCGCACCCGGGCGTCGAGCACGCCGCTGGCGAGAGCGCCGTTGAAATTTAAATAGCCTTCCAACGCGGCGGGCGAATTGCCGAGCACGCGGAATAGATTCGGCACCAGGCCGAGTTTGGATTGCACGCCGTCGAACAGTTGTTTGGCTCTGCCGGTGGCGTGGGCGGGGTCGAGTTGAGTGATGCGGTTCATGTTGGTTTTGCGTTGCGGCGATGAGCCGCGATGCACCCCCAAGAGTCATGAACCGTGCCAACCCGGTTTGGATTCCCGAAACCCACGAAACACTGGGGTTTCGATGGAATCGCACCTGAGCGAGTGACTACGAAGGTTCGTAGATTACGAATACTAGTTGCAACCAACTACGAAGCAACGTAGGTCATCCGCGTGAACGTGGATGCCTTGCAGGAAGTGATTCTGGCCATTTCCGAGCAGCGATCGGTTGACGCGATTCTCCTCCAGATCACCGAGCACCTTGGCGAGGCCCTGCGGATGGATGAGTCGAAGTCTGGGCCGCTGACTGCGGATGACGCGCTCGTGCGGATCTGGCTGATTGAGCCGGGGGACAAATGCGTGGTGTGCAACCATCGCGAGGTTTGTCCAGACCAGCGTAAGTGTCTTCACCTTGTGGCCAGCGCGGGAAAGTTGAAGAACCCCCGAAAGGACTGGCGGCGGTTGGATGGGTTGAACGAGACAGCCGAAGGCTGGTCGCGAGCGCCGCTGGGTGTCACCAACATCGGGATGATGGCGAAGTTTGGCGGTTCGATTGCCACGGACATGATGGAGCCGGGCGTAGGGCACGATGGTCTGCCCGACTGGGGGCCGGCCGAGGGCGTCGTCTCATTCACGGGACGCGCTTTGCTCTATCGCAAACAAGTCCAGGGAGTGCTGGCGGTGTTTTCGCGCCGAAAACTGCCCGATTCCACCAACAACTGGCTGCGCCTGTTTGCGAATCATGCGGCGGTGGCCATTGGGAACGCCCGCGCGTTTGAGGAAATCGAAAGCCTCAGGGCGCGCCTCGAGGAAGAAAACCAGTACCTCCGTCAGGAAGTGACGGAGGCGGTTGGCGCGAGTGGCATCGTGGGCGGCAGTCCCGCTCTCAAGAAGGTGCTGCAGCAAATCCAGCTCGTTGCGCCCACCGACGCCGCCGTCCTCATCACCGGGGAGAGCGGCACCGGCAAGGAACTCGTTGCCCGTGCCCTCCACGAGAAGAGCGCGCGCAAGGATCGCGCGCTCATCAAGGTGAACTGCGGCGCGGTGCCGGAAACGCTGTTCGAAAGCGAATTCTTCGGACACGTCAAAGGCGCGTTCACCGGCGCGATGAAGGACAAACCCGGCCGCTTTGAACTGGCGGATGGCGGCACGCTCTTTCTCGATGAGATCGGCGAAGTGCCGCTGGCGATGCAGGCGAAGCTGCTGAGGGTCTTGCAAGAGCAGGAGATTGAACGCGTTGGCGACACCCGCGTGCGCAAAGTCAACGTTCGCATCGTCGCCGCCACCAATCGCGACTTGAAGAAGGAAGTGGCCGCCGGCCGATTTCGCCAGGACCTGTTTTATCGACTCGGCGTGTTCCCTATCGAAGTTCCGCCGCTTCGGGAGCGGTCCGAAGACATTGCGCCGCTGGCAGCGCATTTTGTCCGCCTGGCCGCCAAGAGGATGAACCGGCCCGTGCCGCGGTTTAGCAAGGCTCATGCCGGGCAGCTCGCCGCCCACGACTGGCCGGGAAACATCCGCGAGCTCCAGAACACGGTGGAGCGCGCCGTGATTCTTGCACAGAACGGGCCGTTGCAGTTCGAGTTGCCGCAGTCCGTTTTGCCTCGTTCGGTTCCCACGAAGACGCCCGCGGATGACAGGACTTCAATCCTCACACGCGACGATTGGAAGCGTCAGGAACGCGAAAGCATCGCTGCCGCCTTGAAGCAAAGCGGGGGGAGAGTTTTCGGTGATGGTGGTGCCGCCGAATTGCTCAACATGAAGCCTACGACCTTGGCATCGCGCATCAAAGCGCTGGCCCTCAGGTGAGGCTGACGATCTTCAAGAGCTACGCACTCTTCCTTGCCCGGTGTCCCACGACCGCGATCCGCCGGGCGTCGATGTCACGGTCTGTCTGCAGATAGTCCAACGCGCGTGAGGCACCCCAGGGTATCGCCGAGATGCAGCCCCACTCGTTCGCCTTGGGGAAACTCTGGCCGGTCCGGTAGAACAGCCGGTGGATGCCACCGAGGAATTCGACTTCGTTTTGGCGGACAAGATCCCCTTGATCGTCGCAAGAGGGAAACCAAGGGGATGCCCATCAACGGCACATCCGGAGGATGTGGGGTTGCGACGCTTACCGTCCCAGCACTGCGACGCCTTCCGGTGCGTCGATTCGAAGCCGCTTTCGAATGACGCCGGTCCAGTTTTGACGACCCGGACGCAGGCGCAGGTCGCTGCCGTCGGTCACCCGTTGGAGCGCACTCTGAAATCCCTGGTAGTTTGAATGATAGCCGCCCTGGCCTGCGGTGGGTCGTTCGGCACCCAGAGTCACCCAGAACCCGTCGCACCGTTCGGTCGGCCAAGTGCCCGCAATCGTGATCAGGTCGAGGTAAGCGGTCACCCGTCCGCTCGCCGTCAGGGCCCAATCGTCCACAGCCACTCCAGGTGGAGGTTCATGTCGCTCATTGAAGGCGATGAAGATGACTTCGTCGTCCGCGGCCCCGGGGCCGACACCGCGCTGCCGAAGCACTGTGCTGGCGCCAGGGAGGCTGCCCGTGTGCAGGGTGTCAATGCCATCGGCGAATCCGGTCGCTCCCACCGGCAGCCCAATGTCGTTGGACTGGTTTGCTCCCGCACCACGGGTCGCGTAGTTGACGCTGAACAAGCTCCCAAACCGCAACATTGCCTGCGCCGAAGCAATGAGTCCCCCGTGGGCCAGCATCGTCTCGAGATGGTAGTTGCCTCCGTACTGAGCGGGCAGTTGCGCCGGCGGGACATCGTAGTCGAAGACGCTCGCGTAGGGACCCTCGGTACTCACGTATTCGGGTTCGCGAGGATTATTCTGAACGCGCAAGGAAGTGGCGGCACCCCAGTCCGTGGGCGGAATCCAATTCGCTGGGCTGAGGACCTGGGATCGCAGGTAGCCGAGGTAACCGCCGAGTGCCAAGGATTCGAGAATCTCTCCCAGAACCAGGTATCCGAAATTGGAATAGGTCGTTCCGGGACCCGGGGCGACTGGAACTCCGCCCGCCGGGGTGTAGATCGGAGCGCCGGGAGCAAAGTTCAACGGGAATTGCAGGCTCCAATCGATGAGTTGGCCGCGACTTGGGAGAGCGTCGGGCTCATTCATGGCCATGCCCGCGGTCCGGACCCGGTTGATCGAGATGTCACCCGGGGTCGGTGGATTGCGATCCCAGCCAGCGCTGTGATCCAGCAAATGGCCGATCGTTACGTTCGGAAGATTGGCATCGACTGTTCCCGCCGGGGTGACGCCCAGAACGCCGCCGTTGCCGGAAAGTCGAAAAGCCCGTCGCTGCAATCCCGTTGCTCCAAAGCCGTTCGTTTGAGCCAGCCGATGCACTGCTGCTGCGGTCACTGGTTTGGCGACGCTGGCCAGGCGGAACAGTGCGGTTTCGGGGAGGGCCTCCTGCGGAGTCAGGTTCCCGTAGGCGTGCAGGAACACCACACGTCCGCCTCGGCTTACCCCGAGAACTCCGGCGGAGATGCTCCGGCCAGGGTCGGTCATGAAATCCGTCATGATCGTGTCCAGATTCGCAAGCATCGGCACCGGTCGCCCGCTCACGGCAAGCTGCGCGTGCAGGGGTTCGGTCAGCGCGACCAACGCCGCTGCCGCGATGACCAGCGACTGCCGCCAGTCGATCGGGGCGGACAACAGGGGCAATGGACTGGGGATGGAGCGAGGGGATTTCATATCAACGCACGCCAATGCGAGCGCCACCGAGTGGCGCCACGATTCGGAAACGTTTGTATCGGGGTACCATGGGCCATTCCTCGGAGGCCGGATGCCGCCTCGTCTACTGCAAGGTCACCAAAACCAGAACCAGTCCCTGACCGGCCTCAAGCCGGCTCATCGCCTTGCCCAGGATGGCTCCTTGCGCGCGGGAGTGATCGACCACCTTCATGGCGTGTCCGGGCGTGTCGCTGGTCGTGAGCAGGTCTCCCGGCATGATGGGTCCGCTGCTCGTGTTGGCTCGAACATAGACCCGGCCCGTCAGCGCCACGTGGGGTCCGTTGTCCATGGCACCGTCCTGGCGCAAACGGATTCCCGGGTGGATGCCGTTCGCTCCGCTGATGATCCCCGCCACACGCCGGTCATAGGCCTGCGTGCTCTGCGTGAGGCGGCCTTCGTGTTGGTCGTCGATGACCACCACCGAACCCTTCTCAAGAGACTCCTCCTGAATGGGAAACGGCTCGGCAAGATCCGCGCCTCCCAGAATGGTCAGGGTGCGAACGGTCGCATCGTAGGCCACGAGGTTGAGCGCTCGGCCGAGAGTGGTGTTGTACGGCACGAAATTGGTGACACCTGCATCGGCGCACAGGACCGCCGCGTTCATCGGCGCGACAGGATCCCCCCGCAGCACGAGCCGAGTTCCGTTGATGTCACCGGCGGTGTAGGTGTCCCCATTCGGTTGCACGGCGAAGGCGATGCTCGCCGCCCCGGGACGCGCGACATAGAACTGGTCTCCGTTGAAGGCGCGGGACGTTCCGATATCCCATTGTCCGTTGGCATTTCGGAAGGACACCTTGGCCCAGGCATTGGTCCCGCCGCCGCTCTCGATCAGGTGGGTCAGCGAATCCGTCTCGTACAGGTGAACCTTGGCTCGAGGTTCGATGCCCAGACCCAGGTTTCCGCGGGTGGATAGTTGGAACTCCAATGAGTCGGTCCCAAGTCGATCGATGTAGAAGACATCATTGTTGAAGCCACGCGAGGTGCCTATGTCCCATTCACCGTTGAGATTCCTGAAACCGACCTTGGTCCAGGCGTTCACGCCACCGCCGGTCTCGATCAGGTGGGTCAGTGAATCGGGTTCCCAATAGAGATGCAGCAGGGCTTTGGGGTCGTCGGTGCCAATTCCCACACTGCCGTTGCCCGTTGCTCGGACCAGACTGCCTGGAGCCACGCCGTCCAACTGGGAGGCCCTCATGCTGTGCGCGGCATACGGCACGGGCGCGATGGATTGGCGGGGCGACAGCACGGCGAACGGACCCTCGGCTTGGGCGGCCCGGACTTGAACCTCGAGGTATCGGGGCGAGCCATCGAACACCGCGGCGTCCACCTCCAAAGCCACGGTGAACGCGCCACCCGTCACCTCCACCGCCGGATGCGCGATGGTCTCCCCGAGTTGCACCCCGGCGCCGATTTCCGGTGCGTCGAAAAGCCGGAACTCCATGTCGTAGGGGCCCGATGCGGCGTTTCCTGCCTCGGTCAGTTTTCCCTGGTACACGAATCGCACGGGCTGAGCGATCGCGGGTTGGGTTGCCAGGAGGCAGCCCCCGAGGACGGCTAGGTACGCGAGGACATGGCGAAGGCGCGTCGTGCAGTTCATGGGTTTAGGACTGAGGCATGGGTTTTGCTTGAACCCTAACTAAGCGTTCCCGGCCCGGGATTTCTCGATTTATCGAAAAATCATCGACCCAGTCCCCGTGCCCCTCTTTGTCGCGTGGTTTGAACTGCCGAACCTCGGCTCACCCTTATTCGGACCCGGAGGGAGCCTTCCGCATGGCCTCCCGGTAGGCGCTGGGGGTTGTCCCCATGGCGGAGTGAAACGCCCGGCTGAAGGCGCTGTGATCGTAGAAGCCACACTGGTGGGCAATTCCGGAGACGCCCAGGCTGGTTTCGCGCAGCAACCGCGCGGCAGCGGCCAGGCGGGTCTGGGTCAGGAACTGGCCGGGGGTGAGATCGAAGAAGCGGTGGATGAGCCGGGCAAGCCTGGGGGGCGTCAGTCCCGCCCGCCGGGCCAGGCTGGCCGGGGTGACGGACTCCGCGGGGTTCTTTTCAAAACTCTCCAGCGCTGCCGCCAATTCCACCGGAATACTCCGGGGATCCACCGGTGCCCGCACGTCGCGCGAGATGCCGACCAGCCCGATGACGTTTCCGGCCGCGTCCCGGAGCGGCAGCTTGGTGGTCAGGCACCACACCGGTTGGCGGGGCAGGTACCATTGCCGTTCCAGATGGTTGATGAGCGGTTTTCCGGTACGCAACACCTGGGCGTCCTGCTCGGCGGGCAGACGGCCGAAATCGTTCGGGCAAATGTCGCTGGGGCGGCGGCCGAGCACCTGCGATTTGTGGCGGTAACCGTGCCGTTTAATCAGGGAGGCGTTGACCGCCACATACCGTCCCTCGTTGTCCTTCACAAAGAAGGCAAGGTCGGGGGCGTGATCAAAGAGCTCCGCCAGCACCCCGGCCTCCACCGCCAGGTTGCCGGCCTGCAGCCTGGCACCCAGGGCTTTCATTGTGCCGACTTTCACAGTCACGCGTAAGAATTAGCCAAGCCAGAGGGCAAAGCCAAGATAGGCTCGACGGAGCAAAATTCGGGGGCTGTGGCGTTGGCAGTATCCCGGCAGCGCCCTTCTGGAATACCGTTGAAACCTCAGGACCGGATATGACTCTCCGACCCACCACAGTGAAATGCGCAACCACCGCGCCGATCTGCCGCCTGCTTGCTGTCCTGGCCATGGGGGTCACGACCGTCCCTGCGGCGGATCAGGCCGGTGTCGTCACATCGGACTCCCAGGGTCTGCACGGGTATATCGGCTTCAGCCACGACCGACCTCCCGCCGGATCCGGCTACAGCGCCGGCATGGGCTTCTACGCTGCGGTTTGGCCGCTCGTGGATCAGCCGTTGGCGAATTTTCAAATCGGCCTGCCGAGTTCGTGGGTCACGCCGGACAACTCCGACAACAAAGACAAACCGCTGGCCCCCGAGGGAACGCTCGCGCGCACCTGGAAGGAGCGGGGGCCCACCTGGGACAGCGTCTTTCAAACGTTGGAAGGCGGGCTGGGTTACTGGGCCGGGAACCACTTCCGCTATGGTCCGCCGAAGTTCAGCCTGAACGCCACGCCCCAATGCTACGACTACGAGATCGGCTCGCCCGGATGGTCGTTTTTCTACGACAACGAGGCGCTCCCCGACCATCGCCTGGGCATCGCCCAGTTGAGCAACCGGCTGCTGATTCCTCCGGATGCGCTGCCGTTTCAGGGTAATCCCAACGGCGAGTTCCTCGGCTACACCTGGATGGCGCTGCCCTTCACCGACCCCACGACGGGCGATCCTCCCACCGGCGACCAGAGTTGGACCTGCTTCCTGAGCGCCGCGAACTACAAGGGGCCGATGGCTTATTACATCCCGGAAACCTGGAGCAAGATCGGTAAGCTGTTCCAATACCCGTTCCTCCACGGGCGTGGACTCGACGCGCGCCCGGGCGACATGGGCGGTGGCGCCATGGAGATCAACACCGTGCCGCGTTTCGACAGCCAGGACGCCAAGGGCACCCGCTATTCCAAGATTCCCAAACTGCAATTCCCCGTGGATGCCCAGGGTCGGGCCATCCTCGTCCAGGACGTGACCTACTACTCGAAGGCCGCCTTGTACGATGCCTTCAAGGCTTGGCGTGACGGCGGTCCGGCCTGCTCCGGGCGATTCGATGCAAAGGCCGCCTGGAAACCCAAACTGACGACGCAGACGACGCGCTTCGATCAGGGCGGCAACGTGATGACCGGGGTCGAGCGCTCCTTTGACACAAAGATATTTGAGGGCAACGTGTGGGGCTTGCAATGGGCCACCAACGAACTCAGCCCGAAGGGCCTCTTCCCGCAGTACTATAAGCATGTGGGCGACGAACGCGTGGCGGTCCCGGCCAAGGACGTTCCGGCCGAGACTCAGTTGCACGCGCAGGAGTTCAAGCTGGCCACGCCGGGAGTGCCTTACACCTCGCCCACCGTGGGCGCCTGGGCGAAGCCCGGCGCGAAGAGCGGCCCCTTCACGGTGAAGCTCGTGGACGGTTCGGTGGTTACCTACTCCTGGTATCGCTTCGTGGATCAGCCTTCCTTTCAGCAATACGCCTGGAGCGAAGAGAAGAAGGCGAAACTGCAGGCGTTCGTCGAGAAGCTCCATGCGAACTGGCCGATCGACCGCGACTACATGGCGTCGCCGAGCCACGGAAAGCTGGCGAGCCTCGATCCGGCCCTGCTGGTCACGCCGCCGGCGGGTCTTGAACTCGGCTACGTTCCCATCGTCACCCGTCAGGCCAGGCAATGATCCACGGATAAATCCCGACATCGCATGAGTTCGCGATGGTGTCCTGGCCCCATGAATGTTGGGAAGATTGCTAATACTTTCGAATGCGTGCCGCGAAACCATGAAGCTCGAATCCATCCAGCGGGAACTGCGAAAGGCCGGCCTCGACGGTTGGTTGTTCTTTGATCATCACGAACGCGATCCGCTCGCCTACCGGGTGCTCGGCTTGAAACCTTCCGGACACGTTTCCCGGCGCTGGTACTATTTCATTCCCGCACAGGGCGACCCGCGGGGGCTGGTGCACCAAGTGGAACCGCACGTTCTCGCGGCGTTACCCGGCACCAAGATTCCTTACGCCCGCTGGCAGGAGCAGCAGTCGGGGCTGCAGCAATTGCTCCGGGATGCGAAAAAGGTGGCGATGCAGTACTCGCCCCGCTGCGCCGTCCCCTATGTGGCCCACGTCGATGCCGGCACGATCGAATTGGTGCGCAGCTTCAGCGTCGAAGTGGTCAGTTCAGCCGAGTTGATCCAGGAGTTTGAAGCGAAGTGGACGCCCGCCCAGTTGGAAATGCACCTGGAAGCCGGTCGCCGGGTGGACCGGATTCGCGCCGAGGCTTTCGACTTCATCCAGCAGGCCACCCGCGCCGGGAATCCGTTGGACGAGTACGGCGTGCAGCAGTTCGTGATGCGGCGTTTCCAAGAAGCCGGCTTGATCACCAACCATCCGCCCATCGTTGGAGCCAACGTGAACGCGGCGGATTCGCACTATGCCCCACCCGAAACGGGGAGTGCGCCCATTCGTCGTGGCGACCTGGTGCTGCTGGACCTTTGGGCCAAGTTGAGCGACGAACCGTCGGCCGTTTATTACGACATCACCTGGATGGCCTTCTGCGGCAACGAAGTACCGGAACGAATGCGGCAGGCCTTCGCGGTCGTTGTCGGAGCTCGTGACGCCGGGATTCGTCTGGTTCAGGCGGCCGCGGCAGCAGGTCGAGTTTTGCGCGGTTTCGAGGTGGATGATGCGGTGCGTGGCCACATCGAATCCTGTGGGATGGGAGCCTGCGTCCGTCACCGGACCGGCCATTCGATCGGGCGCGAAGTGCATGGCGTCGGCGCCAATATGGACAACTTCGAGACCCACGATGAGCGACCTGTCATTCCGTGGACCTGCTTCTCCATCGAACCAGCGCTCTACTTGCCCGACTTCGGTGTTCGCACGGAGATCAACCTCTTCGTCGAGGAACGCAGCGCGCGGGTGACCGGCGAGATGCAACGGGAGTTTGTCCTGTTATGATCTCCGGGCGTATCGGAAGCCTGAAGGAACACGCATAAACCCATGAACGCCCTACGAAGCACGCGTTTCGGATGCCTTGTGGCGGCCGTTTTCGCCGTTCTCGCTACCCTCCCGGAGGGCCGCAGTCAGACGCCCCGTGAAGTCCTGCTCCAACAAGCGGAGTCGCGATTTCGCGCCATTTACGACCGGAACGAATTCCGCCCGCAGATTTTTCGGGTGGACTGGCTGGATGACAGTTCGGGTTACACCGTTCTGGAGTCGGTGCCCGATGCCAAAGAGAAGGTGCGGGTGCGTTATGACGCGCTCAGCGGCGAACGCACGGTGCTGGCTGCTTCGTCGCAACAACACACCTCCCAATCCGAGAACCTCTCCCCGGACGGTCGGCGCATCGTGTTCTCGGAGCAGGGGAATCTCCATGTGCGTGATCTGAACGGTGATCACAAGATGGCACTGACCCGGAGCGCTCCGGACGGCCCGGTTTCGCACAGTCACGCGGTCTGGAGTCCCGACGGAACGTCGATCGCTTTTGTGCAATCGGACGAATCCGAGGTGAAACTCCGATCGGAGTTGGTTCCGGGAGACCCTTCGTATCCGGAAGTCCGGCAAGTGCGTTTTGCCCGGGTGGGTGGAACCATCCCGACGCTGCGCGTGGGGGTGGTGGATGCCCAGGGAAAGGAGACACGATGGCTTCCTATTCCCATTCCAGCAGAAGGTTTCTACTTGGGGGAGATCGGTTGGGCGGGAAACTCAGAGGAACTCTTGATCGAGAAGTTGAGCCGCTTCCGTAACGAACGCGAGTTTCTCCTCGCGAACACACGGACCGGGGCGCTCCGGCGTATCTTTCACGAAACGGATCCCGCCTGGGTGGATGGGAGCTATGCCCTCAACGCCGGGTGGACTTGGATTCGCAAGGGTCAGGCGTTCATCGTCCTTTCCGAAAAGGACGGTTGGCGGCACGCCTATGTTTATTCGCGCGACGGCAAGGAACTCGCCCTTCTGACTCCCGGAACGTTCGACATCATCGAGCGCGCCGTGGTGGATGAGAGCGGAGGTTGGTTCTATTTCTACGCGTCGCCCGACAACGCGACCCAAAAATACCTCTACCGCGTGGCCCTCGACGGAGCCGGCACGCCCGAACGAGTCACACCCAAGAGCCAACCGGGAACACATGAGTACGAGTTCTCTCCGGATGCCCAGTGGGCCATTCACACGTACTCGACGTTCGACGATCCTCCCACCACGGAGCTGGTCCGAATGTCCGACCACAAGGTGATGCGCGTCCTCGAAGACAACGAGGCCCTGCGCAAGAAGATGAAGCCGTTGATCTCGCAGCCCACGGAGTTCATCCAGCTCGGTATCGGCGACGGTGTGGTGGTGGACGCGTGGATGATCAAGCCGTCTGGATTCGATCCATCCAAGAAGTATCCCGTGCTGGTTTACGTCTACGGCGAGCCCCACGCCCAGACCGTGCTGGACGCCTGGGGAAAAGTTCAGACGGACTACCATCGCGTGATCGCCGACCTCGGCTTTCTGGTGGTGTCGATTGACAACCGGGGCACGCCGGCGCCCAAAGGAGCCGCCTGGCGGCGTTCCATCTTTGGCTGCCTCGGTCCGCTCTCCACGGAGGAACAGGCCGCGGCACTGAAAGAACTCGCCCGCACCCGGCCCTACGTGGATGCGTCGCGGGTTGCGATCTGGGGCTGGAGCGGCGGCGGCTCGAACACGTTGAACGCGATGTTTCGCAAACCGGACGTGTATCAGGTCGGCATTGCGGTGGTGCCCAAACCGCAACCCCATCTCTACAATGCTTGGTTCCAGGAGATTTACATGCAGACGCCTGAGACCAATCCGGATGGCTACCGCCGCGCAGCGCCAATTCACTATGCGGAGGGTCTGAAGGGCAAACTGCTGATCATTCACGGCACAGGTGAGAACAACACGCACCTGCAGATTGTTGAAGGCTTGGTCGACCGGCTCATTGAGCTTGGAAAGCGGTTTGATTACATGGCCTATCCCCATCGCGACCATGGGCTCCGCGAGGGTCCTGGCTCGGTCGTCCACGTGCGCATGCTCATGGCGCGATATCTCATCGAGAACCTGGTGCCTGGTCCGCAATGAAGCCACTGAAGGGTGAATTTCACGTGCTGGATGGCGCGACCGGAACAGAATTGAACCGGCGCGGAGTGGACACCGGCTTGCCGTTGTGGTCGGCGAACGCGCTCACCAGTGACATTGGGTTGAAGACGTTGCGCCAGATCCATCTGGACTACTTGAATGGGGGCGCGGATATCCTCACCGCCAACACCTTTCGCACGCATCGCCGGGCGCTGGCTGGCACTGGGCACGGAGCGCGCGAATTGACCCGGCGCGCGGTGGAGACCGCCCAAGAGGCTGTCGCTGAGTTTGGCCAACCCGCCCGAGTGGCCGGCTCCGTGGCCCCACTGGAAGATTGTTATCGCCCCGACCTCGTGCCGTCCGATGACGAATGCCGCGCCGAGCACTCTGAACGCATTCATCATCTTGTCGAAGCGGGCGTTGATCTGCTGTTGATCGAGACGATGACTTCAGTTCGGGAAGCCGTCATTGCGGCCCGATTGGCGACGATCACCGGCCGGCCCACATGGGTTAGTTTTGTCTGCGACAGCGAGGGCCGAATCCTATCGGGCGAGTCACTGAAGGTTGCCGCTGAACTGTTGATGCCACTGGGGGTGAGTGCCCTGGGCGTCAACTGCGGCCCGGCCCACACGCTGGCCAAACCACTGACCGAGTTGCGGGCGTTCTGCGGCCCCGATTTTCCGCTGATTGCCTATGGCAACATTGGCTACGCCGACGAGAAGGCGGGCTGGGTCAACACGGACGCCGTGGATCCGGAGAGGTACCTGCAATATGCCCAATCGTGGCCCGCGCAGATTGTGGGCGGCTGTTGCGGCACCACACCGGGGCATATACGCGAACTAAGAGCTCGCAGAAACCTCTTCGAAGCGATGACAGAATTCCGACAACTCAAAAGGCCTGATTTATGACGACTCGACTCTTCAGTCTCCTCCTCGTGGTTCTGCTGGGTGCGCCTGCGTCCACCATGGCCGCTGCCAAAAGCCAGCCACTGGCGATCCCCGACTTCACCCAAGGCGATGCCATTCCCAAAGAAGCCAAGCACGACTGGAATCTTGGCCCCACAGGACTGCGCGGGTGGATGTTCTGCGACAAGATGGTGACCACGGATGCGCGACAGATTTCCATCACCCGGGTGGAGAAGGGTTCTCCCGCCGATGGAATCCTTGCCGTCGGGGACGTCATCCTGGGAGTCGGCGGCAAACCGTTTTCGTACGATCCGCGCACCGAGTTTGGCCGAGCCATCACCATCGCTGAATCGGCAGTGGGCGGGGGAAAACTGGCCGTGAGCCGTTGGCGGGCGGGCAAGGTGGAGGAGGTCGTCGTTCAACTCCCGGTTTTTGGCAGCTACGGCGCCACCGCGCCCTACGACTGCGCGAAGTCCAAACGCATTCTCGAACAGGGCTGTAAGGCACTGGCCGAGACAGTGTCCAAGTCTCCCCAGCAAGACGATCCCATCGTGCGCTCTCTCAATGCGCTCGCGCTGCTGGCGAGCGGCGATTCCGCGTATCTCCCGCTGGTGAAAAAGGAAGCTGAGTGGGCGGCGGGTTACTCGTCGCGCTCCATGCAGACCTGGCACTACGGCTACGTCATGATCCTGCTCGCCGAGTACGTGTTGGCGACCGGTGACTCGTCGGTCCTGCCAGGCCTGCGGCGCCTGGCACTCGAGGCGGCCCATGGACAGAGCGCGGTCGGTTCGTGGGGCCACGGTTTTGCGCGGCCGGACGGCCGCCTTGGCGGCTACGGGATGATGAACTCTCCGGGAGTGCCGCTGACCATTGGCTTGGTGCTGGCCCGCGAGGCCGGTTTGAAAGACCCGGAGCTGGCCCGCGCCATCGAACTCAGCACCCGCCTGTTGCGGTTCTACATCGGCAAAGGAGCGATTCCCTATGGCGACCATCACCCGTGGATCGAGAACCACGAAGACAACGGCAAGTGCGGCATGGCCGCGGTCCTGTTCAACCTTCTCGGCGAAGGGAATGGGGCGGAGTTCTTCTCCCGCATGAGCCTTGCCTCCCACGGACCCGAGCGCGACACCGGACACACGGGCAATTACTTCAACATGCTCTGGTCTATCCCGGGCATCGCTCCGTCCGGTCCCCACGCAACGGGGGCATGGATGCAGGAATTCGGCGCCTGGTATTTTGATTTTGCACGCCGCTGGGATGGGGGTTTTGCGCACCAAGGCCCGCCGGAGCCCGAGAACGACAGCTACGACGGCTGGGACGCCACCGGCGGGTACCTGCTGGCCTACGCGACGCCGCTGAAGAAGCTCTATCTGACGGGCAAGCGCCCCGGCGTCACCCCGCCGTTGGACGCCGCTGCGGCGCAGGCACTCATCCTGGATGGCCGTGGCTGGGACAACAAGGACCGCTACAGCACCTACGACAAACTCACCGTGGAGCAGCTGGTGGAGCGTCTCGGCAGTTGGTCGCCGGTGGTTCGCGAGCGGGCTGCGATGGCGCTGGGTCGGCGCAAGGAAGTCCCCGTTTCACCTTTGGTGAGCCTGCTGGAGTCTCATGCGCTGAATTCCCGATACGGTGCCTGCCAGGCCCTGATCGCCCTGCGCGGTCGAGGAGCGCCGGCCATCGAGCCGCTGCGGAAGGCACTGGCGGACCAGGATCTCTGGCTGCGTATCAAAGCCGCCGAAGCACTGGCAGCCATCGGCGCCCCCGCCATGAAGACGGTTCCTCAGCTCCTTCAATTGCTGGCTGAAGTGAACCCGCAGAGTGATCCGCGCGGGATGCAGCAGCGGTATCTCTCCTTCGCTCTCTTCGATGGTGGCGGGATGCTGAACCGGTCGCTCGAAGGCGTGGATCGCGAGGCGCTCTACCAGGCTGTGCGGGCTGGACTGAAGAACCAGGACGGCCGTGCCCGGGGCAGTATCGGCTCGGTTTATCGCCATCTCTCGGCCGAGGAGATCCAACCCCTCTTGCCCGCCATCTATCAGGCGATCATGGAACCGGCTCCCAGCGGAGAAATGTTCGCCGACTCGATCCGCGTGGAGGGACTGCGACTCCTGGCCAGACATCGGATCGCGGAGGGCATCAGCGCCTGCGTTCAATACACCCGCGACCAGAATCCCTGGGCGAGCGAGCATCGGACCCCGGAGCTGATGGAGATCCTCCTTAGCTACGGGACCCACGCCAAGTCGGTGATTCCCGAACTGACCAAGATCGGCAATTACTTTGAAAAGGACGAAAGGGACTTTCCCAAAGAGCTCATGCTCCGGAAGGCCAAGAGCGTCCGCGAAACGATCCGCGCGATCGAGGCCTCGACGGACTCACCGGAACTGATCCATCTGAAATAGGCCCGAGCCTCCATCGCAAACACCCCAAGTGGAAATCCCGATGACACTACTTGCAGCCGATCAACGACAATGAAAGCAACTGTCTTCCTAGCCGCAGCGTTGTTGTGTGCCTTCATTCCGGACTCCTTTGCGCCGCCGCTCAAGGTCTTCATTCTCGCCGGGCAATCCAACATGGAGGGACATGCCGAAATCAGCACCTTTGACTATATCGGCAAGGACCCGCTGACGACACCCATTCTCAAGGAGATGCGCAACCCCGATGGAACCCCACGCGTCTGTGAGATGGTTTGGATGTCCTATTTGACCGGACCCTACGATGGCAGTGCCAATGGCGAGGGGCTTGGAAAATTGACCGCCGGCTTCGGCGCACGGGGAGAGCGCCCCACCAAGATGTGCGGCAAGATCGGTCCTGAATTCACCTTTGGACTCTATATGGAGAAAGAGCTGAAGGAACCCATTCTGATCATCAAGACCGCTTGGGGCGGCCGGTCACTCAACACCGAATTTCGTCCGCCCAGTGCCGGGCCATATAGGCTGCCCAAGGTGATTCAGGAAGAGTGGGACAAGCACCCCCAGGGCGCCCATGGGATTCCCAAACTTGAGGACCGGAAAAAATGGCAGGAGGAAAAGGATGCCGCCTCGGGTGTGTTCTACCGGATGATGATGGACCACGTGAAAAGGGTGCTGAGAGATCCCAAGCGGGTCTGTCCGGCCTATGACGAGAAGGCTGGCTATGAACTGGCCGGCTTTGTTTGGCTTCAGGGATTTAACGATCTGGTGGATGGGACGACTTATCCCGGCCCCGACCAACCCGGAAAATACGATGTTTACTCAGATCTGCTGGCCAAGTTCATTCGCGATGTTCGCAAAGACCTTTCAGCCCCGAAGATGCCATTCGTGATTGGCGTGCTCGGTGTCGGCGGAGAGAACGAAAATGAGGTTTTCCGGAAGGCCATGGCCGCGCCTGCCGACATGCCCGAGTTCAAGGGCAATGTCGTTGCAGTCGAGACGGCTCCCTTCTGGGATCACGCCATTGCCGCGGCAGAACCCAAACAGGACGAGTACAATCAAATCGTCGGCACCGCGCACACCTTGAAGAAGGATGGCACGCTCGACAGGGACCGGAAGTGGGATCGTTACTGGAAGCCCGTTGGTAAGCCTCTGCCGGAGGAACGGATCTGGCGCTTTGCTTCGGTGGATGCCACCGAAAAGCAGGACAAGTTGGAAAAGTATGATGACAGGCGATTCCGTGACATCACGCTGCCGGCGGGGATGGAGAATTGGCACATGCCCGACTTCGATGACAGCCAATGGACCGAAGGCAAGGCACCCATCGGAAAGGGCACATGGAAACACAGCGGAATCATCCTGAACAAATTCCCGTCAACATGGGGAAAGGGCGAGTTCCTGCTGATGCGGACGACTTTTGAGGTCGAGGAACTCAACTGTGCATCGTATCGCATCGCGGTTCTGGCGAGACAAGGATTCCACGTCTATTTGAACGGACACAGGATACACACCTACATCTGGTGGCAGGACAAGCCGCAATACGGTTCCATTGTCCTCGAAGGGGAACAGATCAAATACCTGAAGAAGGGGAAGAACTCATTGGCTGTCTATGCCAATGACCAGTATGACTTGGAATCCCCGAATCACTATGCCGCGCTGGATGTATGGATTGAGGGTATCACCCAATCCGACCAGGAAAAGCTCGACCTCGCCTTGGAGGAAGTCCTTACCCCCAAAGACAGGGAAGCCCTCAAAGGCGCTTCCAATGGCGGTTACCATTATTTTGGCAGTGCGAAGATTTTTGCGCAGATGGGCAAGGCGTTTGCAGAGGCAATGGTGAATTTGGGTAAATCCAAGTGAACCTTTGCAAAGCCATGCAGGCATCATCGAAGTTCCATGCTAAGCCTTCGATGGCTTGAGCTATGAACACAAGGCCATAGCGGCGCCTGCGTCCCTGCCCGAGTTCAAGGGCAGCGTCGTCGCCGTGCCCACCGCGCCCTTCTGGTCGGAGGAACTGGGCGCCATCGACAGGAAGCGGGAACAGGTGAGCCAGATGCGGTGGTATTTGGAGGTGAAACACAAGGATCACGCCAATGCCGACGGGAAGATGGCCAAGGAGCAACAGCGTGAGTTCTTGGCGAAGTACGAGGCTGATCTTATCACGCCCGCCGAGGTCGCGATCTGGAAGCGTGGCGCCTCCAACGCCGGTTACCACGACCTGGGTTGCGCCAAGACCTTCGCGCTCATGGGCCAGGCCTCCGCCCAGGCGACGCTCCAGATGATGCAGGAGCGGCAGGGCCCGTGATTGAGAACCAGTCCTGGAATTGCATCGGTCGCCAGACATCGACCCCAGGGGACTGAAGCCTAAAAATGATCCTTTCCGAGTGCTTCTTGGCGATGCTGCCGATTCTCGGCACCGCGAAGGCTGCTCACGCGGATCTTCTGGTAACGGTGGACAAGGACCTCCTTGCCTTCGGGCAATTTGGGAAAAGCGCCGTCATCCGTCCCGGGGAGTTCTGGCGGCGGGGTTGGAGTTCATCCACCGGATCGCTCCTTTCCTCGAAAGGCGAACGGGCTGAGTGTGAGCGTGGCGGCGAAGTCCCGCGTCAATTTCCGAGCCCGGGCTGACGGTTCTGCGGTCGAACGTCTCGTCGGTAGCGGCGGGCGTCCCGCCTGCCGTAGAGCTGGGCGTCTCGCCCAGCGGCCTACCAGCTTCATGGTCAGTGGGCAGTTCATGTGCAGCCGGGAGCTTCCCACAAACCGACCCAATCCCCAGCCCCGGACGGGGCGTCCAGCCGTTAACCCACGGCGTGAGCCGTGGGGACAAGGCCCGAGGGAAACACAAAGCCCCGGAGGAGCGATCAGAACTGCCGGTCCAGGGATTACCGTCGTCTGGTTCCCCGAAACCACCCCGAACGCGGCCGGTCCCATCGCCCCGCCGGAGTCCGGGGTAGGGGTGGGGGGGGAAAGCGGTAGAGGACTACCGCAGTCCAAGACGCTTCGCGATGAGTGAGGCGCGAGAAGTCCGTCAGGTCTTGGAGTGCGCCAGTCCTCTGGCGCTTTGTTCGGCGTCGACAGCACTACCCAACCCGGAATTCCAACGGAGTTCCACCGCGATGACCGATCCTGGCGTCTTCGATGGTAGGATCGGTGGCCGCTGATTCGTGGCGGCTCGGTTGGGCGCTTGGAGGTGCTTCGGAGGGAGGGTAGACCGGGGCCATGCTGAAGTTGGATCGCATCACCATGGACCCCGCCGTCATGGGCGGTAAGCCCTGCATTCGCGGGATGCGAGTTACGGTCGGCACCGTGATCGGGCTCCTGGCGTCTGGAAAATCCCACGACGAAATCCTCGCCCTCTACCCCTACCTGGAAGCCACCGATATCCGCCAGGCGCTGGCCTATGCGGCTTGGCGGGTCGAAGAGCAACATCGGGTGCAATAGACGCTGCACCCATGCGAGTCCCAATTGAATGCGGGCGCCTTGGTCACTCTGGATGAGACCTCGGGCCGGGTGCGCTTGCTGCCCTTGAATTGAAATTAAAGTCGGAGTTGGGCGCTCCCCGGATTGCCCCTTTCGTTGGCGGCCCGTCCCGTGGTTAGATTTCCGCGCAGCGCCCCAACGTCATCGAGGCGGCGCATGCCCAGCCCCATGCATTGGATCGCACCGTCCGAAAAGGACACCCACACCGTTGCGCTGGAGAAGCGCCTCTTGGATGCCGCGGACCAGTTCCGCGCCAACTCCGGTCTGAAGTCCCAGGAATACTCCGCGCCCGTGCTGGGCCTCATCTTCCTGCGCTTCGCGGAAGTTCGCTTCGCTGCTCAGCGCGCCTGAACGATGAGCAAGCGCCCTGCAAAGCCAGTGAAGCCCGCCGCCGCGCTGCCGGCGGACTACGCGACGCTGCTGGCGGACATCAAGGCGCGGGTGCAGACGGCCCGCATCAAGGCGGGGTTGGCGGCCAACCGGGAGTTGCTGGCGCTCTATTGGGAGATCGGCCGGCTGATTCTCTGCCGCCAGCGGACAGAGGGCTGGGGTGCCAAGGTGATCGACCGGCTTTCCGCCGATCTCCAGCGCGAGTTCCCCGGCCAGCAGGGATTCTCCCCACGCAATCTAAAATACATGCGCGCCTTTGCCGACGCGTGGCCGGAGACGGCAACTGTGCCCCAAGCGGCTGCACAATGGGTCCAGCCCGGGAAATCGGAGCCGGCAATCGTGCAAGCGCCACTTGCACGAATCTCCGCCTCGATTTCGCCAATTGTGCAGGCACCGCTTGCACAATTGTCCTGGTATCACCATCTCGCCCTCATCGACAAACTCAGCTCGCCTAAGGACCGCCTCTGGTACGCGGCGAAAGCCGTCGAGCACGGCTGGTCGCGCAACGTGCTCGCCCTCCAAATCGAGTCGGAACTGCACAAGCGCCAGGGCAAGGCGGTCACCAACTTCAAGGCCACGTTGCCGCCGGCACAGTCCGACCTCGCCCAGGGCATCACCAAGGATCCGTACCTGTTCGATTTCCTGACGATGCGGGACGACGCCAACGAACGGGCGGTGGAAGCCGGCCTGTTGGCTCATGTCGAAACGTTTCTGCTGGAGCTAGGTGCAGGCTTTGCGCTCGTGGGCCGCCAGGTGCATCTCGAAGTAGGGGATCAGGATTTCTACCTCGATCTGTTGTTCTACCACCTGAAGTTGCGCTGCTACGTGGTGATCGATCTGAAGGCCCGGGACTTCACTCCCGAGGCCGCAGGGAAAATAAACTTCTACCTGTCGGCGGTGGACGACCGATTCCGGCAAGAGGGTGACCAGCCGTCCATCGGTCTTATCCTTTGCCGCAGCAAGAACCGGGTGATCGCCGAGTACGCCTTGCGCGACATGACCAAGCCGATCGGCGTGTCCGGCTATGTGACGAGGCTGGTGGAATCCCTGCCCAAAGCTTTCAAGGGCGCCGTGCCCAGTGTGGCGGAGCTGGAAAAGGGCCTGGCTGACGCATCGTCGGTGAGGCCGCACGCCGACACCGAAGAGTAGCGACGGAGCAGCCCGCCATGCGGCTGTTTGCCGAACTGGATTGGAGGGTGGCGCCGTCGCGTCCTCAGCGGGTTGCGCTCCCGGAGGGCTGCCTGTTCCAAATCCCGTGCCCGACTGACTGCCCACCGGTCTCCCCGTGCTCTTCCCGCCCGCAGGAACAGTTCTCTGTCGTGCAACTGGGTCGCACCCTTGGGTGTCTGTGGACTTCGACCGTTTATGGCTGCCCTTGAATTCCTCTGGGAGATCGTGGAAGCCATCGGCTACTGGCGCCTGATCGTGTGCGCTGGACCCGCAATTGCCGGGGCATGGTTCCTCCACGATGCCGTTCCCGACGCCATTTGGCCGTGGTTCGTGTCCGTCCCGGTCGTGACCACCGCTTTCATTCTGGGGCTGCGATGGGAATGGCGTGCGCACCGTTCGTGACGCGGTGTTGCACTCACCCCGGACACCTCGCCATGAACTCCAATTTGAATGTCGCACCGGCTGGGTGAGCCTTTACGGTCGCCCCGGCGTCCAGCTTCGGCTACAGGCAATTCCGTCAACGCCCATGGCCGCGCCCAAGTTTCCCACCCGCAAGATCTCCGAGACGCTCCTCGACTTTGCCCAGCCCTTCGTGGCTCAGGTCGATTCAAGGATGCCGCAGGAGAGAATCCGACAGGGGTTCGATATCGCCGTGACTATCTGGAACGCCTTCGTCATGGACCGGGTGAACGGGAACTCCGACTACCAGGCCATGATGCAGAAGCAGATCGGAACCCAGTGGCAGCAGAATCCCCTGATCCGCGCCCTTGTGGACCGCCGCATGAAGCATTTCTCCGACGACATGCGGCTTATCGCCGAGCACCGGGTATCGTTCGATCCAGGAGGGTACAAGGTCTGGGCTGCCGCCAGCGATCCGTACGCCTCGTCGAAGGCATGACGAGATCGATTGCCGGGAATTCCGTACGTCCATCAGCTTCTCTCACAGCCAGTCCAAGGCGGTCTGCAATCGCGCCAGTGTCGTGACCGCGATGCTCAGGCGGCCGGCTTCGATCCTCTGAATCGTTCGTGGCTTGACGTTGAGCAGTACCAAAGGAGGCGTTTGTCATCCTGATGCTGGTCAACGCGGCCGCCGGCAGTGCCATCATGCTCGCCCGCAACCACCCCCCCCGATGGACCCAAGCTCATCGGAGGCGGATATTCAGGTGGCCCGGGATCTCGTGCGGGCAGGCCAACTGCTTAACGTCGAGATCCTGGATCACGTCATCATCGGCAGCGCGTTCACGTCGCTGCGTTCCCTGGGCTACTTCAGTTGACATCGCCAAGCTGCTGGCGGCAAAAGACCCGCATCGGGTAATTCCAAGTTGCGAGCCTCGGCCGCACCGACTCCTGACGGTTTCACGAACGCCTTTCTCCAAGACGTTTGCCATTTTGCTAGTACTCGTATTCCACGATTCGAGAGGCAATTTGTCGCCTCAGTCGCCCAAAGTTTGGCTCCGGGATGCCAAGCCTGCTCAGCATGCAGGTTTGAAAGAGGATTTTAAGCCGTTCGTTCATCCGAATTAGGTCGACTCCCTTCGAAACCATCCCGCGATTTAAGTCTTCTGGATTGTGATGCGTATAATAGTGGCGTGCCTCTTGGACTTGTCCCCCAAACGTTGCGGCATCCGCTATTAGGTCATTCAACGCGGACGAATGTAGTGTTACGAGTCGTTCAATCTTGGCATTTAGATTCCTTTTCTTGAAAGTCCCATTGCATACGCCATCAAAGGCTTCTAATGCCTGCACCAGGCAAAGGCACTCTACTGCAGTGGGCAGCCTGTGATAAACAGTAGTGGAATAGCAATTGATGGCTTCGCCAAGCTCGTCAGCAGCACGGAGCAGTTTTTCAAAGATTTCCGAAAACCGTCCTCGAATGCATTCATAGCGAAAGGTCCAGAGGTCTGGAAAAGGCATTTCGCTTTCCGGACCATGAATCAGCGATGTCCAGACTTGGATCTCTTGCTTAATGCTTTCATCGCCAACTTGGAATGCATGATCATCTTGCCATCCAACTACACTTACTGGGTATACAGGCCTCAGGGAAGCGAAGTGAAGAAGCAAGCGCAGCGCTTTCAAGAAATACGCATATTCTTTGAGGGAGATTCCGTTCTGTGAACACAATTCGACGGCGGCGAGATCGCTTATCCTCCGACAATTTCTTCCATCCACGAACTGGTCATTCAATTGCGGAAAGACACGCCAGCGAACCTCTATATCCCCCTCAACGAGGAAGGTTTCGGCCTCCGGCACCCGGTAGTGTAGTCTTGACTCAGGAAACCCGAGAAAACTGTCTTTACTAAATCCCGATATCCCCAACCAGCCATCGAGTTGTTGAAGCTCGATCCGTATCGTATTGAAGCCTACGGATTCGGTTTCCGCGGCGTGGATTCCAATCAGAGCCGTCCCGGCATGGATTTGCCTACGTTCCAATCCATTGCCCCAAACGCTCCAACCCCGTGACGAATTGCCCTGACTGGCGTTCAGTAACGTAATCGGTGTACCCCTTTCATCAGTCCCGTGAATGACTGATCCGAATTCCACAGCTTTGGATGCAGATGTGCCTCCAGAGAACAGCTCCAGATTAGGCGAACCCCCGTTTGAGTGTTGTAGAATTCCAAAGACACGTTCGTCGGGCCTATCAGGAGACCACCAGAATCCTTGCGCTTCTCGTTTCATAAGGTAGTCCGCATCATACTCTCTGGGCCATCTGCAGCAATTGCCATGATTCCCAACAGATAATGGAGCATGTGCATAGATCGCATCTCTAGTTCATTGGTGGAAATGTGATACTTCCAGTCATTCCCGGAGAGCGGTGTCCTGTTCCAACCGGTCCGCCTTGGCATTCGCGTCGTCGTCACTGCTGCCGAATGCGGCACCGGCCAGCTGAAGTTCAAGCCCCAGGACTCTGTCGAGGAGGCCTGATCACAATCACCATCCACCGCCTCAGCTCGGAGCCAGTCCTGCGCATGCCGTGGGGCTGGTGTAATTCCTTTCACCCCTAACGAAAACCAAAACGAAAGGAGACCTCATGGAAATCCGTCTGCCCGTATCCAACCTGAGAACTGCTCTGGCTGGCGTGGCGAAGATCGTCCCTCTTCGGCTTACCCTGCCGATTGATGCCCAAGTACGCGTTCGTCGCTCTGCAAATGGCGTCGTCGACATCCAAGGCACAAAGCTGGACACCTTCGGTACCTTCCGATTTTCCGATCAACCTGGTGAATCGGGAGTATTGCTGGTCCCGCTCGACGTTCTCGTACGATCGCCTGAAGGAGCTAAAACGGGAATTCTTGACCGCCCATGACGCATTCCTCTCCCGATATTCTCGGCTCCGTGATGCGGCAGCCAAGGAATAGCGGTATTTGGCGGTAGAACTGGGTGCCAACCCGGATCGTCTGCTCGCCTCCGTGGAGGTATCGCCTCTGGCACCGGATCGCATGCACCCTTTCTTCGGGCTCGACGGGCGGCCTTCCAGGTCGCCCTGCCAGAACGGCTGAACCTCGACCTTGTCACTTTCCGTGACCAGCAGGAGGTGATGATGGCGAAGGAACGCGCTGCCAACGAAGCCGCCCTCATGATTCGTCGTAATACTGAGGCCATCGTGGCGGTGTGCATGGCGTCCTTCCGCGATCAAGCGTCCCACTATGCGACGACATGCTGAATTCCATCGGCACGTCGGAGACCGGGGTACACCAGAAGACCCTGAACCGGCTGGTGCGATTCTTCGATCAGTTTAAGCAGATCAACTTCGCCAACGACCGGGAAATGGAGAGTCAGTTGGAGACCGTCCGCAAGGAGCTCCTGAACGGATCCGCGGTCCAGTATCGGGGACAACACCGGAACCTGAAATTGACTGGTCCAAGGGCTGTCCAAGCTCCGGGATCACTCGCGAGAACTCCCCATGACCGATTCCGCTGCTCTCGTCCAAAGCTTCGGCGGCATGGGGCGCAGGAAATTCAGCTTGGCGGCGTAGGCAGGAATAGGCGGCAAAAGTTTTCCTGCCCAGGAATCAAAGGCAGCCTGGGTATACTCCTGGGCTGCCCACGACAATATGCCGATGGTGCGTTGGTGCAACGGGCGCGTTCGACCGCAGGGGAATATCACCTGCGCACGTAGGATTCCAAAAGGATCACCGAACCTTCGCGCAGTCGACTGGATGGCCTCAACGCATTCCTGCTTCCCAGGATGACAACGGTCACATATACAACCATCAATGATCTCCAAACCACCGATATTGATCATTCCGAAGCGGTGCAGCACACCGAGGATGAGTCCAGGTTCATTCTTTAAGAAGTTGACAGCACTCGCCAAGAAGCTGAATCCAATCCTCCCTCCACGTCGCCATATAATGCACGACCCGGAAAAGCGGAGCCTCCAATCTCTTGCCTACGATCCATACTGGGAGGGCAATGTGCGCTATCGTGAATACTGGTTTGCCTTACAGGTTTTTTGCGATCCAAAAGGAGACAAGAAAGGCCGATTGCAGGTGAGCATCATCACAAACCCGAAAAAGAGATCTACCAACACCCAACTCGTTACGCTTACAAACACAAACGGCGATCCATCCCTCGGGTTCTTCGTTCAACCGAGCCTTGTGCGATCTTCAGGACTCCTAAAAGTACCCATCAGGACGCTAGGACACTATCCTGTTATGCTAAAAACCATGGCTCATTCGAAGCGCCCGACCATCTGGATAGGCGCATTAGGACCCGATTTAATTCCCAGAGTACTAGAGGTCGCTATCGCGAAGCATGAATCGATCTCGCGGACACGAAGAAAGAGGATAGGGAAACGTCCTTCAGTCTAGCGGCATCAGGCCGCCGGGCAGACAAGAGTTCCATGTCCTCACAACTGATCTGCATCGCATTAAAGGGTTGGATCTGAAGCTACTGATCTGCGAATGCCCTGAAAATGCGATCCGCCGACGTCTGGGCTGGGAATGCACTGCGGACAAGTCCAATCATTCCCTGAAGTGCCAAAGGGTCGCGTTCCATCAGTCGACGGCAGCGCTCCCGTTCACGCCATGGACGCCCTTTCCATTCGGCAGTGTCGCAGAGTCAGGCCGGTCAACGTCCAATAATCTATGCTTTAGACCCGCCCCCATTGCGTCCCCCTGATGGATGCGCTTGGCGGTGAGGCCAAGGTCGAGTTTGGCAGAGATGAACTCGGTGTGGACCTGGCATAGACCGGGGCGACCGGGCTCGGCGCCAGTAACCTTGGGAATGTTCCCGACAAAGGAAACAGGGACCTCGGTGCTTCCCGCTTCCGAGGTCGAAAGGGTGGGTGACTTTGCCGGCGATGGCTCCTCGGAGCCGGGGGTCGAAATGGTGGGGGATTTTGACCCATCATCGCCGAGGGCAGGTGCGCCAACCTCGCGGAGGTATCGCCGCACTGTTTTTCGGTCGATACCTAGGTCGCGGGCGATCCGACGAATGGATCATCCCGCTGCTGCCAAACTGGTTATGCTTTGTTGTTCCTGAACCTTCAGTACGGTGGCCATGACTGCGACGATTATTCCCGCGTTCGTGGGAGCGCCAAAGTCTTTCCGTGCTGAAGGTTGGCTGATTCTGAATCCGACGTATTTCGACCCCAGGTGGTTTCTTTTGGGTGACCCCTGACAAGAACGGCGCGTCGAAGGCCCCTGCCATAAGCCCCTGTTCACTTCGCCTGTAACTTACTGGGCGGAAGACGCCGTCCAGGAACCTTCACGAAGACCAGCCATCGTGGCTCTGCTTCTCCACTCCTGATGAGCTGCCTTGCCTGAACAAGCTCAGACATGTGAATGCTTCCGCCAGCTCGAACCTCCGTGAGATCGAGAACAAGAACGAAGCCAAACCGGATGGATGTATTCTGGTATTCAGCAGCCTGCGCCGAATAGGATCGCTCGAGTGCTTCAAACGAGGCATCCGACATTTCCCTTTTCACCTCTACGACGAGATGTTCGGCACCAAGCTTGAACCATACGTCAGCTCGGCCACCTGCAATGTCCGGCATCTCGATCCTGGCTCCGTGGCCAACCATAGATCTCATCATTTGATAGTAGTCCTGCTGCAACGATTCCTCCTTCGGCAGAGGCTTACCTTCGGCCTCGAAGAGGTACTGCACTTGCGCGCTTTTTCTGCTTATGTTGCAACGGGAATCGAGGAAGCTAACAGTCCATAACAGCACAGTCCGAAACAGGGATCTTCCATTGTCATTTCGAGAAAAATCATAATGTGTCTTCACCGACTCAATGCAGCTTTCGAGGATACCAACTGTTGCTGCCGAAAGGTCGCTTAAGTATTGCAACTGACTATCAAGCAATGCGGCCACTATCAGATCTTTTGTGACGGTGGAGAGGCAACGACTATCAATCAATCTCGACAGCCGCGAGATGTCATCAGAGACATTCCCATCTGGCAAGTCGGAGCACTGAGCGACAACTTCGTCCAGAATGGACTGTGCAACTGCCGCTTCATCATGGCCTTGATTACGTGCAATCCACTTCTGCAGGATTCCGCGTTGCCATGAGTGTGTCGCCATCGAATCCAAGATTCGCGGCTTCACTATAGCCTTGATTATTCCAGCTGAGTCCCTTTGAAGAATACTTCGGTTCAGGCTGAGAATAGCCAAGAGGTGAGTTTTGATCACTAGATCGGGCTCCAACCATCCTTCATCGTTGATGGAGTTTGTGCACTGGTGAAGTCGTTCGGCGAAGGCGCTCCATAGGGTGATCTGCATATTGCGAGCGCCAAGCCATGATGAGTCGCATGGGCTGAAATGATAGATTTCTAAGTCGAGAATTTGTCGGTGTATTTCCTCGGTTCGTTTCCCGCCCTCCGGATCTCTCTTCTTATCCTCGAACGCCAACAGCCCTTCGATACATTCTAGGTAGGCCCGAGCAGCAGGTGCTTGTTCACTCTCACGTACAACAGTACGAAACCAAAACTTAGAGGTCTCGAGACAAGCGCGGATCAGTTCCTTGTCTTGCGCACATAGGGCATCTTCAAGGTTGGCAACTGCCAACTCAAACCCAGCATCCTGCACGACTCCGTCGACTTTACACAGCGCTTCAAGTTGTGCTTTTAGCTCATCCAAGCGCCAGTGAGTGTAACAAACCCCTATTATCTTTGCCGCCCGACAAAGAAAGATTCGATCATCACTGGCTTCCACAGAGAGCAAGATCGACATCAGAGAGTATTTTCGGCTCGACGGTGAATCTGGCCGCAAGGCCCAGCGCAGAGCTCCATCGATTACTGCGCCCCTTCCGACCGGCCTGAGAGACTTGTCTTGTGCCAGAGCCAGGGCACGCCTAAAAAGTCTCTTCCCGAAGTCGCCCGGAAATGCGCTAAGCCTATCAATTGCGTCAATCACCACAGGAAGCGCGATGTCGCTCGTGGCACTTTCAAAGCACGTGCAAATGAATGCCCATCCATCACCTGTATGTTGAGTTCCCCCATTCCTCAATTCCGACACGGCAATCTTGACGAACTCATCAACGAAGGGACTGGCGCCAAGTTTGGGGGCATCTGCGAGCAGGCGTTTCCAGCCACCTAGTTCATGTACGCCTATGACTTGATCGTTTTCGAGGGCTGCTAGCAGTTGAGACTCGAGTGGGTTCATCCTAGTGCACCTACCATAGAGTGTCTTCGCCTTTGGCTTCGCGCCTATGGTCGGCAGGAATGTGATTAATGATCGCGGGCGTGGTGCGCGCAGCCACGAAAACTTGGAGGTGCGCGAACTCTTTGGATATGCTTTCCAGACCTGAGATTAAATGGTTAAGGTCCTCAGGTGCCAACTCTTCAGAGCCAGGCGAATCAAGCATGAGAAGACCTGGATGCCTCCCGACGCCTTGAGATTCACCAACATGAATCATTGCCAGAGCTGTTGCCACTTTTAGACGAAGCTTCTCGCCCTCCGTCACCTTTGAGTAGCTGGTTGAAGTTCCGCCCTTTTCCAGAGAGAGATTCAAATTACCTTTCAGGCTCACCGCTGTGAGGTTCGGAATGCCGAAGCGTTGAGCATAAGCAAGGATGGATTCCGACACTTTTTGGAGAATTCCAACCTGGACTGCCTTCATCCTGCTGTCGGTTTCTTCGACTATTGCTTTCAATATTTTCAGTTCGTCCGTTTCGGGTGCATCGACGGCATTGATGCCATGGCCAGCCTCTGCTATGCGCCCCTTTAGAACCGCAATGTCGGTTTCAATTCGTGCACGCAATCCAAATGCTGCGAGCCTTACATTTAGAGTTTGAACTGCCATCTCTTTCTGTTGCGCTTGCGCTCTCAATGTGGCCAGCTCTTCAGCCGCCGCAGCCAAGTAGCTTTGAGACTTTGAAACAGCATCGCCGGACCCCTCAATTAATGCTTCCAACTCGACTCGCCTATCTTCTCCATCAGAGTTCGACCCGATTGGGCTGTTGCACACCGAACAGGAATGTTCCCTTTCCTCGCGCCTTTTCCGTTCGTTGCCGATAGCAGCGTCACAACGAGGACAACACGAAGGATCAAGTGTTCGAAATACTGCGCTTGCTGCCTGTGCATCCTTGAAAGCCTGCAGTTCATGACGATCTTCGGCATGCGCTGCTGTAGCATCTTTCACCTCAACTGTTGCACGTCGCCATTTCTCCTCGGTGCTGCTTTCACGGGCCCGTAACCGAGACAATTCTGCGAGCTCTTCTCCGATTTGTTTTCTAATGTCCTCATCAGAAGGAGTGCTTTCAAGCTCAGCTTGTTTGCCAGCCATCTCCGTTTTTAGTCTTTCTATTCGAGACTTGCGTGATGCGGTTATCTCCCCCAGCTTAATCGCCATCACTTTTTCCCTAGCTTCGACCGAAGTCATCGCGGCTTTGGCAGCTGTGAGGGTTGGAATCCACGGAAGGCCTAGATACATCTGCATGAGGCGAATTGGGACACCGCTTTGACTGGGGAGATCCCCGAGCAGTGACGAGTAGTCGGTTCCAATAAACATGACACCGGAAAGTGCCGCCCAGCCATGCAGGACTGGGGACCCAATTTGGTCCTCGTTCCTGGCCCTCTGCCAGTTTGAGACCGGTTCTAGGCTAAACTGCCGCATGAAGAAGTCCGCCATTGAGTTTTCGAATTCCACTTCTGAAGAGAACCTAGCAAGGACGTTCTCATACTTTCCAGTTGCCCGGCGAAGCTGCCCTTGAAACCCCGACTCACGGTTCACCTCCACCCAGTGCTCAATCTGATCCAACTGAAATCGCAATCTTGCTTTCGAAACCCAACTCCAGACATCTTCCTGCAAGTTGCTGGATCTTTTACCCCTCAGAAGCCACTCAACAATCTCAATGATAGATGACTTCCCTTTCAGATTGCGTTGCGTGAGCATCCCCCAGAGGCCACGATCCAGGCCTTCCCAAGAAAAATGGAATGGGCCTTCATTCGGCACGAGCTTCTTTACACCTGAGAACTCAATCTGCTTCAATAGTAGTCGGCGAGGAGAGGGTATTACGGGGGATGGTTGAATGCGCCATGCTGATAGCACTTCCGAAACTCTTGCAGGCCCAACTTTTGCCGCTGATGCGATGTTCAAAAGCCAATCGTCGGGGGATGCCTGTGATGATATTGAAGCTTCAGACATGATGATCTCGTGGGGTTAGGCCATTTAGGCGCTCTTTGACTCTGTCTGTTATGGAAGGGATCGTGCTACCCAGTGATGCCGCGTGGTATTCGATTTGGTCGTGCTGCTGTTTTTTTAGAGCGGCCCCTCCACGGCCTGCAGCCAAAGCAGCCACCACCTTTGTTCTAGTCCTATACCAAGCAAGTATGGGGAACTGCTTCACAATGTCATCAGCAAGGGAAATGGCTTCAGGCATGATTAGGAAGTCAGTTTCTAGAACTTTTGTTCCAGCTCTTTTCACAGGGATCAAGATCAGGTTTCTTGATCGAAGGATCGACAACGCATTATCAATGCGCTCGTAGGCTCCAAATCGATATCTGAGCATCGGATACCTTCGAATCTCAGGTTCGTCCGCAGCAAATATGAGTTTTGCAGTTTCCAAATGGGAAATGTCTCCATCCTTCTCGAACATATCTAGAAGCTCGTCAGCTAGGTAGTCTGGATTTCGAACCCAGAAGTCGAATGCAAACAGCCGTGACTCGCCTCTGAATATGGCAACAGCGCCCGAGTCGTCGGGTTCAGGCAACGGCGTAGAGCCTTCGACCAAGATGTAGAGAAGGCGCAAAGCGTCGCGCTGAGGTGATCGTTCACTCATAGATTCTGCAAAGGAAATTGGTGATCATTTCCGGTCTGAACTTCCCG
>CAUJJW010000067.1 GCA_963205105.1 Verrucomicrobiota bacterium | reverse complement strand
CCTGTTGTTTGCCTCGACGGCGGTGCTGCTGGGGGCGCGGCTGGGGGCGTTTGATTTCCTGCGACGCTGGGAGTGGCATGCGCCTGCGCCGTGGGTTTGGGGTGGCGGGCTGGGGTTGGTTTTTGTGGGTGGGGGTGTGCTGGTCTGGGGGGTGCGAAGGCCTCAATCGTTCGTGGGCCGGTCGCTGGGTTCTCTGAGGCAATCCATACGGTGGCTGTTGAGTTCGAGACGCCGTTCGGCGCATGCCCTGGCCTGTGCGGTGGCCACGGCGGTTTCGTTCAATCTGGCGCAGGTCTGCTGTTTGCAGGCGGTGGCGGCGGAGCCGATCGAGTGGGTGAAGCTGCTGTGGATGTATCACCTGATCACCGCGGCGTCTTCTTTGCCGGTCTCGGTGGCGGGGACGGGCATGCGGGAGGGGGCGTCGATGATGTTGCTGGGGCAGTACGGCATTCCGGCGGCGACGGCGGTGGCCGCGGCGCTGCTGACGCTGTCGATGCATGTGACCTGGGCGTTGGTGGGTGCGCTGCTTTTGGGTAGGGAACACCGGGCTCGCCAAGGGGTGGCGTCGCGTGGGGCCGGGCGACGCCTTTCGGTGGTCATTCCCGTTCTGAACGAGGCTCAGACCCTGGGTGAAACCGTCGCCCGTCTGGGGCTCGTTCCGGAGGTGGTGGAGGTTTTGGTGGTCGATGGTGGGAGTACGGATGGGACGGAAGCTTTGGCGGAGAGCCTGGGATGCCGGGTGTTGAAGGCGCCGAAGAGCCGTGGCGCGCAGTTGAGGCTGGGGTGTCTTGAGGCAACCGGGGACGTGGTGTGGATGGTGCATGCGGACACCTGGGTGGAACCCGGGGCTGGGGCGGCGGTGTTCCGATGCCTCCGGGATCCGCTGGTGGTGGGAGGGGGATTCTGGAAGCGCTTCACGGATGCGCCCTGGTACATGCGCGGTTCCAGGCTTCGCTGCTGGCTGCGTCTGGTGTGGTCCGGGCGGGTGCTGGGGGATCAGGCGATCTTTGTCCGCCGCTCGGTGCTGGAGGCGGTGGGTGGCATTCCCGACCAGCCGCTGATGGAGGAATTTGAACTTTGTCGACGCCTGCGTGCGGTGGGGCGACTGGCGCTGGCGGGATCGCCGGTGTCGACGTCGATGCGCCGGTTCCGCAAGCGCGGTATTGCCCGGACCTACTGGTTGATGTGGAAGGTGGGCAGGGGTTACCGGCGCGGTGTGCCGGCGGCGGAACTGGCGCGGTGGTACGAGCAAGGCTGAGGCTGGGTCGGCTTGGTCTGGAGATGACGTCGCGGTGGGCGCATCTCCGTGTTGTCGGGGGACACGGCCCTCTTTTGGACAGGATGAACACGATGAACAGGATGAAATGCCGTTCCGCTGGGGTTTCTGAGCATCCTGTTCATCCTGTGAATCCTGTCCAAAACCTTCCGAGGCTTGGATCTCCCGTCCACAACTCGCAGATGCGCCCCGTCGCGGTGGGGGGCGAACGGTGGGCTTGCCCGGGAGGGGTTCGGCGCCATTCTGGTCGGATGCGGGATGGCCATCAGCCGAGAGCGGCAAGACAGGAGCGGAAGAACGTTGGACACCGTCGTTGTTCCGCCCTGGCGGTGCTGCGTCGTGGTCTGGCCTGGGTTGGGTTGCTGGCGCTGGTGGGAGTTGCGCTGGCGGTTGGGGCTGCGGAGGGGGGGGCGTCGGCGAATGGGGTCGGAACGCGTCGGACCCTGCTGGTGTTGGGGGACAGTCTGGCGGCGGGGTATGGGGTGGATGAGTCCCAGGCGTTTCCGTCGTTGCTGCGGGGGAAGATTGAGGCGGCGGGTTTGGGGTTTGAGGTGGTGAATGCCGGGGTCAGCGGGGACACGACAGCGGGCGGATTGCGGCGGTTGAACTGGCTGCTGCGGCGTCCGGTGGATGTGGTGCTGGTGGAACTGGGCGGCAATGACGGGCTTCGCGGGCTGCCGCCGGATGCGACCCGCTCCAACTTGTTGGCGATTGTGGAGGGTTTGCATCGCAAGAACCCCAAAGCGCGAGTGGTGTTGGCGGGCATGCAAATGCCGCCGAACCTGGGAGAAGACTATGGGCGTCGGTTTGCGGCGATTTTTCCGGAAGTGGCGCGCGACAAGGGTCTGGTGCTGGTGCCGCATCTGCTGGAAGGCGTGGGTGGGCGGCCGGAACTGAACCTGCCCGACCAGATTCATCCGACGCCGGCGGGCCATGCGTTGGTGGCGAGCAATGTGTGGGTGGTGTTGAAGCCGGTTCTGGAAGCTCCGTTGCCGTAGCTGTTCACGTCTCCGAACTTGTCGCCGCTGACCCGAGGGACTCTGATCGACGCGTTCAGAGCAACCACGTTCCCATCATGAAACCCTCCACCGCCGCGACCGCCGCATCGATTTCCTCCACGAACCGCCGTGATTTCCTGAAGCGAGGGGCCTGGGCTGCGGGCGCGCTCTACGGGGGGTTGGTGGTGTCGCGGGGTTATGGGCAGGCTCCGGCGGCGAGCGAGAAGATCCGGGTGGGCATCATTGGTTCCGGCGGTATGGGGCGAGGCGATCTGGCGACCTTTTTCATGAGCCCGGAAGTGGAGTGCCCGATCGTTTGCGATGTGGACGACAAGAACATCGCGGAAGGTGCGAAGCTGGTGGAGAAGAGCCGGGGGAAGGCGCCGGCGACGACCAAGGAATTCCGGGATGTTCTGGATCGCAAGGATCTGGACTGCGTGCTGGTGGCGACGCCGGATCACTGGCATGCGCTGCCGACGGTGATGGCTTGCCAGTCGGGGAAGGACGTCTACGTCGAGAAGCCGTTGGCGACGAGCATCCGGGAGGGTCGCGCGATGATCACCGCGGCGGAGAAGCACAACCGGGTGGTCCAGATGGGGACCCAATGGCGCAGCGGCCAGCATTTCGCGGCGGCGGTGGAGTACGTGCAATCGGGCAAGCTGGGAAAAGTCACGCTGGTGCGTGGCTGGGCGTTTCATGACTGGCTGCCGGCCTGCCCGAAGAAGCCGGATGGCGCGGTGCCGTCCGGGGTGGACTATGAGCGCTGGCTGGGGCCGGCGCCGAAGCGGCCGTTCAACGAGAACCGGTTCCATTTCAATTTCCGCTGGTTCTGGGACTACGCGGGCGGGCTGATGACCGACTGGGGTGTTCACCTGATCAACGTGATGCTTTGGGCGATGGGTCCGCAGCCTCCCAAGGCGGTGATGTCGAGCGGTGGGAATCTCAACATCGACGAGGCCTGGGAGACCCCGGACAACCAGATCGCGGTGTATGAGTTCCCAGACTACATGCTGATCTGGGAGCACAAGAACGGCGTGGGTATTGGTTTGAACAGCCGGCCCTGGGGGATTTCGTTCACCGGCAGTCTGGGAACGTTGTACCTGACGGACGCCGGGTTTGAGGTCCAGAGCGAGCGGCGAAAGGGTGGGGAGGAACCTCAGAAATTCCCGGGCAGTGGTGATCCGAGGCCCGCGCATGTGCGGAATTTTTTGGACTGCGTGAAATCACGTCAGCAGCCGGTGGAGAACCTCAAGGTGGGGCACCACGTGTCGACGGTGGCGCACCTGGGCAATGTGGCGCAGAGGTCGGGTCGGAAGATCTATTGGGATCACACGAAGGAACAGGTGATTGGGGACAAGGAGGCGGATCGCTTGGTGGGCGTGGAGTATCGGGCGCCCTGGAAACTGCCGTACTACCCGGAGGTGTGAGGCGGGTGGGCGGGCGGTTTAGGAAGAGTGCCGTGTTCGAAAACTGACCTGCTCACGGCCCTTGAACCGGGGATTCCGGGGGGCGAGACGCCCCCCTCTACGGCAGGCGAGACGCCCGCCGCTACGGAGGCGAGGTTCATGGAGAGGAGCGTTTTCCAGAGTTGGACACGTATGGGGACCATGAACCGGGGAGCGAGGAATGCAGCGAGCGGCCCTCACCCCGGCCCTCTCCCGGAGGGAGAGGGAGAATATTTCCCGCGGGTTTCGAAGGGTTGAGCCAAGTGTTGGCTGGAACGAGTCGAGACGGCTCGGACGGCTGGAGTTCCGGCATGTCGCCGTGCGGGATATGCGGCTCCCTCTCCCTCCGGGAGAGGGTTGGGGTGAGGGAGCCCGTTTCAACCCTCGCGATCGCTGCCATGGAAAGGTTCATGGAGAGCCCCCTGTTCGAAATCGACCTGCTCACGGGCCATGAACCCTGGATTCCGGGGGGCGGGACGCCCCCCTCTACGGCAGGCGGGACGCCCGCCGCTACGGACGACCGGTTCATGGAGAGCCCCCTGTTCTAGGGATTACGATTGGGAGTAGGAGTACGAAAACGAGGGGGAGGGGAGGTTCATGGGCTTTCGAGCCAGACGCGGGCGCGGTAGAAACGAGGTCCTTCGGTACCGGCGGGTTGGCGGTAGGTGAGAAGCTGGTTGTTGCCGGGAATGCGATTGTGGTTCTCCACCACCTGCCAGGGTCCAGCGACGGGGTCGGAGGCGACTTCGAGGGCGTAGAAGCGTTGGCGGCCTTCGTAGCCGGTGCCGGTGGCTGCGAGGGCGCGCAGGGTGACGAGAAGATCGGCTCCGTCCCGTTGCAGCCCGAGCCGGAAGGCGTCGGAGGCGTCCCTGGGCCCCGTGCCGGCGGTGTACTCCGCGGCATCGGTGGCGTGGTCGCCATCGGGATCGGATCCCAGATTGGAGGTGGTGGTGCCCAAGGAGGCGAGTTGCCAGCCGTCGGGGACGCCGTCGTTCTGGGTGTCGATGGAGGTGCCGAAATCGAGGCGTTGAGCGACGCCGGAATCGGTGAGCACGTGGGTGGTTTGAAACTGGATGCCGCGGGTGTTGCGAACGGTGAGGAAGACGGATTGACCGAGTAGGAAGGCACGAGGGGACTCCGCGGGGCTTTCCTCAAGTTCGAGGCGGAGTTCGTAAAGGAAGTCTCCAAGTCGTGGGAGTGTGCCCATGTGGTAGCTGGCTAGGACGGGGCCGTTGGGGGAGCGTCTGGCCTCGATGAAGACGTCGGAGTCGGCACGGGTGACGGCGCGATTGTCGAAGGCGATGGTGCCGTAGACGACGTGATCGGGGATGGGGAAACCTGCGGAAGCGGGTAAGGCCGCGAGCAGGGTGAGAGTAAGGGTGAAGGCGGCGAGCGGCAGGGACGGTGAGCTCATAAGGCGGATGGGGATGGGGTGTGGGAGTCAGTTGCCGCTGATGCTGTAGGTTTGGAAGTAGAGTTTGATGTCGCTGACAGACTGGATCAGGCGTTTCACGCCTTCCTGGGGATCCCCGAGCAGGTAGGAACCCGGGATGATGAGCGCCCACTGGGAGTTCCAGACGGAGCGACCGATCAGCCGGCTGCTTTCGTTGAACTCGGAGGAATCGAAGGCGGCGTCCTGGTAGGCGCGGAAGGCGGAGTGTCGGCGGATCTCGGCGAAACCACCGTCAAAGGCGCTGGCATCCGAGAATCCGATGGGATTGAGCCCTCCGGGCGAGCCGATGGGGAATGGGACGGGGATGCGTTGTTCGAGAACCTGCCAGTCCCGGATGGTGAAGTCGTCGGCGTCCTGCGCGCGGAGGCGATCCGTTCCGAGCGGGATCAGATACACGCGAGGTTTGGTGGCGAGCTGCGAGGTGTTGTAGTCGGAGAACCAGACGGCGACGGATCGGATGCGGGTGGCGAACTCGGACGGATCGTAGCCGGAGTCGAGAGGACCGAGCACCTGGCCGAAGAAATTGCGTCCGGGTTCGATGGCGGTGCTGAAGCGGAGGATGATGCCGGGTTGGGGGCCGTCGGATTCCTGGGCGAAGGAGCGGCAATGCCGACGGAACTCGGGGAAATCCCACAGGTTGTTGACGGAGGATTGCTGGAGGAGACTGCGCCAGCTGGTGTTGGCCGAGGTGTTGGTGCCGGCGGGGAGGATGCGGAAGGCTTCGGTGCGGAGCGAGAACCGGGAGCGTTCGGCGCGGTCGTTGTTGATCCCGAGTTGGCCTTTGAGGACGTCGAAGTTCTGTCGGAGACGGCCGAGGATGCTGGCGAGTCCGACGCGTCCGACGACGGGTTGGCCGTCGCTGAGTTCGCCGAGGTTCCGTTCCCGGACGATGTCGGGGAGGAGGGATCGGGCGCTGGAGGGGCCGTCGAGGTTGAGTTCGTAATCGTAGGCGGTGGCGGCGAGATGGACGTAACGGGCGGCGAGTTCGAATTGGGCGTCGTATTTTTGGAGGGCGTCGTTGCGGAAGACGCGCAGGGCGAGGTCGCGGTAGCGGCCGGCCTGGATGGTGCCGGCGGTCTGCTGGCGGAAGACGGTGCGTTCGGCGAGGAGGCGTTGGCCTTCGGCGAGGGTGGATTCGAGAGAACGCGCCGCCTGGAGGACGCCTTGGCGGGCCTGGAACACGTCGAAGCGCAGGGTGGCCTCGGCGCGGACGAGCCCTTCGAGTTCCTTGATTTGCTCGGTGCGCTCGAAGGTGCCTTCGCGGGTATCGAGGGAAATCTCGAGGCGTCGTTCGAAACCGTCTTTGGAAAGTTCGGTGGCGGTGGCGAGTTCCTCGGCGACGGCGGCGAGGACGGTGGCGACGCGTCCGGCGAAGAAGCCGGCGAGGCCGGCGAGGGCACGAGCTGGCGCCAGGAAGTCATTGGAGAAGCCGAGGACTTTGGGGATGGCCTCGAAGATGCCCTCCTCGGCGGCCTTGACGGCTTCGGAGACGGTTTTGTTGGCGATGATGATGCCTTTGGAGACGCCGATGACGGCTTCGAGGCCGGTGAGGGTCGCGTCACCATCCTGACGGATCTTCAGGAGATCGCGGCTGAGCGCATAGCGCTGCGAAAGGAGGTCCGCCTGTTCTTCGATCTCGGTGACGAGATTGGCGTAGGTGGTGGAGGCGGAGAGGAGTTGGGCGTTGGCGTTGACGAGGTTGCGGAAGGCGGACTGGAGAGAGCCTTCGGCGGGGCGGGCGCCCCAGGAGGTCGGAGCGATGAAGCCGTAGTCGGACGTGGCGACGGGGTAGTCGATTTCGATGAGCTCGGGAGGTTTGGAGGCATCGAGGGCATCGGTGGTTTCGCTGGAGAATTGAGCGCTCCAGGTGGTCGTGAGCAGGGTGAAGTTGGTGGAGAGCCCGGTGAACTGGGTCGATCGGGGATTGTTCTCGGGAGTGAGCGAGAGGGTGTCGAGGTACATCCAATGGGCGATGTCGGGCCCGACGTAGCCGCTGGGGTAGGCGCCACCGGGGCCGACATCGCCGGCGTAGGGGTACCCGAAAAGGCCGATGAGCTGGTTGCGGTAGGCGAGTTCCTGGTTGGCGATGGCAACCGAGAAGTCGGAGACGGAATTCTGCTGCTTGCGCAGTTCGCTGCTCAGAATGGTGGCGCGGTTGAAGGTGGTTTCCGCGTTCTGCAGAGCCTGGATGGCGCGCTGGTAGATCTGTTCGAAATGGGTCATGCGGCTGAAGCCGGTGTTGAGCTGCTCGGGATCCATGTCGAAGGCGACGACGCCGCGGGCGAATCCGAGCGGGTTGAAACCCGAGTCGGAGATGTCGAGAACGCTTTGGATGGCGTTGGATTCGGCGACGACCTGGCCGAGTTCGACCACGGTGGTGCGGTCAATCTTCTGGATGCCAGTGTGGGTGACGTCTGGATCGACCGGGGGCAGGATGGCATTGCCGGCGACCCAGTCGAGATAGGCGCCCACAGCGGCGCGGCGCGACCATTCCGGAACGCCCCACGCCCGGGTTGGGTCGGTGTCGCGGTACCCTTGGAGTTGAGCGACAGGATCCTCGGAGTGATTGAGCCGGTAGGTGCGGTCAACGATCTCGGCGCCGGTCCTGGCGCGGGCGGCAGCGGCGCGGGCGAAGCGACGTTCATCCTGATAATTGACCTGGATGGGGACACCTGCGACGAGCGTCTCCTCGGGGCGCGGCTCCCATTTGAAATGGGGATGGCGCAGCAGATCGTAATAACTGGTGAGCGCGGTGAGGTAGTGGCCCCAGGCGTCACCGTGGCCCTGGGGGAACAGGATGCGGGCGTCCGCGGCGTTGATGAAGCCATCGCTGTCCTGGTCCGGGATGCCGTATTTGGCGACGTAGGCGACTTCGCCTTCGCCACCGGTGAAGTTCCAGAAGAGCCGATTGTAGACGGGGGCGGCGCCGACGCCGGCCTGGCGGTCGTCACGTCCCCGGAGCATGGCGAGTTCCTCTTCGAGAAGAGAATCGACCTGATTTTCGAAGGCGAAGACGGACGAGGCGACACTGCCGAGCTGGGTGGAGTCGGTGGTCAGCCCGATGGTGGGATCGGCGGCATCGGCGAAAGCCTCGTTGGCATGGAGGAGGTAGAGATCCGCGATGCTGGCGGCGGCGAATTGGAGGGCGGAGTCTGCGGAGGAATCCTCGAGGGCGGGGGTTCCGTCGATGCTGAGGTTGCGACCACGACGGAGGACGGTGCCGTAGATTTCGATGAGGCCGAAATTGTCGAGTTGACCGGGATTGAGGGCGACGTCGCCTTCGTAGCGGGGACCGGCCTCGGCGATGGTGCTGCCGAGGGTGTTGACGGCGTTGTTGGAGAAGTCACTGCTTCTCTGGGAAAAGAGGGTGAGAGCATGAAGGACCCGATTGATCCAGCCCGGGACGAGCATGGCGCGGGGGGCACTGGGAGTGCTGGAAGGATCGCCGATCCAGCCGCTCCAGCGGGTGGTGCCGTCGGGTGCGACGACGCCGTAGCGGAGGACGAACCAGGTATCGGACAGGGTCAGCAGGCTGCTTTGAGGTCCCTGGCCCAGGGTGAGATCGTTGACGCCCGAACCATTCGACGGATCGGTTTCGTACGGGCTCCAGCCTTCCAGTTCCAGGATGGAACCGTCGGCGAGCACGCGAGGCAGGTCGGTCGGATCCTGGTTGCCTTCGGCGAGGCGGTAGTACCACTGGAAGACAAAGCTCTCGGGTTGGCCGGCGAAATCGGCGGTGTGCCGGAGGGTGACCCGTTCATCGAGGACGTTGTCGGGTTGGATGATCGCGAGTGCGCCGGGGTCGAGTTCGTCTTCGACGCGGAGGACGTGGAGATCGATGGGCAGACCGGCGAGCGAGGCGTCGTTGTTTTCCGCGAGGACAACGTAACGGGAGACGGGGGCTGCGGGTGGGGTTTGCTGAGTCCAGGCCGGCTTGCCGGAGAGGGTGCCGTTGGCCTGGGAGGGGGACGCGTCGGCAATGTTGGTGCCGGTGCCTTCCTCGAAGCGCCAGAGGCCGACGAGGCCGGATTCTTTGCCGCCGAGACGCTTGTCGAGATTGAAGGCAATGGCGGCCTGGGTTCGCGGGTGGTTCCAGATCCGGAGGTCGGTGATGGCGCCTGAGAAATGTCCGTAATCGCCGGATCCACTCTTGGATCCGACGAGGTCCGCGGAGGGATGGAGGTGGAAGGAACTGGCGATGCCGACCCGGGCGAGCACTCCATCGAGATAAAGGACGGGTTGACCGCGGTCGACGGCGACGGCGACGTGATGCCAGCCGGTGAGGTTGGTGGTGAGGACGAGTAGGGAGGACAGAACGTTGTCGGTGTGCTGGAAGACGCTGACGCCGTTGGTTCCGACGGAAACGCCGAGGGATGCCTGGTTGGCGCCGTAGGAGGTGGCTCCCTGGAGTGGGTAGACGGCGAACGGTTGTCCGGTGGTTCCTTCGGCGCCGGAGTCGGACTCCGTGGTGGTGGGCCGATTGCTTTCGGGACGCACCCAGAACTCGGTGGTGAAACTGCCGACGACGTTGGAGTAAACGGGTCCGACGAACATGGCGGAACTTGCGTCGGGGAATTGGATGGCGAACTCGCGCTTGGCTTGGATGGGGGGAACGGGTTGTCCGGCGGTGAGGGCTTTGGGGCCGAGCAGATTTTCCCGGACGACATTGGTGATGACCACGCCGTTGTTGGTCGTGACCTGCATGGTGAGCCCGATGAGCAGGCCTTCATCGGGGATACCATCACCGTCGAGGTCGACGCGGTTGGGATTGCGGGTTTTTCGGTAGAGGGTTTCGACGGCTTCGCGGAAGGCGGCGTTAGCGGACGCGTCGAGGGCGAGAATGGCGTCGCGTTCGCGGCTGCTCATCACATTGACGAGGGTGACGGGATTGGCGCCTGGCGAGGTGGGCTGTTGCCAGCCTTGGAAGCCGAGGAGCCGATTTCGGGGATCATGGAAGAGACGAACACGAAGCACGTAGGGCAGGTCGGCGAAGACTTCCGTTCCGGAAGCGGGGTCGAGTGAGCGGGCGATGGAGTCGGGAAACTGGAAGGTCTCATCGAGAACGATGGTGCGTGGGCTGAGGGGGTCGTAGAGGCGCGCGGCGGCGTTGGCGGGGCGGGAGCTCTGGGGATCGAGACTGTCGAAGACGACCTGGACGGAGGCCATGTCGCGGACATCGGGCAGGTTGTCACGGGCCTGGGTGAGGGAAGAGCCGATGAGGAGGGCGGGGGTTTCGGGGGGCCATTGGATGGCGTAGGTGACGTTGACGGGGACGCCCAGCGTTCCGGTGGGGCTACGGTCGAGCCAGGGGATGGCGGAACCGACGGCGACATCCGATTTTCCGTCCTGATTGAGGTCGAAGAAGAAATCGGACTGGAGCGGGTAGAAGTACTGGAGGACGACGTCGTCCTCCCCGCCGTCGATGCTGGCGGCGCGGGCGTAGACGGAGCCACGAACACTTTTCCAGCCGGGTCCGGAGACGATGCGGTTGTGGTCGACCTGGAGGGGAAGATCCAAGATGGGTGCCGGGGGCTGGATTTCGTTCCCGGCGATGCCTTCGTATCGGAAGAAGTACGGGGCCTGTTCGGCGACGACGCGATACGTCAGCATGCGCCACTCGGACGAGGCGGGGTCGATGTACTTGGCGAGGACGAACGGTTGGGAGGCTTGAGGTTGGATGCGGGCGTTGAGGTCATCGCGGAGGGCGAAGACGGTTTCGCGGCGGATCAGGGCATGTTCCTCGTTGGGGTTGAAGCCAGGGAGGTTGGTGTTGGACTGGTTGTAGATTTGGAGGCCGTTCAGGGCGGTGGCGGGGAGCGGGCCGGAGCCGAGGCCACTGGCGATGACGATCGCGGGGGCGTTGGTGGGCCAGCGCAAGTCATAGGCGACAGGGATGCTGGGCCAGGCGGTTCCGATGGCATCCTGCGTGTACCAGACGACGGTGAAATCCTCGCCCCGCTCATTGCTGTTGACGGGGAGGATGGGGCCGTGGCGCGAGGGACGGTCATGCGCTGCATCGGGTCCGGAGCCGTCGAAGTACGATTTCGGGAAGAAGACGAAGCCATTGAGACCCGGGTAATCGTTGTGGAGTGGGTGGGTGATGGGTGAACCGACGGTGGCGGGGACGTGCAAGGTGACGTGGTTGGTGTCATTCCAAACGACGGACCGGGCGACGGTGAAGTGATAGGGCTGCAGTTCGGGATTGGGGGTGCGCCCGTCGCTCTTCAAGTAGCGGAGCACGCTGTAGCCGGTGGATGGGCTGGTGAAGACCTTGGTGGCACCATCGACCTTGGCGCCATCGGCCGTGGTGTAGGAGAGATCGACGAGGCTGTGGCGGAACGAGGGGACGTCGGGTTGCAGTTGGACGGGGGTATCGACGACATGGATTTGTGGGTCGATGGGCCAGACGTTGAAGGACAAGGCGGGCAGGACGACTTCGTTGGTGTAGCGCTGCCGGATGAGCGACTCTCCGAACTGAGTTTCGTTGGTGACGATCTGGGTGGTGCCGGTGCGCCATTCGATCAGCGCGACCACGGGACGGATGGCGTAGAGTTTGCGTTCGACGGTGTTCCAGATGAAGGCGTTGTTTTCCGAGTCACCACCCTTGCCTTGGAGGATTTCGATGTGCGGGAGTTCGGCCAGGGTGCCTTCGGGGCGGAAGACGCGGCGGCCGATTTCGGTGGCAGGGAAAAGAAGGAGTGCCTGGGGATGTCCGTCGGGCGTGTTGCCGGTGGTGGCGATTTGGGCGCGATCGTTGATGGCGCGGGCGTCGGTGAGAGTCCAGTTGGTGCTGGCGCGCTGCAGGGTATTGAGGTCGAAGGCGCGGCCGTCGGTGTAGAGGAAGGCGTGCCAGGTGCCGTTGGTGGTGAGAGCCCGGCCGACGATCTGGCCGAAGCGATTGATGCCACCGGCTTCGGCGGCGCCGCCGCCCAGCATGTCGCCAAGGTCGGTCCAGCGGCCGTCCCGATAGAGGGCGATGCGGGAGGAGGCGCCGTTGGGGTAGAGGGCGTGACCGACGACGTCACCCCCAGCGTTGAGGCCGGTCGCGATGACATGATCGGCGCCGGTGGGGCGGCCGAGGTCGCGGGTCTGGTTGAGCACATGGAGGAAGGCGTTGGTGGCACCGGAGGGGGCGACGCGGGCGTACCCGGCCATTTCGCCGATGCGATTGACGGCGGTGGCCCACATGCTGGCGAAGCCGTTGGTGAGTGGGAGGGCGGTGAGAGGATTGAGACCGCTGGAGACGGCCCGGTAGGAGC
>CAUJJW010000066.1 GCA_963205105.1 Verrucomicrobiota bacterium | reverse complement strand
CCCAGATCGCCGAGTCATTGTACGCCTTGTCCGTCAGCTGGAGTGGATCGCACCAACCCGGCTCCAAATCCCGATCCGGATCCAGCTTCAGCCAGAAGCTGACCGTCCCCGACCAACCGTTGGGAGCAAAGGGCACGTTGCCCTGCGCTTTGAAGAAGACGGCTTTCGTGTTCTTCCGGGTGAAGTGCAACGCATCCCCCACACGCCCTTCGCCACGGGCATGCCGGACGTCGGTACCCTCGAGTCCGGGGGTGGCTGAGGCTTCATCCTTGTAGCTCACGGCGTGGTACAACTTGGGATCACCCCCCGCCACCCGCGCGTCGAGCGAACCATCGAACGTGGCGCGGAACATCACTTCCTTCTGCCAGTCCTCGGCCTGGAGCAGGCTGGAACAGAAGGCAGCACAAACGAGCAGGACTTGTCGCTTCATGGAGGCCAGAAACATGAGCCCTCGCTAATCCCCGACAAGGCAAGAGTTCCAACTTCAATCCCCAATCCCTGCCCAGCGAGTACGCTCAACGCACCCCACAGGCTTTGACCTTGTCCGACCTCGTCCCGAGGAGCACGATATTAGCCACCGTGAAGCACTTCATTTCCCAACTTCGTTCCATCGGCGCCGTCGCCGTGTTGAACGCACGGAAATGGTGTCTCCCAGCCCTGGCTCCATTCGTTCTCCTCTCGGCTTCCGGTCCCGCCGTTCACGCGGCACCCAACCCGGTTCCGCCCACCGTGCAATCCATGGTGAATCGGTATTGCGTCAGCTGCCACGATGCGGACGTGACGAAGGGCGGCCTCGACCTCGAACGGCTCGGTCGCGATGACGTGACACACCATTCGGAGGCGTGGGAATCGGTTGTCCGCAAGTTGCGGGCACGGCAGATGCCCCCGGTGGGCAAGGATCGGCCAACCGACGCAACGTACGAGGAGGTCGTCGGACACCTCGCTTCCATCCTGGATCGCGCCGCAACGGAGTCTCCGAATCCGGGCCGAACCGAATCCTTCCGCCGGCTCAATCGGACCGAGTACCAGAATGCCATCCGCGATTTGCTGCACCTGGACATCGATGCCGCGGTGCTGCTTCCCAAGGACGACGCCAGCCGCGGCTTCGACAACGGAACCCTGAGTGATCTCTCCCCCACGTTCCTCGACCGTTACATCGCCGCGGCCACGAAGATCAGCCGGCTCGCCGTGGGCGCGCCGTACCGGCAACCCGGCGGCGACACCTACCGCCCCCGGCCGGATCTGACGCAGGAAGACCAGGTCGATGGCCTTCCTCCAGGCACACGCGGCGGCCTGTGGGTGATGCACACCTTCCCGCGTGACGGCGAGTATGAGGTCCAGATTCGGCTGACGCGCGACCGCAACGAAGAGGTCGAGGGACTGAGGGAACCGCACGATGGAGTGGTGTTGCTGGACCGCACCCCTGTGCATTCGTTCACGGTAGCCCCTCCGAAGGGCGATCGTGATTTTGAGCGGGTGGATGCCCACCTGAAGGTGCGCCTGCCGGTCACCGCGGGACCCCATCGGCTGGCGGTGACGTTCCTCAAGAATCCGTCTTCGCTTCTCGAGACCAAACGCCAGCCGTACCTGGCCCGGTACAACATGCACCGGCACCCACGCCTCTCGCCGGCCATCTACCAGGTCTCGGTCAATGGCCCGTACAACTCCACAGGCGCGGGCGATTCGCCGAGTCGCCGACGAATCTTCGTCTGCCAACCCACGGGTCCAGCCGATGAGCATGCCTGCGCTGAGAGAATCCTCGCCACGCTGACGCGCCGAGCCTACCGCCGGCCCGTGACGGACGCGGATCTCCAAGGGCCAATGGAGTTCTATCGTCGCGCGAAGGCCGAGGAAGGCTTCGAAGCGGGGATCGAAGCGGCCTTGAATGCCGTACTCGTCAACCCGGAGTTCCTCTTTCGCATCGAGCGCGAACCCGACGGGGTCCAGCCCGGCGCGGTGTATCCGCTCGACGATGTGTCGCTGGCCTCCAGACTGTCGTTCTTCCTTTGGAGCAGCATTCCCGATGATGAACTGCTGGCGGCGGCGGAACGCGGCGACTTGCGCACACCCCGTATCCTGGAAGGCCAGGTGCGCCGAATGCTCGCCGATGGCCGGGCTGCGAACTTCGCCAACAACTTCGCCGGCCAGTGGCTCCATCTGCACAACCTCCAGTCGTTCACGCCGGATCTTCGGTTGTTCCCGGATTTCGACGACAACCTCCGCCAGGCATTTCGTCGTGAAACCGAACTGCACTTCGAAACCCTCCTCCGCGAGGACCGCAGCGTGCTCGACCTTCTGCGGGCCAACCACACGTTTCTGAACGAGCGCCTCGCGAAGCACTACGGCGTCCCGAACATTTACGGCAGCCAGTTCCGCCGCGTCACCCTGCCACCCCACAGCGAGCGCGGCGGATTGCTCCGGCAGGGCAGCGTGCTCACGGTGACGTCCTACGCCACCCGAACTTCGCCAGTGATTCGAGGGAACTGGGTGCTCGGAAATCTTTTGGGCACGCCACCTCCTCCCCCGCCGCCGAATGTTCCCAACCTGAAGGAAAACTCCGTTTCCGATGCGCTGCCCATGCGCGAGCGACTGGCCGAACACCGCGCGAACGCCGCCTGTGCCGGATGCCACAACCTCATGGACCCGGTGGGGTTCGCGCTGGAGAACTTCGACGCCATCGGGCGCTGGCGCACGCTCGAAGAGGCTCAACCCATCGACGCAAGCGGCACCTTGCCCAACGGATCGAGCTTCACCGGGGCAAGCGGTCTCGAAGCGGCCCTGCTCCAACGCCCGGACCTGTTCGTCAGCACCCTGACCGAGCGATTGCTCACATTCGCCCTGGGTCGTGGCGTGGAATCGTTCGACGCACCCGCCATCCGCACCATCGTCCGCGACGCGCAGTCGGAGGACTATTGTTTCTCGTCCCTGATCCTCGGAATTGTCAACAGCCCACCGTTCAAAATGAGGAAAGCACCATGAGTTTCGTCACCAGGAAATTCCTGCCGCGACGCACCTTCCTGCGCGGAGTCGGAGCCACGTTGGCGTTACCCCTGCTGGAAGCCATGGTCCCTGCCGCCACGCCTCTGGCAAAGACCGCCGCCCATCCCGTGCGCCGACTCGGCTTCGTCTTCATGCCGATGGGTTGCGACATCACCCGATGGACACCTCCCGGCGACACGCTCGATGCCCTTTCGCCCATACTTAGCTCGCTGGCGCCGGTCCGTGATCAGGTCACGGCGATCACGAACTTGGAGCTTCAGAACGCCTACCCCGGCAGTCACGCGACCTCCAACGCGGCGTTCCTCAGCGCCGCCAAGGCCAGGCTGACGGAGAGCACCGACTACTACCTCGGCACCACGGTCGACCAAATCGCAGCGCAAGGCATCGGCCAGGCCACGCAACTGCCGTCGATCGAGCTGGCCATGGACCTGCTCACGGTCGTCGGCCAGTGCGACAACGGGTACGCCTGCGTTTACCAGAACAACCTCTCCTGGTCGTCACCCACCACTCCGCTGCCGGCGGAGGCGCATCCGCGAATCGTCTTTGAAAGCCTCTTCGGCAACGGCGGCAAGCTCGCCGAGCGCCGCGCCGAACTGCGAAAGCGGGCGAGCCTTCTCGATGCATTCCAGGACGACCTCCTCCGGTTGCAGCGCCAACTGGGCCCGGGCGATCGCGGTCGCATCGCCCAATACCTCGACACCGTCCGTGAGGTCGAACGGCGCGTGCAGAAAGCGGAGGCCGCCACTCGGGAGAATCCGCTCCCCGATCTGGACCGACCAGTGGGCGCGCCCGCCGCCTATGCCGACCACGCCCGCCTGATGTTCGACCTGCAACGGCTCGCCCTTCAGGGCGATGTCACCCGCGTGATCACCTTCCAGCTCGCGCGCGAAACCAGCAATCGAACCTACCCCGAAATCGGAGTTCCGGACCCGCACCACCCCCTTTCCCATCACGGCAATGATCCGGACAAAATCGCGCGCATGGCGAAGATCAATCAGTTCCACGTCTCCCTCTTTGCGGAGTTCCTCGGCACACTGAAGGCCACGCCCGAAGGTAACGGCACCCTGCTGGACCACGCGCTGTACCTCTACGGCAGCGGCATCGGCAACCCCAACATCCACGACCATACCAACCTGCCGATCCTCGTGGCGGGCGGCACCGCCTTCGGCATGAAGGGCGGGCAACACCTCCGGTATGAGCGACCGACCCCGCTGGCCAATCTTCACCTGACGCTTCTCGACAAGGTCGGAGTCCGCCTCGACGCATTCGCCGACAGCGACGGCGAAGTGAGCGAATTGTTCGAGTCCCGTCCGGCGTGATGGACCTGGCTCGAATGAGAAGCTTCCGCTCAGTTGGTCTTTCGCTGTGGCTGGCGTCCTGCGTCCTGGCGGGGGCGGACACCCGTCTCGCCGACGCGGCCGAGCAAGGGGATCACGTCACCGTCCGTACCCTGGTTGAAGCACACGCCGACCCGAACGCGCCACAACCGGATGGCATGACCGCACTGCACTGGGCGGCCTACCGGGACGATCTCCCAACCGCCCGAATGCTCGCCAACGCCAAGGCCAATGCGAACGCGACCAATCGGTGGGGTGTCGCCCCGCTCTCGATCGCCTGCCTGAGCGGGAATACGGAGATCGTTGAACTTCTTCTCGCCCTGGGCGCCGACGCGAACACCTCCCTGCGGGGCGGCGAAACAGTGCTCATGACGGCCTCTCGCACGGGCAAAACAGGGCCGGTGAAGGCGCTTCTCGCGAAGGGTGCCACCGTCGATGCCAAGGAGCGGCGCGGCCAAACCGCACTGATGTGGGCGGCGGCGGACGGCCATGCTGAAGTGGTTCAACTCCTTCTCAAGTCGGGTGCGGATCTCCGTGCGACCCTGCCAGACTCCAGCTTCACGCCGCTCCTGTTTGCCGCACGCGAGGGCCGATCCGAGGTCGTCCGGGTTTTGCTCGACGCAGGAGCCGACGTGAACGCGGCAACCGAACCGCGCAAGATTCCTTCGAAAGGCCCGGGCAAGGGCACGACCGCCCTGACTTTGGCGATCGAGAACGGACATTTCGAGCTGGCCCTGGATCTGATACGGGCGGGAGCCGACCCGAATGACCAGCGTTCGGGATTCACGCCACTGCACATGATGACCTGGGTCCGCAAACCACCCCGCGGAGAAGATCATGGAGCGCCGCCTCCGCTGGGGTCCGGAAACTTGAGCGGGGTTGAGTTCATTCGCCAGCTTGTGAAACACGGAGCCGACGTGAACGCACCGCTGAAATCGGGCCGTGGGGGACCGGGCCAGTTCAACAAGTTGGGTGCAACACCCTTCCTGATGGCATCCGCAACCGCCGATGTCCCCTACATGCGCCTGCTCCTGGAACTGGGTGCCGATCCCTCGCTCGGGAATGCGGATCGCTGCACCCCGTTGATGGTCGCCTGTGGCATTGGGGTCGGGTCGGACGCCGCCAACGAAGTCGCCGGAGAGGAACCTGAAGTGCTCGAAGCGGCCAAGCTCCTCCTGAAATTGGGCGCTGACGTGAACGCGGTCGATGCCAACGGCGAAACCGCCATGCACGGGGCTGCGCTGAAGAACCTTCCCGGCGTGGTCCAGTTCCTGGCTGACCACGGAGCCGAAGTTCGAACCTGGAACACCACGAACAAGTACGGCTGGACTCCGTTGATGATCGCTCAAGGAAACCGCCCCGGGAACTTCAAGCCATCGGCGGAAACGGCGGCCGCACTGGAGCGGGTCCTGCAATCCGGAGAGGCATCCCATCCAACCGCCCCTGCGACAAAGGCCGCCCAACGCCCGGACTGACCCTCCGACCATCGGAACAGGTACCATCGCCCGCGTATCAACCTGGGTTCCACCCCGGGCCGATTCCATGTCCCGAGCACTGCTCGGATTTCAACCTCCTCGCCTTGCCTGTTTCGTGGAGGACGAGCGGGCCCGCCGACCGCGAAGGACACGAACGACCTCGTATACCCCCAGGTTTAGTCGCGTTCGTCGTCCACCAACGAAAGCCGCGCCACCTCGAGAACCAGATGGGCTCCCTGCGACTTGAGTTTTCCTGTCGCACGGACGCGTCGGGCAGCCCATTCGACCTCATACGACAACGGCCGACCGTTCAGGCCCGCCAGGAGGATCACCACCGAGGCGTCATTGCCCTGTCGAACCAGCAGTCCGGGAGGCACGCCACCGCTCAGGCAGCGCACGGCGCAGGCCCGGTGGATCTTGCCCGTGGCCGGCCGCATCACACCGAAGTAGCATTTGGTATCCACCAACTCACCCGTGATCGAAATCTCGCCAATAACCTCCCGCCCAGGCGCGTTGTCCGACGCCGCGGGGCCGAGCGGGGTGAAGGATTTCTCGTCATTGAGTTCCAGCATGACGTTGTCGCCTTTCTGAATGAGCGACCCATGGAACCGCACGCGCTGACCGTCATGGCCGCGGGCAAACGCGGGCAAGCCATACTTGCCGGCACCCACCAGCAGGTAGTGGGTCGTCACTCCGTTCGAGGACACCGACTGCAACATGGGCAATGGGCTTTCATGGAGCACGCCTTCGAAGGTCCGCTGGATGCCAAACTCAAAGGTGCCTGGTTCGGCGGGGGTCTGGCGCGCAGCAAGCATGGCAGCCAACCCCACCACCAGCACCCCCAAGGCCAAGACCACACGGCGCGTCCATCGCCCCAGGCTGGATGGGGCTTTCTCGAGATAACCGATGTAGAAGTCGTCGTTCATATCCGTTCAGCGGTCGTCGACGAGGCTTCCGGCGCACCGCGTTCCCAGAGGGTTCGCGGTTGCTTTCAGCCACACATGACCCGCGATGACCCGGATGTTGTAGGTCTCCAGCACTTCCTGGAAGGGCGGCGGACTGCAGCCGTCCTCAGGCTGGTAGTTCCAGCCATGCCAGGGGCAAGTGATGCAACCGTCGACGATTTGGCCCTCGCCCACCGGGCCGCCTTGGTGGCGACACACGTTCGAGGTCGCAAAGATGCGTGCCTGTTGGCGGAACAGCGCCACGCGCTGCCCCCGGGCCATGACCACCCGCCCGCGACCTTCACGGACCTCCGACGCCCGACAGACGCTGATGAAGCCATCCTGTTCAGCTCCAAGCTCCGCCCGATCCAGCCGGGCTTCCTTGCGCGCCGCGGCGAGATGCAGTCCGGCGATCACAACAAAGCCAAGGCCGAGCACCAGTGGATAAGCCGGGCTTCGCTCGGACTGGAGGGCTCCGAAGGCGACGTGGACGAGCAGCAATCCATAGGCTGCGTACACACCCAGATGCAGGGCCTTCCAAAAGCCGGCACCCAGGTTGCGCAGCCAGAAGTCATGGCTGGTCGCCGCCATGAGAAACAGAATGACCAGCGCTGCCGCACCAAACGGTTCGAACGGAAAATGCGCTGGTTGAAATCCGCCGCTGGCGAAAACGTTGTAATCCTGCCGATAGGCAGTGAGAACGCTGACCAGTGGACTCTCGTCTCCGAGCGCATGAAATTGCACGGTGGCGAACACACTGTGCACCAGGGCAAGGAAGAACATGGTCACACCCAGGTGCCGACGATTGTAGAGCAAGGGGAGGAACCGCGGGTCGAACCGCGCGAGGGGACCGATGGCCAGTATCACGTGCAACAGCAGCAACGCGGTGACCGCGCTGCCGCGGATGAGGAGGGTTTCGGCCGTGATGTGCGTTGAGCGAAGCAAGGACACGCCCATGAACGAGAGAAATACCAGGGCCACCAACACCACCAGCGTCAGGTCATAGCGGCGCTTCTGGCGGTTCCAATCGATGGCGCGGTAGGTCGTCGACATGTCAGTGGGAACGTTGGGTTTCCGGTTGATGGGGTTGGGGCGGCAAGGATGCGTCAGGACTCCCGGGGGCCGCGGTTCTTGGAAGCGATTCGGTCACGTCTCCTGAACTCGGGTCGATGGGGCGCCACCACAAGGCCACCCCAACCGCGAGCGGCAGGAGCACGGCCAAAGCCTTCCAGGCAAGTCCGTGCGCGGCGCGCAGACGACCCGGAGCGGCCGACGCATGCGGCCCTTCCGCGAAGGAGCCGACTTGTTTCGTTCGCCAGCAGCGCACCGCAAGCCATGGCCACAAGGCGACCACTCCCGGGGTGATCACCCATCGAAAGCCAAGGCCAGCACCTCGGGAGCCCTGGTCGAGTCGGGACAAACCGCGCCAGTGAAACGCCAGGGCGAACACCAAGCCCAAAGTCCCGTACGCCTGGATCGCCAACAGCGAAGCGTGAACGAATTCCACCATGGACGCCGTAGTTGTGGATGCCGGATCCGGTGCGATGACCCTCACAAAAACAGACTATTTGCCCTTCTTTTCGACCAACTTCGGCCAGTTGACTTCGGCTTTCTTCAGATTGCCGGCAGCATCCTGGTTGAAGTCTTCGCGGACTCCCTTGCTGTATTGAAGCAGCAGTTGGCCGTCGATGATCTGAAAGGCTTCGACATCGATTTCAATGAGCCGGCCTTTGGCGACGCCATAGGCACAGTATCCACCGAAGCGGGGCTCATACTTCTCAGGCTTAGCGTCGAAGGCGGCTTTCGATTTGGAAGAATGAAACCAGTAAGTGGCGCCGTTCGAGGTGCTGCTGAATTCGGGTTTTCCCTTCACCGGCGCCTTGATGGTGAAGAAGGCCACCGGGTCGTAGCCCTGGATGGCCACCCCGTTCTTGTCGAGATTGAGGAGGGATTTGTCGGCGCCGAAGGACGCTAAAGTTGCGCCGAACCAGAGCAGCGCCGCGGCGAAGAGATTGTGCTTCATCGACCACTGAGTCGTGCAACGCACGGACACCTTACACCTGAGAAACGAGGCAAGGGCGTGGTCGCGAAGCGGCGGAAAGCCGCCGGAGCTGGCTGCCACACGTCGTTGCTCGTGAGAGCGGCGCCTTGCCTTGTATTGCGGAAAGAACCTGCAAGACTTTCCTCGCTTGAACGACATCCTCCTGGCTCGATCCAGACAGGAGGGTGGCCTTGTCTCACCTCGATGGAAGCAAAGAGCCCACGGCCAAGGTCGCCCCTGACCCAACTGCGAGCCGTCTTGCTGCCGAACTGCCGCGAGATGAGCCGGCTTTCGTCTCATCGGCTCGACCATCGTTTGACGCTTTGGCAGCGACTTGGGGCCGAGTTCCATCTCCTCATCTGTCGGCTTTGCAGACGCTATTGGAAACATCTGGCGTGGCTTCGGCGGGCGTCGCGGGATCCAAGGGCGAATGTTCCTCCAGGACCCGGATTGCCCGGGTCCAGCCGGAGCCGGTTGAAGCAGCACTTGAGGCAGCAGCAGCAGACAATACGGAAGGATGCCGGGTCCGACGCCGTCCAGGATTCACGTTGAACCCGAAATGATCCCGCCAACCGACGGTTCCATATCGGCATCCGAACACGGCACCCGCGCGGCGGGCGCTCCGTCAGGTGAGGCGCGAAATCTCGACCCGGAACGCTGGGTCGACGAGCACGGCGATTACCTCTTCCGCTATGCGCTATCCCGTCTTCGCGAACCGTCCAAAGCCGAGGATTTCGTGCAGGAAGCGCTGTTGGGTGGGTTGCGGAGTGCGGATCGCTACCAGGGCCGATCTTCGGAGCGCACCTGGCTTACCGGCATCCTCAAGAACAAATTGCTCGATCACTTCCGCAAAGCGGGACGCGAAACCAACTTCACCGACCTCGAATTCTTCGCCGAGGAAGAGGACCGGGCCTTTGAAAACCAGGAATTTCCCGATCATTGGAACAGCGCCAGTGCCCCCAGCGAATGGGATCAGGTCGGAGAAGCCCTGGATCGCGACCAGTTTTGGCGCGTGTTTCATGAATGCTCGGGAAAGCTTCCCGAACGGATTGCTCGGGTTTTCCTGCTGCGGGAGGTCGATGGGATGAGCGGTGAGGAGATCTGTTCAAGTCTCAACATCACGCCCAGCAATCTGTGGGTCATGCTGCACCGGGCGAGGCTCGCGCTGCGTGGCTGTCTTCAATTGAACTGGTTCGATGCCAATCAGGGTCCTAGGGACCATGCTTGAACGCGCTTCGGCAATGGCTCCGCTGGTGTTTCGTGCTCGTGCTGTATCCTCTGTCCTATCCATGTCGCCAGGTCACCCGGAGCGCCTCGCACGACGGCGCATGGACACTCGGATCGGCCCTGGGGTGACGGCTTCGAAGTCGTCTCTCACCACCTGACTGCCTGAAAGCGGTCCTTTCGGCCTACATCGCCCTCGCACCGGACCGTTGCGGCAGGGCACTGCAGGATGGTCTGTAAGGGATCGCGTCTTTCGCCGACGGACTCGCTGTCGGTGCTCTCCCGTTGTCCCGGTTCGCGCGACGAACCCCAGGTTCATCCGTAGGCATCGAGCAAACTTATCCCAATCCGTGATAGCTCCCCCGGCTCGTGGAGGTCCACGTCCGGAATCCCCTGAAGCCTATGAATTCGAACAAAACCAAGCTTCCGCTCTGCTGGATCCTCCAGATCGTTGCCGCTCTCATTCTGGCCCAAACCCTGTTCTTCAAGTTCACAGGAGCCGAGGAATCCAAATTCATCTTTCGCACCCTCGGTGTCGAACCGTGGGGCCGGTGGATGATCGGTGGGCTGGAACTGGTTGCTGTAATCCTTCTCCTCCTCCCCCGTTGGGCCGCGATAGGTGGTCTCTTCTCCGTCGGACTGATGGCCGGTGCGGTGTTCAGTCACCTCACCAAACTGGGGATTGTCGTTCAGGGTGATGGAGGACTGTTGTTCGGCTTGGCGCTGACAGTTCTTGCCTCGGGGGCCGGGGTCGCCTGGTTGCGGCGATTCGAACTTCCCTACATCGGCAGCCTCTTGCGCGGAAACCCTCAGGCATCATCCGCCGGCAAAAACCACGAGCCTGAATGACCCGATTGGTGAGCCTACGAGACCCGAAATCATCCGTAAGGAAACCGGATGGCATCCGACGCACCCCCGTGCCGAGCACCTTCCAGAACTCGAACTTGCCTATGGACCGTTCCTTGACCCCGGTCGAGAGAGCCGCACCACCGGCCGATGTTCCTTCGGAACCCGAAGGCGGCGAACAGGATTCAGGACTTCGTCAGGTGGTGGAGGCGGCCGTCGATTTCCTGGGACAAGGCGAATCGCTGCTCCTGGTGATTGCGCCGGAAAACTTCACCCACAAATTTGCCGCCGTCTTTGGAGCTTCGATCGGGAGCCACTACCGGCATTGCCTGGATCACTTCGTCTGTCTCCTGAATGGCAAGGAGCTGGGGATGGTGGACTACGACCAAAGGGAGCGCGATGCGCAGATCGAAACGCAGCCGGCACGTGCCCTGGAGGCAACACGCCGGATTCGATCAGCGTTGCGAGCCATGGAAACCAGGGTCTTGGACCGGTCCATTTCGACCCGATGCAGTGTGAGTTATCGGGGGAGTGAATCCCCGGCGACGCGGTCCACGTTGGCGCGTGAACTCGTTTACGCGGTCACCCATGGCATCCATCATTATGCGCTCATCTCCGTCATGGCACGTCTGCTGGATGCGGAGTTGCCGCCCGAGTTTGGAGTGGCTCCTTCGACAATCGCCCATCGAAAGGAAATCCTCGCAGCAGAAACCGGCACGCCATGACACAGCAAATCCCCGACTGGTTGCCAGGCGCGTTCACGGAATGGAAGCCTTTGCATCAGGCGGCGGCGCTGGCCCTGGCGACGCTGCTTCAGGAAGATGTGCCCACGGTGACCGCTGCCTTGCTGGCCGGTGCCGGCAGGATGTCGTGGCCCGCCGGTTTTCTCGGTTGTTTTTTCGGAATCTGGTGCGGAGACGCGCTTTTGTACCTGGTCGCACGGGGGTTCGGTCGAAAGTTGCTGAACGGGCGGTGGATTCGACGCCGGGTCACGGAGTCATCGATTGAGCGGAGCCAACAATGGTTCGCCGAGCGTGGCTGGTGGTTGCTGGTCGGCAGCCGGTTTGTCCCGGGGATGCGTCTGCCATCGTATTTGGCGGCGGGATTCCTTCGTGTTCCGTTTCCGAGGTTCCTTGCTGTCACGGGCGCGACGGTCGCCGTTTGGACCCTGGGGATTTTCGGCCTGGCGGAGGCGTTCGGTTCGATCGCCGAGGACTGGCTTCAGCACTGGAACGGACATGGACTCGCGTTCCTGGTGTTGGTTGCGGCGCTGCTGCTCGCCGTGAAAGGAGCGCCCATGCTCTTCCATCGAGGCGGGCACAACCGAGTTCGACAGATCTGGGAGCGTGCGCGGCGATGGGAGTTCTGGCCGCCTTGGCTTTTCTACCTGCCGGTGGGCTTGAACTACCTTCGTCTCGGCTGGAAATACCGCAGCCTTTCGTTGCCGAGCGTGGCCAACCCCGGGATTGCCAATGGTGGGCTGATCGGGGAATCCAAATTCGAGACCCTCAGCGAACTCTTCCGAACGAGCCCTGAGTTCACCGCCGAGGCGTGGCTGCTCAAGGAAGACTGCGTGGACCGCCGTTTCGCAACGCTGGCGGCGATCTGCGACCGCGAGCAGATCGGATTTCCCCTGATTATGAAGCCCGATGTTGGCCATCGCGGGTTCGGGGTGAGGCTGATACACGACTTGGGTGAAGCGCGGGACTACCTTCAACACACCCCCGCCCCCACCGTGGTTCAGCGGTTTGTTCGCGGGCCGCTGGAGGTCGGGGTCTTCTATTATCGCTTTCCGGACCAAGCGGTCGGACATGTCTTCGCGGTCACGGAGAAGATCTTTCCAGTGATCACCGGCGATGGGGTGCGAACGATCGAGGAACTCATCCGCGGCGACCCGCGGGCCCGATGGGTTGCCGATCGCTACCTCCTCCGGTTCACGAAGCGTCGCAATCAGGTTCTTCCCAAGGGCGAAAGGCTAAGGCTGGTCGAAGCCGGAAACCACGCCCAGGGATGCATCTTTCAGGATGGAAGACATCTCATCACTCCCGAACTGGAAGCCCGCGTGGATGACATTTCGCGACGGCTTCCCGGCTTTTTCATTGGCCGATACGACCTGCGGTACGAAAACGAGGACGATTTACGCTCCGGACGCGCCTTCCAAATCCTGGAACTCAATGGTGCCTCCGCGGAGGCGACCAGCATCTATGACGCGCGAAATTCGCTTCTTGCTGCCTATGCCGTGTTGGCACGGCAGTGGGAGTTGGTCTTTGCCATCGGAGCGGCGAACCGCGCGAAAGGCACCTCTCCCGTGCCCCTGGGAACCCTGCTTCGCTGCTGGCGGGACGCGAATCGGTTGCTCGCCACCTACCCTCCAGCGGATTGAGGCGGGCGAACTCCGGGACGGGAGCGCATGGAAAACAAGGGGGATCTCCTTGAAGAACGGTAACGGTTTGGCTCAAGGGTCACGTGAGGCGTCCCCGCAAGAAGCGAGGATCGGGCGACCGACCTCACCATGCACCTGGGATAGCGCCACACCTACGATGACGCCAAGCAACTGCCAGCCATGAGACGGGAAAGATGGGGTGACCGACGGGATTTGAACCCGCGACAACCAGATCCACAATCTGGAGCTCTAACCGGGCTGAGCTACGGCCACCGACCCGGACGGACAAGCTAGGTGGCGGCCCAAGCCAACGTCAAGTCTGCGAATCGCTTCAAGCAGCCCGGACCTGGTTGAGGATTCCAAACGTCTTCTCAGCAATTGACACCTGTCGCCATGGGCCCCTAGCCTTTGCCGTCGCATATCCAGGAAGACGTCATGCTGCGCATTTTCCTCATTCTATCCCTGGCCGTATCTTTGGCCGGCGTTGTGTTCTCCTTTGTCCTGAAGGACAAGGTCAACCTGCTCTCCGAAACCCTACTCACGACGCGTGGGGAGCGTGATACCGCCATCACCGAGGCCACCACAGCCAAGGCGTCCGAAAAGAAGGCCGTTGCGGCTGAAAAGGCGGCCAAAGAGGAGCTGGAAGGCACGAAGCAAGAACTCGCCGTCAAGACGGCCACTCTCAACGACGTCGAGGGTCAACTCGCCAAGACCGCCAAAGACCTGCAGGAAACCATCACCGCCCGCGACACCGCCCAGCGGCGCCTCGCTCAGTGGGATGCCACCGGCGTGAAGGTGGAGCAGATCGTGGCCCTCAAGGCTGAAGGACAGCGTCTGATCGGTGAACGCGATGCTTTCGCCGCCGAAAATAAGGTCATGGCCCGCGAAATCGTCCGCCTCAACGACGAACTCGACGTCTACCGCGGCCGCACCACGGAAGTCCAAATGCCCGACGTGCACGCCAACATCACCGCCGTGGATGGCAAGTTCCAGTTCGTCACCCTGGATAAAGGTTCGGAAGATGGTCTCCGTCAGAACGGCAAAATGATCGTGACCCGCGGCGAGAATCTCGTCGCCAAGGTTCAATTGGTCCGCGTCGAATCCCGCTCGGCGGTCGCCAACCTTCTGTCGGACTGGGTCAAGGGCGACGTTCAAGCCGGCGACAAAGTCATGACGAGCTATGAAGCCCTCACGAAGTAAGACTTGGTGGTTCCTGCTCGCAGTTCTGGTCCTGCCACTCCTCCCCGGGTGCGCCACCAACGAGGAAAATTTGTCGGAGCGCCCCTGGAATAGCCCGAAAGGGTGGGAGTCCGGTTTGCCCTCCGGCATGACCGACGAACGCCGCTAGGCACCCAATCGTTTTGAAAGAGCGGAGGCTGCGTGAAAACGCACCTCCGCTTTTTCGTTTTCCATGTCTCTCCATGAACCGGTCGTCCGTAGCGGCGGGCGTCCCGCCTGCCGTAGAGGGGGGCGTCCCGCCCCCCGGAATTCCCAGTTCATGGTCCGTGCGCAGGTCGGTATCGAACAGGGAGCTCTCTCCATGAACCGTGAAATCGTTTCGTTGATTTCCAACGACTTACAATTTCGCGGTTCAAGGGCCGTGAGCAGGTCGATTTCGAACAGGTGGCTCTCCATGAACCTCCCCTCGTCATCGCCTCCATGAGCGGCGGCCTTGACGCCGCTCTTCATCCCCACGCCTTCCTCCGTAGCGGCGGGGGTGCCCCCGGCCGGAGAGGGGGGCGGGCCCCCCCCCCGCAGTGCGTTACCATCAACACCAAGGCCCGCCGCCCCCCCCGCCGGGCCCGTCCCCGGGCACTCCCCCCGGCCCCCCCCCCGCCGCTACAACACCGGCGTCCTCGCTCTGCCCCGGTTCGTGGTCCATGGGCAGGTCAATGTTCAACAGGGGGCTTCCCAGCAACACCGCTCGGTCGTTCGCCATTTCGGGCCCAGGGACGGGCGATTCCTTCGTCCCGCCAACGCTGCGACGTCAGACCCATTTCAACGGGGTGACCTTCCGGCCCAGAATCGGCTCCGACGGCACCTTCAGCCAGGTTTCCAACACCCCCGCGTACACCTGCCGGAAATCCACGTGGAAGCGCAGGTCGCCGTTCACCAGATCACTCGGAGCCAGGCTGGGATACTGGCCCAACAGCAGCCTCCGCATTTTGGCCCCCGCCAGAAACATTGGCCCCGCGGCACCATGATCCGTCCCACCGCTGGCGTTTTCAGCGACCCGCCGGCCAAATTCGCTGAAGCTCATCACCAGAACGCGCTCCAGGTTTCCCTGGGATTTCAGGTCATCCACGAACGCCTTCACCCCATCGCCCAATTCCCCCAACAACCGGGCGTGAGTTCCCAGCTGGTCCCGGTGCGTGTCGTAGCCTCCCTGCGACACGTAATAGATGCGGGTCGACAACCCGCCGGCAATGAGTTGCGCCACGGTCTTCAGCGACTGGGCCAACGGGCTGCCGGGATACACGGTTCCGGAGGCAGGTCGGGCGAGGATGTCGCGGACTTTCGATGAACTGACCTGCGCGTCCAACGCGGTTCGGTCCAGGAAATCGAGAACCGATCCCGAAGCACCCGAGGCACCGCTCAGGTCGTGGATGCTCCCGCCAGGCGTCTCAGCCGGGGCAAATTCATCCAGCGCCAGCCGCATCCCGCCGGCCATCGGTTCGCGTCCCACGCGGTTGCGTGCCGGCCCGGGAACACTGATGCCACGCGGCGTCCGAGCCGTGAAGGCCTGGGGCATCTGGCGGCCGATGTGAACACCCACCGTGGGATCGCACCCCTGGCAGGCATGGTCGAAGTACCGACCAATCCAACCTTCACGCATCACGCGGTTCGAATCCGAAGCCGTCTGCCAGATCTCGGTGGACCGGAAGTGCGACCGGTTCGGATTGGGGTAGCCCACCCCCTGCACCACCGAACACTGTCCTGTGTCGGCGAGCGCCTGAAGGCCCTTCAACGCGGGATGCCAGGCAAGGTCTTCGCTCAGTTTCAGCAGGTCCTTCTCCGGCAAGGCCAACCGCCGACGTACCCTCCGGTAATGGTCATTGCGAAACGGTACGATGGTGTTGAGGCCGTCGTTACCACCCGCCATTTGGAGCACCACCAGAATCGTACCGTCGCGGCCGGTGGTCTGGGCCACCGCTGAATCACGCCCCTGAGCATCCAAGGCAGCCCACGTGTGCGTGAGGAAGGCTGGAGCCGTGCCCGCCAGGGCAGAGCCGAGCACGGTGGTGCGTAAGAATTCGCGTCGGGTTCGAAGGTTCGCGCTCATGGGGACGCCGCTTTCAGGTCAATTGGTAGTCGGTCGATTGCAACACCACCCGGACGGCTTCGCGAATGGCGCGTGGTTCCGGAACGGCGTCGTCGCCGAGCACGTCGTTCACCTCATCCTTCAGCTGGGAGCGCATGCGCGTGTGAAGGAAGCGCCGTTCCAACCCAGCCATGAAACGCTGGCGATCCTGTCGCTCCTCGCGACTGAACAAAGCCTCGATCCGAGCCACGCCGTCCTCGCGTTTCCGCTGTTGTGCCATTCGCTCGCGCAAACGCTGACCCCTCGGCCCTTCCGCCTGGGCGGCCAGTCCCGCGCGGCCTTCGACGAGAACCGCGGCGAATTGCTGTCGGCGGGTCAGTGTGCCGGTGTTGATCCAGGCCACGCCGCCATCCCATCCCTTGACGTTGGGCGGAGCCAGCAGGTCCTGCCCGAGTTCGCGCAAGGCACCCGTGACCATCGGCCCGGGTGGCAGCGGACGTTCCAGTTCGCGCAAGGCGCACACCAGCCATTGAACCGGACTCTTGATCTGGGTCCGAACCACCTCGGGGGCATAGAACGCTTCCGATCGAAACATCGATCGCAACAGCGACCGGATCTCCCCACCGCTCCGGTCCCACTCCGCCACCAGTCCACGCGTCACGTCCGCCGATGCCGTTTCGTCGGCGAAGAATCGCCAAAGTCGACCGATGACGAAGCGCGCCGACTGCGGTTGGCGGGCAATGTGCGGGATCACCTCGTCGGGTCCCATCGGCCCGGTGCGTCCGAGCACGGTCTTCGAACCTGGATCATGCTGGCGCGGTCGCCATTCGGGCTCCTGCGTCTCGCGGTTCAGGCCAAGTCCCGTCAAGGCCCGGGCGGTTTCGAGAATGTCCTTTTCGGTGTAGTGCCCTTCCCCGAGGGCGAACAACTCCATCACTTCGCGGGCATAATTCTCGTTCGGATGTTCCCGCCGGCTTTGCGCCTGATCGAGCCACAGGAGCATCGCCGGATCCCGAGTCACGCCGAGCAGAAGATCCGGCCAACGGCCCATGCCCGCCTTCCGGAACAGGTCGAGCTGGCGATACATCAGCCAGGCGCTGCGCACCTTCTGAGCGCTGGTGGCGAAATGCCCGTGCCAAAACAGCACCAGCTTCTCTTCCAAAGGCCGCGGTGACGCCACCATCCGGCCCAACCACCAGGCGCGGAGTTCCTCGACCTGTTGGCGCTGCTGCTTCTGTTCGTCCTGCCGCATCCTCCGGCGTTCTTCCTCCGAGGCACCCTGCAACTTGCGAAACTTCGCGACCCGATCCGGGTCCGGATGCGCCCAGGCCGGCGGGTTTAGGGGTAACTCCGTCGCCAAGCCCTTGCCGTCCACCAATCGGGCGATGGCCCCCTCCTGACCCAGTCGATGCAGGGCTTGAATCTCGGATGGCGGCCCACCAAAGCCCGCACGATTCAACAAGTGCGCAGCAGCGGCTTCCGTCCACCGCTCCGGTTTCAGCGGTTCGAGCATCCCTACTGATGACGGATTCCGAGGGTTCGGGTTACGGACGATTTTTCCGCTGCTGACTCTCCGGGCGGTTCCAGGCTGAAATCCAGGCGTGGACGGCACCTTTCTTGGTCTCGAAATCGGTGGGACGAAACTTCAACTCGTGGCCGGCAGCGCCGACGGCACGATCACGCGGCGCTGGCGACATGCGATCGACGCGGAACGGGGCGCGGACGGCATCCGGGCACAAATCGTCGAATGGCTGCCCGAGGCGCGGGCCCTCTCCCCGGTCGCCCTGGGCGTCGGATTCGGCGGGCCGGTCGATTGGCGCAGCGGCAAAATCGCCCGTTCGCATCAGATTGAAGGTTGGTCCGGCTTCCCCATCGGCCCGTGGCTGCAGGAGCTCCTGGGCCAACCGGTGTGCGTCGACAACGACGCCAACGTCGCCGCCCTCGGCGAGGCTCATCGCGGCCGCGGCCGCGGTGCTGCGAGCGTGTTCTACGCAACCCTCGGCAGCGGCGTCGGCGGCGGTCTGGTGCTGGACGGGTGCATTTACCACGGTGCGCGCCCGGGTGAGTCGGAGATCGGCCATGTGCGCCTCGACAAGTCCGGAACCCTGGTGGAGCAACGCTGCTCCGGGTGGGCGGTGGACCGCCGGATTCGGGAGGCGATTGCGTTGCACCCCGGAAGTCCGTTGGCCGAATTGGCCTCCGGAACCCAGCGTGGCGAAGCGCGGTTTCTCGCGGCGGCCCTGGACCGCGAGGACCCGCTGGCGCATGCCATCCTGAGCGAGTTGGCCGACAACCTGGCGTTCGCCCTGTCCCACGTCACCCATCTGATGCACCCGGACCGGATCGTCCTGGGAGGCGGATTGGCCATGGTCGGCGAACCCTTGCGGCTCGCGGTCACGGAGGCCCTGAAACATTACGTGATGGAAGTGTTCCTGCCCGGCCCGGCGCTGTTCCTCTCGGGACTTGGGGAAGACGCCGTTCCCACCGGAGCCCTGCTCTTGGCGGCGCAGGGTCCCGCCAAGATTCCCATGGAGCCCACCCCCACCGGGCGCTAAGCTGTCGCTCCCATGCAGGAATGGTTTGCTGACTACGTCCGCCTTCAAAAGGCCACCCTCGATTCCATCCCCGTCGCCCCGCTCGAAGCGGTGCTTCAGGCGATGATCACCGCGTACCAGAGCGATCGCCAGATCTTCGCGATCGGCAACGGTGGCTCAGCGGCGAATGCGTCCCACTTCATCACCGACCTCGGCAAGGGCGCCTCGGACAAGCTCGGCAAACGATTCCGATGCATGTCCCTGACGGACAACGTCGCCTGGATGACCGCCATCGGGAATGACTACTCCTACGACGACGTTTTCGTCCGGCAGTTGGAGAACTACGGGCGATCCGGCGACGTGGTCATCGCCATCAGCGTCAGCGGCAACTCCCCGAACCTGGTGAAAACCCTGGAGTGGGCGAAGCAGAAGGGCCTGCACACGGTCGCTTTGGTCGGCGCCAAACGGGGCAAGATGGCGGAGATCGCCGACACGACCGTGGTGATTGGCGACACGCATTACGGCCGGGTCGAGGACGCCCAGATGGGCATCTTGCACATGCTGTGCTACGCGTTCATGGAACGGCCCGAGATCGCCAAGGCTTCCTGATCGCGCGGAAGAAAAAGCGAAACCGCCCGGTGGCAGAGGCCATCGGGCGGTTTCGCGTTGTTGAATGGAGGGGCGCTGTCCGCGCCCCGGGTGGTGTGGTGGCTTACGCCACGACTTCTTCACCTTCGAGGAAGCCCTGGAGCTGCCGGATACGCGTCGGGTGACGCATCTTGCGCAGCGCTTTGGCTTCAATCTGACGGATACGTTCGCGGGTCACCTTGAACTGCTTGCCCACCTCTTCGAGCGTCCGGCTGTAGCCGTCCACCAAACCAAAGCGAAGTTCCAACACCTTGCGTTCCCGTTCCGTGAGGGTGTCGAGAACGTTGTTCAACTTGTCCTTCAACAAGCTGTAACTGGTCATCTCGGACGGGTTCTCCGCGGACTTGTCCTCGATGAAATCGCCGAAACTGGTGTCGTCGCTGTCGCCGACCGGGCTCTGCAGCGAGATCGGCTGCTGCGCCATCTTGAGCACAGCGCGAACGCGATCGACCGGCATCTGCATTTCGTCCGCGATTTCCTCGGGCGTGGCTTCACGACCGAAGTCCTGGACGAGCTGCTTCTGCACCCGCATCAGCTTGTTGATCGTCTCGATCATGTGCACCGGGATACGGATGGTGCGGGCCTGATCGGCGATCGAACGGGTGATGGCCTGGCGAATCCTCCAGGTGGCGTAGGTGGAGAACTTGTAACCGCGGCGGTACTCGAACTTCTCGACCGCCTTCATGAGGCCCATGTTGCCTTCCTGAATCAGGTCGAGGAAGGAGAGGCCGCGGTTCGTGTACTTCTTGGCGATGGAAATCACGAGGCGGAGGTTGGCCTCCACCATCTCGGTCTTCGCCTGAAGCGCTTTGCGGGAGAAATCCTGAAGCTGACGGTACGCGTGCAGGTAGCCCTCGCAGGACATGCGAACGAACTCCTCCAGGGCGGCGACCTTGCGGTGCTCCGCGTCGATCATCATCTGGACCTGCGGAATCTTCTTCTGCGGTTCCAGGTCGTTGATCGTCTTGAGGCTCAGCTGGAACTTGTCGTGGACGTTGTCCGCGACCAGCGCCATTTCCTCAATGACCTTCTGCTTGTAGTAAAACTTGGGGAACGACTTCTGAAGCCGGGCGTCCAGCTTCTGGAATTCCTCGCGAAGTTTGTCGGCTTTCGCCTTCTGCGAGGAACCAATCAGGTCCCGGTACTTTTCGTCGACGTCCTGATCCAGGCCGCGGACGTCCTTCACCAGCTTGCGAAGGGCTTTAAGATGGATGTCCCGGCTATCGATCTTCTTGTCGATGATCACCCGGTCGAAACGCTCCTTGGGCGGTTCGGCGATCAGCTTCTCCGCCAGGGCGATGTGCTCTTTGCCGGCGAAACCGAAGCTGTAGATGATCCGCTTGACCTCGTTTTCGGCGTCCTCGATCCGCTTGGAGATCTCGACTTCCTGCTCACGGGTCAGCAGCGGCACCTGGCCCATCTGCTTGAGGTACATCCGGACCGGATCATCCAGAATGTCCAACCGCGCCTTCTCGTCCTCTTCTTCGACTTCCGGCTGCTTGACCCGGTCGACTTCGGACTGGTCGACAATCTCGATTTCGAGATTCCGGAGCTTGATGTAGATCTCGTCGAGCTCCTCCGGCGTCACCATCCCGTCAGGGAGGGCGTCGTTGATGTCGTTGTAAGTCAGGTAGCCCTGCTCCTGGGCCAGCTTGACGAGCTCCTTGACCTTGTCCTGGACGTTGAATTCCCCGGGCCGTGTGGGCGCGGCCACCCCGGGTTCTTCCAGTCCCTCCATTCGGTCAGGACCACCGAGATGGGAAGCCGGGGGCCCGGATAGGCCCGCCATGCCATGCGCGGCGCCCGAGGCAGCGCGGGGTGTCGCCACTTCGAGAACAGGTTGAGCCGCGGTTTCGGCCGTTTTAGGGGCCTTCGCAGGCTTGGCCGGCGCCACTTTGCGCGCCACTTTGCGCGCCTTCGGTTTGGTCATACGGACGTGAATGGCTGAATGAGCAGCAAAAAGGAGGGCAACCATGTCGGGAGACCCTGCCTCCGTCAAGGAACTGATTGGGAAAAATCCGGTACCCGCGAGTGGCGGATCGCCGTCGAAATGATCTCCAACGACTCTGTACCAACACTTTACTAAGATACCACCCTGCCCATCTGACCCAACCCTGCAAGATCCACCTACGTAGTAGAACTTGTTAATTAACTCGGGCCAGGGCGGCAAGCCCGCACCATCCGGTGACGATCTGATCCGCACCCACCCCCCCGGTGCCCACCCACCACGGATGGTGCGGGCCTACAGCCCTTGCATTCCGGGGAATTCGTTCACCTGGGGCGTTGCCCCAGGCTGGTATGTTGCGGGCCGTTGGCCCTGCCCATGAACCGGGCCTCTGTAGCGGCGGGCGTCCCGCCTGCCGTAGAGGGGGGCGTCTCGACCCCCGGAATCCCCGGTTCATGGTCCCAATGCGTTTCAAAAATCAGAAATCCGGATTCTCCATGAATTATTCCCATGGAAGCCATCGCGAGGGTTGAACCAGGCTCCCTCACCCCAACCCTCTCCCGGAGGGAGAGGGTGTCGCTTCTGCCGCGCAACGACAGGCCCGAAGGCCATCCGTGCGAGCCGTCTCAACTCGTTCCAGCGAACGCCTGCCTCGACCCTGCAAACCTCGCGGAGCATTTTCTCCTTCTCCCTCCGGGAGAAGGCCGGGATGAGGGCCGCCCGCTCCGCTCCTCGCGCCCCGGTTCATGGTCCCCATACTTGTCTAATTTCTGGAAAACGTTCCTCCCCATGCAGGCTTCGCTTCCGCCGCCCTGGCGTGCCAGATTCCACGACACCCCCGGTTGAACCTTTTCGCGCCTCGCGCATTCCACTCGGTATCGATGCCCTCCCCGGCCCAGCCCTCCACCTCCGATCTGCCTGTCGCCGCCGCGCGTCAGGGAGATGCCCAGGCCTGGGACATCCTGCTCCGACGTTTCCAGCTGCCGCTGTTCAGCTACGTCATGGACCTCGTCCATCACCGCGCCACCAGCCTCGACCTGGTCCAGGAGGTGTTCCTCCGGGCGACCCAACACCTCTCCAGCCTGCGCGAGGACCAACGGTTCGGGGCCTGGTTGTTCGGCATTGCCCATCAGCAAGTGATCCAGCACTGGCGCCGACAGGGTCGCAGTCCGTTCTCCGATGAGCCAGTGCCCGAGGATGTTAGCGATGGATCAGCCTCGCCGGATGGGGACGCCATTCGTGACGAGGACGCCGCCGAACTGCTCGGCGCGATTGATCAACTTCCCCTGCCCCAGCGCAGCGTCATTCTTCTGCATTTTCTCGAAGATTTTCCCCTGGCGGAGATCGCGACCATCACCGGCGCCTCGCTCGGAACGGTGAAGTCGCGCCTGCACTACGCCAAACGCGCCCTGCGCCACCGCCTCAACCCCCAATGCTCGGAGCGTGACCCATGAAAACCGCCCGCCAAGTCCTGCTCGAACGCCACACTTCCGTCGAAACCGACCTCGACGCTCTCCGGCTTCAGGTCCTGAAGACGCTCCCAGCGGATCGTCCGCCGTGGTGGGTGACCGCCTGGCGCGAAATCGTGCTGTCGGCACGCCCCGCCTGGAGCGCCCTGGCCGTGCTGGCCCTGGTCGCGCTGGGCATGCAGGTCGGGTCCAGGGACACCGGCCCGGATGTGCCGGCGCCGACGCCGCGGTCGGAGGCGGATGTGACCGCGGTTCGGGAACAGCGCCAACGGCTTTGGGCGGAACTGCTGGAGACCAGTGGCGAAACTTCCCCGCCCCCACCGGTGGAACGTCGTTCCTTACCGCCTCCGCATCGCTCGCAAATCCCGGTGAACCTCTGGCCCGTCTGACCCTTATGAACACCCCCACTTTTCCCTCCACACCCTTGCCGGACCGTCCCCAGCGCAACCCTTGGGGCATCCTTCGGTGGATCTGCCTCGGCTTGGCGGGTCTCGCCGTCGCCATCGGCCTGTTCTACGGCGTGGAGAACTGGCGCGGATGGCGGGCATGGACGGCGGAACGCGCCGAAGTCTTAAAGAACAACACGCCCTTGGAGTTGGCGGAGATTGTTCCGCCGACCGTTCCCGACGACCAAAACCTAGCCAACACCGAACCCTTCCTCCTGTTGTTCGACTGGAAACGCGGCGCGAACGGACAGCTCAGAAACACCAACCTTCCAGCTGGCCAAGCCTGGTGTGATTTGTCGTCGATCCATGGGCGCTCCAGCCAACCTGGGCTGGGTTATTGGGCCGGTCTTCTCATGGGCGATGCAGTGTCCAATGCGATGATCAACCTCCAGGAATGGCAGCAATACTTCCGTTCACCTGTGTCCCATGTGAGGCCGCACGTGTCGGAAGCACGTCGCCGACACGGCTTGGCGGTTCCCGAGGTCCTGCCCACCGGGGCCGATGCTCGACCGACAAACGGGCCTCCCGGGTATCCGCTGCCACTGGTGCCTGGGGATCCGGCGGAGGATGTCTTGCTAGCCTTGAAGGTGTTTGATCACGAGATGGCCACGGTCGCCGCCGGTGCCCGTCGACCACACGCTCGTTTCCCCATTCGCTACGAAGACGGGTTAAGCGCGCTTCTTCCCCACCTCGCCACGATCAAGCGGATGACCATCGTGTTCACCCTGCGAGGTCTGGCCCGGCTGGAAGCGGACCAAGCCGAAGGCGCGCTGGACGATCTGCAGACCGCCCTCCGCCTCGCCGAGTCCTCCGCGGAAGAAGCGATCGTTATTTCCCAACTGGTTCGATATGCCGGCCTCACCATCGCGCTCCAAACCGCCTGGGAAGGCCAGATTCGTCATCGATGGTCCGTTTCCCAACTCCAGACAATCCAGAGTTCACTCGCGGCCATCGATGTTCTCCCCGGCATGCAGCGGGCCTTGGCCGGAGAACGTATCATGATGTACGGAGCTGTCCGCACCATCATCGGGTCGGCCGAGGGTCGGCGCGAGATGGCGGGGATGTTCGATTCCCTGTCCCATAACTCCTCCGGCGGGGACATGTCCCCGATCTTGGCCTTGAACTATCTGGCGTGGGCCCCGCGCGGCTGGCTGTATGCCAGCGCCGCCGAGATTTCGCGGGCATTCCGAATGCTGGAGACCGCTTCCTTTGCCGAACTCGTCCCGTTGGCGAGCACCTGGCCACCGGCCCCTCCGGGCAACTCCCCGCGCTACGCCCTGTACCAACTCTATCTGCGTCCTGATTCTGACTCGACGATGGTTCACGCCGTCCTGAAGGCCTACCGTGCGCAGGCCCAAGTCCGGCTCGCCCAGACGGCCTGCGCTCTGGAACGTCATCGCATCGACGTCGGCTCGTACCCGGAACGCCTGGAGGCGCTGGCGCCCCGTTGGCTGAAGCTGCTCCCTGTCGACCCCATGGACCAACAGCCGCTGCGCTACGCGCGAGTCGGCGACGATCATTTTCGCCTTTGGTCGATCGGAGGGAATGCCAAGGACGATGGGGGCAGCCTGGCGCAGGTTGACGATGTGCCGCTGCGGTCCCTGGACTGGGTTTGGGCGTGGCCAAGCCCCTAAAAAGTCAATCGCACCCTGAGGGTTCAACAGCACACCCCAGACTACCGCTTGCATCCGGATGCTCGGGGGCTCATTTTTGCGGCGGTGTTTGGTACCGGGCGAAGCAGCCCCACTTCGTCCTTCTGTCCTGTGCTTATGAAGAACGTTTCGAATCTCAACACGCTCCGACGCGGCTTCACCCTCATTGAATTGCTGGTGGTCATCGCGATCATCGCGATTCTTGCCTCCATGCTCCTGCCCGCCCTCGCCAAGGCGAAGACCAAGGCCCAAGGCGTGCTGTGCATGAACAATACCAAGCAGCTCACGCTGGGTTGGCGCATGTACGTCGAAGACAACGAAGAGCGCCTTCCCGGTGCGTACGCCGGCAAGGGCGGCGCGAACGAACGACAAGGTTGGGCGGTTGGCGTCCTCGACTACAGCGGAGCGAATCGCTCCAATTTCGACCCTCAGGAAGACCTCGCGAAGAGCCCGCTCGCGTCCTACATCGGCAACAGCTACGGCATCTTCAAATGCCCCGCCGACAAATCCACCGTGAAGGTCACCGCCACGGGCCAATTCCAGGGCCAACGGGTGTCCCGCGTGCGCAGCGTTTCCATGAATTCCTGGGTGGGCGGCAACTTGGATGACGTCCGCAACAACGTGAATTCTTGGTGGCAAGTCCCTTCGACCATGAAGGTCTACTTGAAGAGCACCGACATGGCCATTCCCGGTCCGTCCATGACCTTCGTTCTGTTGGATGAACGCGAAGACAGCATCAACGACGCGTTCTGGGTTCTGTCCATGGAAGGCTATCCCAACACAGCCGGAACGAAGATCATCGATTACCCCGCCGCCTATCACAACGGCGCAGGCGGGCTCTCCTTCGCCGATGGTCACTCGGAAATCCGCAAATGGGTCGACGGCCGAACCCGCCCCGTGCTCAAGGCGAATGGAACCATCCCGCTGAACGTCGCTTCCCCGAACAACCGCGACATCTCCTGGCTCCAGGAACGCTGCACGCGTCCGCGCTAAGACGAGACGCATCCTTCGTGCGAGCCGCCCCTTCGGATCACGACACCATTGCCGCCATCGCCACTCCGCTGGGCGAAGGCGGCATTGCTGTTCTGAGAATCTCCGGTTCCCAAGCCCTCGCCGTCGCCGATCAGGTCTTCAGCCCCGCCGGGACCGCCGCACCCCGGCCTTCCACCGCAGCGTCCCACACGGTCCACTACGGCCACATCACCCGCGATGGCCGGCGGCTGGATGAAGTGCTGCTCACCGTCCTGCGCGCACCCCGCACCTTCACCCGCGAGGATACGGTCGAGATTTCCTGCCACGGGGGGGTGTTTCTGGCCCGCCAGGTTCTCGATGCCGTTCTCGCCGCTGGAGCGCGCCTGGCGCAGCCCGGCGAGTTCACCCGGCGCGCCTTCCTCAACGGCCGCATCGACCTCACCCAGGCGGAAGCCGTCGTCGACCTGATCCATGCGCGCACGGAACTCGCCGCCGCCGCCGCCCAGGAACAGTTGTCGGGGGCGCTGTCGATGCGGGTTCGGGCGTTGCGTCAGGAACTGCTGACCACCCTGGCGCACGTCGAAGCCCACATTGATTTTCCGGACGAGGACATTGCCCCGAACACCCACCGACAGTTGCTGGACCGTTTGGATCGGGCACGGACTGGCATGGACGAACTGCTGGCGACCGCCCTGGAAGGACGCGTGCTGCGTCGTGGAATTCGTGCGGCGATTCTCGGGCGTCCCAACGCCGGAAAATCGAGTCTGCTGAACCGCCTGCTCGGTCATGACCGGGCCATCGTGTCGCCCATCGAAGGCACCACCCGGGACACGATCGAGGAAACCGCCAACATCCGGGGAATACCGGTGGTGTTCATCGACACCGCCGGTTTGCGACATGCCGCGGATGTGCTGGAGGAGGAGGGCATTCGCCGCACGCGCGCCGCGGCTTCCAAGGCCGAGTTGATCCTGCACGTGCTCGACGCCTCGCAGCCGCTCACCGATCTGGATCGCGGGTTTCTTGGAGAATTCTCAGGACTGCCCCGGGTGATCGTGCTGAACAAGGCGGACTTGCCTGGCCAGATTGGCCTGCCCTCGGACCTCACGAGTCCGGTGGCTGGGGTCAGCTGCGCCACCGGGGCTGGGCTGGAAACCCTGAAGGACGCCATTCACCACCTGGTGTGGAGCGGGCGCGCGGGCGCCGGCATGCACGACGTGATGATCAACGCGCGCCATGAGGATGCTCTGCGCCGGGGTCGGGAGGCGACCGACCGTGGCTCCCAGGCTCTGCGCGAAGGACTGGCGCTGGAACTGGCAGCCATTGACCTGCGCATCGCGCTCCAGGCGGTGGGCGAAGTGGTGGGTGAAACCACCACCGACGATCTGCTGGACGTGGTTTTCTCGGAGTTTTGCCTGGGCAAGTGAGACGCGGTTCGCCCCAGCCCCCGTGAGCTTGCGACGTCGGGGAGCCCCCGTATGCTTTCGCCGTGAAGTTCAATGGGCAATGGCTGCTCCCGGTGGTGTTTGTGCTCCTGGCCGCGTTCACGCGTTGGCCGGAGGTTTTTCCGCCGAATTTCAGCGCGTTCTATGCCCTGGCGTTTTGTGCGGGCGCCTTCTTCCCCGGGAAGGTCGCCTGGTGGGTGCCGCTGGGCACCTTGCTCGCCACCGACATCGCCCTGAACATCTACTACCGCGTCACGCTGGGTATCGATTCGTTCCAGTGGTACCAGCTGGTCAATTACGCCGCCTTCGCCGGCCTCATCCTTCTCGGGCGAGGCTTCAAATCGCACCGCACGTTGCTCCCACTTCTGGGTGGGGGCCTACTCGGAGCCTGCCTGTTTTATTTCCTCACCAACACGGCAGCCTGGCTCTTCAACCCGTTTCTGAATCCGGAGTACACCCGGGATCTGGCCGGTTGGTTCAGGGCACTGACCCAGGGCACGGCCGGGCATCCGCCCACCTGGGAATTCTTCCGCAACACCCTGCTCAGCGGCGGATTGTTCACCGGGCTTTTCGCCGCGGCCCTGCAATGGTCCACCGCTCCCGAACCCCGGACCGACGAAGAACCCGAAGCCGAACCCAAGCCGGTCGAGGCGGAACCTGAATCCGCGTAGGCTTCTGCGGAACACTGCCGGTGATCCCCAGCATGCAAGCCATCGCGAGGGTTGAACCGGGCTCCCTCACCCCAACCCTCTCCCGGAGGGAGAGGGAGTCGCGTCTCTGCCTCGGCGACATGGCTGAACCCCGTCCTTCCGAGCCATCGCGAATCGCACCAGCCAACGCCCGGCTCAGCCAACGATTCGGTTGAATCGTTCCGCTTAGAATTCCGAAACCCGCGGCGACTATTCTCCTTCTCCCTCCGGGAGAAGGCCGGGATGAGGGCCGCTGGCTCGAATCCTCGCGCCCCGGTTCATGGTCCCAATACGTGTCCAATTTCTGGAAAACGCACCTCTCCATGAACCTCCCCTCCCCTCGTCATCGTACTCCTACTCCTAATCGTAATCCCCCCGCCTCCCCAGGTTCATGGCCCGTGAGCAGGTCGATTTCGAACAGGGGACTCTCCATGAACCGTGCTCCGTAGCGGCGGGCGTCCCGCCTGCCGTAGAGGGGGGCGTCTCGCCCCCCGGAATCCCCGGTTCATGGGCGGCGAGCAGGTCGGTTTCCAACAGGGGACTTCCCCCGCGCCATCACTCCCTTAACGTGGCGCCCACTTGCTTCTTCAACTGCTCCACGACTTTTCCGTGGGAAGCGGTGACCTCGGCGTCGGTCAGCGTTCGGTCGGCTCCCCGGTAGGTGAAGGCATACGCCACACTCTTTTGCCCGTCCGGCACGGAACCGCCGCGGAAGACATCGAACAGTTCCACCGCCTCCAAATCCCCCGCCTTGGCCTGCCGCACCGCCTGGAGCACGGCCTCGTGTGTGACCGACTCCGACACCACCATCGCGACATCCCTTCGAGCCGAAGGAAAGGCGGGTAGCGGCTTGAAGGCGCGTCCGGCATTCCGACGCGTCAGGATCTGGTCCAGGTCGAATTCGGCCAGCAACACCGCGTCACGCACATCGTAGGACTTCGCCACCTGGGCATGCACCCACCCCAGCTGGCCAAGAGCCAGTTTGCCTCCGATGGCCACGGTCGCGGATTCGACAAACAGGTCGGAAGGCTCTTCCCGACGCACAAAGCCGACCCCGCGCAGACCGGCGTGCTCGAAGAATTCCTCGATCAAGCCCTTGAGATCCGACAGTTCCAGCTTCGCATCCCGCTCCGCACCGGCCCAAAACGCCGGCTGCCGGGCACCGGTCAGCGCGATGGCCAGCGAGCGTCCTTCACGCACCGATCCACCCTCCCGGCGGAACACCCGGCCGATTTCGAACAAGGCGACGTCGCCGTTCCGATGCCGGAGGTTGTGCCGAAGAATGTCCATCAACCCCGGCAGCAGGCTCGGCCGCAACGCATCCATGTCGCTGCTCAGCGGGTTCGCGAGCCCGACCACCATCGCCGGATCCAGACCGCGGATCGTGCTCTTCGAAACCAGGGTTTGCCCCTGCGCTTCATTCAATCCGAGGCCGGTCAACCATCGCCGGACCTGCATCAACTCATCGTACCGGTCGTCGAACGGGTGCGAACCCTTGGCGTGCCGGGGAGGCGTCGACGGAATCCGATCCACCCCATACAGCCGGGCCACTTCCTCGATCAGATCCACCTCGCGTTTCATGTCCACGCGATAACTCGGCACGGTGAAGGTCACCGGTTCCGGCGGGGTCGCATCGTCGACCGCCCGAGGTTTCCGTTGAGCCACCCGAAACCCGAGCGAGCCCAGGGAGACCTCGATTTGATCCGGGGTCAGAGTCACTCCCAGCAACTCGCTCACCTTGGCGTGCCGCAGGGTGATCTGCTTGGGCAAGGTCGGCGCCGGGTACGCATCCACCGCTCCCTTGGCCAATCGCCCACCCGCCGTTTCCTGAATCAGATGGGCGGCTCGGCGACTGGCCCAGTCCGTCATGCCAACATCCGCGCCGCGTTCAAATCGGTAGGAGGAGTCGGTGCGAATCCCAAGAGTCTTGCTGGTGCGCCGGATGTTGGTGGGACTGAAGTAGGCCGATTCGAGCAGGACATCGACCGTGCGGTCGTTGATTTCGGTGTTCCGACCACCCATGACGCCGGCGAGGGCGATGCCCTTCTCCGAATCCGCGATGAGCAGGTGTTCGGAGCCCAGGGTGTGTTGCTTACCGTCGAGGGTGACGAAGGACTCGCCGTCGGAGGCGCGTCGTACGATGACCGTGGGGCGTCCATTCGCCCCCTTCGCCACCAGGTGGTAGTCGAAGGCATGCAACGGCTGCCCGGTTTCGAGCATCACGAAATTGGTGACGTCGACCACGTTGTTGATGCTGCGGAGGCCGACCTTTTCCAGGGTGTTGCGCAGCCAATCCGGGCTGGGTCCGATCTTCACCCCCCGGATGACCCGCGCCGTGTAGCGAGGTCCCAGATCCGCGGCGTCGAGTTGAACGGATACCAGGTCCGCAGCGGTGTCCCCTTCCCCGGCGTCGGAGCTTACGAGCGGGGGCAACTGCAAGGGATGGCCGGTGATGGCGGCGACTTCCCGGGCGATGCCGATGACGCTGTTGAGGTCCGGGCGATTGGGGGTGACTTCGAGGTCGAACACCACGTCGCTGCCGCCTCGGCCGAGGTATTCGCCGAATGCCTGCCCCACGATCGCGTCGGGCTTCAGGATCAGCAGGCCATCCTCCTTCTTGAGACCCAGCGCTTCGGGATCGAGCCCGAGTTCCTCGGCGGCGCACATCATGCCGTGCGATTCGACACCGCGGATCTTACCCACCTTGATGGTGAACGGTTCTTTGTCCCCGGGTTTGGGGGGCAAGGAGGCTCCGGGCAGGATCAGCGGCACCTTGTCACCGGGCTGAAAATTCTGGGCGCCGCAGACGATCTGGCGCTCGCCTTTGCCGTCGTTCACCCGGCAGACGGAGAGTTTGTCGGCGTTCGGATGCCGATCGCGGGTGATGACCTGGGCGACCACGACCCCTTCGAACGCGCCGCCGAGTTTGACGACGCCCTCGACCTCGAGCCCGAGCATGGTGAGGCGCTCCGTCATCTCCTCCGGAGTCCAATCCAACTCCACGTACTGCTTGAGCCAGTTCAGCGTGATCTTCATGGCCAATCTTCCATTCCCATTCCCAACAACGGCTTAGCGTGGGCTTTCGCCCAACGGAATTGCCTCCGCCGACCGGGGCGAGAAGGCTCGAAAATCTTTGCCCAACAACGCGGCCACGGTCGACGCCACCTGCGCCTGCCTGACCAGCGGTGTTCCTTCACGCTCGCCGGCCGGCGGCGTGTCGGGGCCCATCACAGCGAACCACATGTACGCCGACGCCAGGATCTGCTTGCCGTGATCCTTCCAGGCGAGCGGCGCCGGACCGCGTCCATGATCGGCGGTGATCACCAGGCTCGTGCGATCCCGATACTCGGGCCGGCTTTGAACCAGGTCCCATAGCCCCGAGAGGAAGCGGTCGAACTCGTGGGCCGCCTTGAGATAGCGTTCGTACCGGGCTTCATGGGCCCAGTCATCGGTCTCGCCATAGGAAACGTAGAGAGCCCGAGGCTTCACGGTGCGCACCGCATGTCGGGCCGCATACCCCACGAAGGTGTCCAACAAAACCCCGGACCAGATGGTCCTCGAGGGGCCGACCAGTTCCGTGAAAGCCTCCGGAACCTCCAGCCGCACAGTGCCAGCCGGCACGTCAAACCCGCTCCAGATGGGGAATTGGGCCCGCGGCCCGTTGAGAATCCAGGGGAGCACATCCCAATTCACGGCGGCGGCCACGCGTCCATCAAAGCCGGGCTGTTGCGCCAGCCACTCGAACACGTTGGTGTTCGCATTGAGAATCTTGTCGTTGCTGTCGACGGCGGGGTCCGCGATGCCCGTGAGGAACTCGTTGTAGCCGGGATAGGAGAAGTTGTGCCCATTTGAGACGCGGACGTCGCTCTTGCGATCGCGATTGCCCCAGATCTGACCCTTCTGGGCGACGGTGCCCCAGAGAAACGGCAGCAGAGCTTTACGCCGCTCCTCGGGAGTCGGCCGCCAAAACAACTCCCGCAGGGCATTCGTGTCGCCCACGTTGCCGTACTCGCGGCTGATCAGCATTTCCTCGGCGCCCCGAAACACTTCCTCCCAACGCAGACCGTCCGTGGTGACCAGGATGACATTCTCGGTTTGGCGTTGCGCGGCGGAACTGCCGAAAGAACCGAGGATCAGGCAGAACGCCAGCCATTGGCGAATGCGGCGGGGGAAAGTCATGGCGTGATTGTCGTTCAAGGGGAGTCACCTATGCCAACAGGAACTGCTCACGGACCAGGACCCGAAGAGCCCGCCGGGCGAGACGCCCGGCTCTACGGCGGGCGGGACGCCCGCCGCTACGGAGGCACCATGGACGAGCAGGCGCATGAGATCCTCCGATCTAAAACTGTCGCAGGAACCGGACGTCGTTCTCGTAGAACAACCGGATATCGTTGATGCCGTAGCGGATCATCGCGATGCGCTCGATGCCGAATCCAAAAGCCCACCCCGACCAAACCTCTGGGTCGTAGCCGACATTCTCGAACACTTGGGGATGCACCATGCCGCACCCGGCAATCTCGAGCCAATCCTTGCCCAGCTTCTTCACCAGAGCGTTGCTGAAATCGATCTCGAAGCTGGGCTCCGTGTAACTGAAGTAATGAGGGCGAAACCGGATACGGGTGTCACTGCCCATCAGCTCCCGGAAGACGAACTCCACCGTCCCCTTCAGATCCCCCACCGTCACCCCCCGATCCACGTACAAGCCTTCTACTTGGTGGAACGTGGGGTTGTGCGTGGCATCGGCGTTGTCCCGCCGATACACCCGCCCCGGCACGATGATCCGGATCGGTGGCGGCATTTTCTCCATCACCCGGATCTGCACCGAGCTGGTGTGGGTTCTCAGCAGCGTGCCACCCACCGCCCCGGTGGATGCCGCGGCGCCTGCGGGTTCTCCCCGCCCCACATAAAACGTGTCTTGCGCATCGCGAGCGGGATGGTCCTTCGGCGTGTTCAACGCATCGAAGCAATGCACCTCGTCCTCGATTTCAGGACCGTCCGCCACCGCGAAGCCCAATCGGCGAAACGCACGAACGATGTCGTCGGTGACCTGGGTAAGCGGGTGGAGGTGACCGAGGGATCGTCGGCGACCGGGCGCGGTAAAGTCAGTGGGAACCTTGGGGGCGGACGCGCGTAATTCCAGAGCCTCGCGGCAGGCGGCGAGGGCGGCCTCGATCTCCACCTTGGCGGCGTTGATGGCTTTGCCGGCGGCGGGTCGTTCCTCCTTGGCCAGGGTGCCCAAGCGCTTCATCAGCGCGGTGAACTGACCTTCAGCTCCCAGAAAGGCGCCTTTGGCCTGTTCCAAGGCGGGAAGGTCAGCCGCGGACTGCAGCGCGCCGAGGGCGGACTGCTTCAATGGTTCGATCTCATCCAGAAGTGCAGCCATGGCTTCCTTAATGGCCGGATTGACCCGACCCACCGCAGATTGAACACCACCACACAAAAAAGAGACGGGCAGCCGCAAGGCCGCCCGCCATCGTCAAAATCGAATTCGAATCGACCCGGAGAGGTGGCTGTTCGGAAGGGACCCGGCGTGGGTCCAACCCGATCAGGCCTTCACCGCGGTCTGCTTCGTAGCCAGGGCGCCTTGAGCCACGCGAACGAGCTCGGCAAACGCCGCGGCATCCGTCGCGGCCAAGTCGGCGATGACCTTGCGGTCGATGGCCACCTGGGCGGCCTTCAGGCCTTCCACGAATCGGCTGTAAGTCATTCCGGCGGCGCGGGCTGCCGCGTTGATGCGGATCTGCCAGAGGGCGCGGAAAGACCGCTTCTTGGCGCGGCGATCGCGGTAGGCGTACTTGAGGCCGTGATCGACGGCGTCGGACGCGTAACGGTATAGCTTGGAACGCTTAAGGCGAAAGCCCTTCGCAAGCTTGAGCATCCTCTTGCGGCGCTTGCGTGAGGCTGGGGCGTTGGTGACTCGCATGGTTCAACTAGGGTTGAAAAGCTTCGGTTGGATCGTGATGCAA
>CAUJJW010000065.1 GCA_963205105.1 Verrucomicrobiota bacterium | reverse complement strand
ATGTAGGACTCCAGGGTCGCGGTATTTACAGGGACGACGGTGAGATCGGCTACGCGAGGCGCCTGAATGGTCTGCCCGCCTTGCTGATGGGTCGCTCGGCTGACCACGCCCTGACTGTCCTTGACGAAGGTGATTTCGGCGTCGACCGACTTCCAAAAGAAGCGGGTGGATGAACGAGGGAAGATCTCATAGCGCGGTTGGCCGGTCAGTTGGGCAAAGAGTTGTTTGCCGTCGCGGGTGACTTCGAGGAAGGCATTCCCGTAGTTGTAATGCCCCACCAAGGGGGTGAGGTCCTCCTCGGTGACGGTGGTATCGACGGATGGTTTCGTGCGTGGGGCGAGCACATCGGCCAGGTAGATTTCGGCCAATTCGTGGGCCAACGCTCCCGGATCCACGCCGGGGGGTGGAGGTGCGCAGTTCACCAGGACCGCTGCAGTGAACTCCTCCTGGGGAAGCCGGAGCAGGAAGCTGACAAAACCGTTCAGGCCACCGCCGTGGGAAATCTCCTGAAGTCCGCGGAACTTGCCGATCGACCATCCGTAACCGTAGCCCGTCTCTTTGGGGCCAGGCTCCACGGCGGTCTCGTCACGGGTCCGAACGGGGGTGAAGGCGGCTTGCAGGGATGCCGTCGTCACAACCTGGGTGCGGAAGACGCCCTCATTCCAGCGATGCAGGTCGCCCACGGTGGAGTACAGGGCTCCGGCAGCGCCCGCCTTGGACATGTCCCAGTCGATCGCTTTCTGGAGACGTCCGTTCTCGAACGAATATCCCCGTGCCTCGTGGGCGAGGATGGCATTGGCGGTATGCACGCCTGTGGCATCCATCTTCAGGGGACTGAAGAACGTGTGGTCCAGATAATCGCCCCACGATTGTCCGGAGACTTTGTCGATGATGGAACCGAGCAGAAAGAAGCCGGAATTGTTGTAGGACCAACGTTCACCGGGCGGAAAGTCGTACGGATCGTTTTGGAAGGACCGAATGTGAGCCTTGGGTTCGGTCCCGATGGTCACGGACTCCAGGAATCCGGGTTTGCTGGTGTACGAGTGAATTCCCGAGGTGTGGGTCAACAGGTGATGCAGGGTCACCCTCTCGCCGCCCGGGAAATCCGGAAGGTACTGCGCGAGCGTGTTGGTGACGTTCAGCCGGCCGTTCTCCTGGAGCTTGAGGATCGCGGCAGCGGCGAACTGTTTGGTGATCGAACCGATGCGGAAGCGGGTTTCCGGTGTGGCTGGAATCCGATTTCCGATATCCGCCATGCCATAGCCTCGTTCGAACAGAACCTGGCCTCGACGCGAGACCAACACTGCCGCACCGGGACCTTCCGGCTTGAACAAGGTGGAAAATCGTCGATTGGCCAGAACAGCAGGGTCGGGAAGCGGGCGCGAGACGTCGACCCCACGGGCGCTCAGGAAGTCGAGAATTTCGGTTTCGCCCCGGATTCGGGCGACCATGGCCGGCGTGATGCCTGCCTCGCCGCCATGATTGAGATCGGCTCCGAGGTCGGCGAGGCGTCGCATTTGATCCGCATCCCCGCGATAGGCGGCGGTGATCGCCTGGTTCCCCAGGGAGTCGGGACCGAGGCGGCGGCAAGCGAATCCCCACGGGCCGCTCATGTTTTGGATTTTGACCAGGATCCGGTTCCGACCCTTGCGCAGTTCCACCGGGACGAGATCGCTGTCAGGCACCGCCTGTCGACCGACCCAGTTCTCATGGACCAAGGCGCCATTCAGCCACACACGGATGCCGTCATCGCTTCCCACGCCGAGAACAACGCGGGTGGCCTCGGGTATGTCGATTTCGGCGAAGGCGTAGGCGATGACGTCGTCGCGCAGCCCTATGTGTGATCCCAGGTCGATGACTAAGTTGGTGTCGGTGAGGGGACGCCAGCGGAGCGAGAGATCCGCGATCGAAACGGCCGACTCCGGGGCATGTTCCAGAGATGCTTCCCCACCGATCGCCTGGAGCAAGTCATTGGTGAACGCAGCTTTTCGTGCCGCGCCATCAGGTTCCCCGGCGGTCACGACGGGAATGGGGCCGAGCAACTGCCAAGAGCGAAGAAAGGTGTCTGGTTGCCAATCCGAGAGGCGAGAAGCGACCGAGGGCTTGTCCTTGGAAGTGCCGCTTCGGGTCTCGGCTCGCTGAGAGGCGATGTGCTGAGGAAAATCGCGCGCGTAGCGGGTGAGCAGGGCCGGAACGTCGTTGGTCACCAGGTAGACTTTGCCATGAATGGGAAGGGTTTCGCCGGGTTGAAGTCCGCCGAGTCGAAAATCGGAGTGCAGGCATCGAATGACCCCTTGGAACAACTCCTGGTAAGGCTCCCAGGCCGTGGCGAAAATCCATTGTTCATCCCCGCTGAATGCGCCGATCAGGCCGTTGCTGGGGACCAGGGGGCTGAGAGGGCGCGGGTTGACGTCGGTCCGTGGAACATGGGCCGGGCACCAGACCTGGCCTGGGATGTAACGCGCCTGTTTGGTCCAGGGTTGGATGTCAGGGAAGCGGGTCAGTTTCCCATCCAGGAAGATGAAGCATTTGGGGAGATAATCGTCGAGGTCCCTGCCTTTTGGATCGAAGCCCATGAACTCTGCCAGACGAACGCAAGGCTGAGCCCAGTGGGCTTCCGAGCGCTGGGTGCCGGGGTTATGCGCGGACAATCGGAAGTCCACCTCGTCCCTTCCGGCGACGATGGTGTGTTCGACCACGACGCCATCCGCGAGGGTATCCCGCAGGCGGAGTGTTTTGCGGTCGGCGCTGAGCGCCAGGAGTTCGACCCGGTGCGGAATGACGGTGTGTTGGACCCAATCGGCGTCGGTGGAATCGGCGCGACAATAGGCTTCGAGGTAATTGATGCGGATTTCGCGGCCGGGAAGGTGATCGCCACGGATCACCAGCATGTGCGGCTTTTCGTAGGCAAGTTCGAGGGAAGGTTCTGCGCCGAGGGTGGGTAGGGTGGCGATGAGGCACGCCCAAACCAGCGCGCAAGCCAATCTTGATGGACTCTTCATGGCGTCTTGGAGGGGATGAAGGAGCATGGATCCGTGGATGGGATTCAACAAGGACACCTTCTTGGCTCTTTTCCGAAGGCAACGATCGGTACAAACTCCGGCACTGTGAAAACTCCCGGAGTGCCTGAGGGCTACCACACGCTGACCCCATCGCTGAACCTCAAAGGCGCCGCCAAGGCGCTTGAGTTCTACAAGGCCGCGTTCAATGCGGTGGAACGATTCCACATGCCGGATGGCGAGGGTGGGATCATGCACGGGGAATTCCAGATCGGTGATTCGATCGTGATGTTTTGCGATGAAACTCCGGGCTGGGGCGCCGTGAGTCCGCAGACGGTGGGTGGGTGTCCGCTCAGTCTGAATCTGTACGTGCCCGACTGTGATGCGTTGACGGCCCAGGCGGTGCGCGCCGGGGCCGTGATTCAACGTCCGCCCACGACCTATCCGTGGGGCGAACGGAGTTCCATGGTGCTGGATCCTTTTGGATTTCGGTGGGCGATTTGCACGCACGTTGAGGATGTGTCGTCCGAAGAAGTTCAGCGTCGGCTGGCGTGCTGGAATCCGTCCACGGGGACGTGGTGAGTGGATGGCTCCCCACGCAGCTCTTGCGTGCTGTGGTGAAGCAGAGGGAAATGAAGGCGATGTCGCGGCTGTTGGAACCATCACCGCGGAAGGCGCGCTTTCGATGGTGGCTGTGCCTGGCCGGGATGCTCAGCCTGGGGCTGGGTCTGCGCTGCCATGGGAAGTCTGTGCCGGTGCCGTTCGCCGGGGAGTATCTGTCGATGGTGTGGGGCCTTGAGGATGGGATGCCGGAGAACTCATGCAGCGGCATCGTTCCCGCTCCCGATGGCAGTCTTTGGCTGGGAACCTTTCGCGGGTTGGCCCGCTTCAACGGGACGGGAATGGCGCGGTATGCGCCGCCAGGGATGCCTGAACTGGCTCGGCTCGGGGTGGTGAATCTCCATCGGGAATCCGGGGGGCGCATCTGGGTGAGCACGTTTTCCGGGCTGATCAGCCAT
>CAUJJW010000064.1 GCA_963205105.1 Verrucomicrobiota bacterium | reverse complement strand
AATCCACAAGACCGTCAACAGCGGGGGAAGCTTTGGCTCCTCACCGCTTCGCCAGGAAATTGGGCTTGGCGATGCCACCTCGATTGTGAGCGTGGACCTTGTTTGGCCGGCCTCGGGACTTCGCCAGACGTTCGGTCCGCTCCAGCTCAACCACGCGTATCGCATCCTGGAAGGGGAATCGCAGCCTGTTGAGCTGTCGCTGGCGCCCATTCCGTTCCCCAGCGCTGCGCTGCCAGCCCACTCCGCCACGTCCACCTCGGCGCATTAGGGAACTGGGAACCCGACCCGGAACGACGAACCCACGGTTCGAACCCGGGCGGTCTCGCCAGCCCGCGCCCTCCGCCTTCCCAACGTGACGCTCCGTCGCTGTCCTGGGACCAAGGGTTAGGCCAACTTGAAAAGCCGGGTGGGCTTGGCCTGACCCTTCAACTCGGAAAAGCCCAGGTCCTCGGCAGGGTAGGTGGCCAGGGGCGCCAGCTTGTCCCATACCGCCGAGGACACCAGGAGCCGGGCGCTGTATTGCTTGGTCGCCTGTTCGATCCGCGACGCCAGGTTCACGACGTCCCCGATGATGGTGTATTCCTTGCGGTCCATCGAACCGACATTCCCGGTGACCGCGTGGCCCACATGAATGCCGATCCCCAGTCGCGTGGCTGGAATGACCTTCTCCTGGCCCAACCGCTCCACGCCCGCCAGGATTTCGAAGGCGGTTTCGATCGCGTGCCGACACTGCTCGGCGTCGTCGGCGGGAGCCCCAAACACGGCCATGAAGCCGTCGCCCAGAAATTTGTTGATGATTCCCTGGTTGCGATTGACCACCGGGATCATGAATCCGAACAGGCGGTTGAGGTAGTCCATCACCTCGGATGGTGTGGAATCGCCGGCCATCCGGCTGAAGTCACGGATGTCGAGAAACAGCACGCAGACGTTGCGCTCCTGGCCGCCCGCGGGGAGGGGTTGTTTGAGCAGCATGTCGGCCACCTGGGGAGAGACGTGCTGGCCGAAGATGCTCACTGCCCGGTCCCGCTCCTCGACCGTTCGAAGGGCGACCTCGATCTGACGGCGCGTCGATCGTGCAACAAACGCCGAGAGCAACCCGCTCAGCACCAGGAAAAGTCCGCGAATCACAAATTGATGTGGACTGACCAGCATCGGGGTGTGCGCTGCCAGCAAAGCACCCTGATCGGTCGCCTGATTCAGGAGGAGCACGCTGACCCCGGCGAATTGCATTCCCGCAAAAAAACCGGCAAAGGCGCTGAGCCGGGCGTCCAGACTGAGAGCAGTGAGGAAAACGAAGAGAAAGTAGGCGCTGGGAATCGCGGAACCCAGCGCCTGATGTGGGCCCAGATTTCGGGCGGAGACCAGCAGGGCCAGGGTGGGCAGGGTTAATTCGGCACACACCTGAAGATAACGGGCCGGCGTGGGAAAACTCCGGCCGTTCCGGAGTCGGCGAACCATCCAGGATCGCAGCACGGCTTCGAACACACCGTAAGCCGCCAGCAGACCGGACAATGGCCAGGTCATGTGCCGGAACGCGTCGCGCAATGAGGGCTCCACCAATTCCGGCACGGCACCCAGCACCAGCACCACGGCCAAAAGCACGAGGAGCAATCCGGCCGTGGTGGTCGTCCGGCGACACTCCGTCCGCAGCATCTCCTGAGCCAATGCCTGATCAAAGGTGTTGGCCCAGAGGGAGGGCGTTGAAGGCACACCCTTCGAGGCTGCGCTGCCGTCGTCAGATGACGGGGGTGAGGTCATGCGGTTCGGTGCGCGCTCAAGGGCGGACGTTCGTTGCCGAGGGGCGCGGCGAATGCCTGAAGTGTTCCTCGCCTGGCCGCCATCGTCCAGAGTCGAGCGGGTGCAACCTGTTGGGCCAGATTCGTCTGGGCTTCCCCATGAACCGCGCCGCCGTCGCGGCGGCTGTCGCGCCCACGCGCCATCCCTGAAGGCTCAAGGTCGGCAAGCAGGTCCTGGACCAACCAGGGCACGTTCAGCGCATGGCAATCCGTGTAATCTGTTGATGCTGAAGCAGATGGTGCCAGGGAGAGGAATCGAACCTCCGACCAAGGGCTTATGAGTCCCCTGCTCTACCGCTGAGCTACCCTGGCATGACCATCGATGGGCGGGGCAGTGGGGGCGTCGAGAGCGGTTGCCTCGGCGGTCCATGAGATCCACGGCCTGCGGGGCGTTCCGTTGCCGGGACCACCCGCGGGGCAAAGCATAAGCCGGTCCGCCCCCAATCCCGCAAGCGCGAGTTTTTGGTATCCGCACCGATCCCGCCAACCGGGGCGGTTGCATGTGCGGGGTCGGTGGACCCAGGCGCACGGGATCGCCAGAGCGGGGGAGGGCGGGTTAACAGGGGGCTATCCATGAATCTTTCCATTTAAGCCATCGCGAGGGTTGAAACGGGCTCCCTCACCCCAACCCTCTCCCGGGGGGAGAGGTGTCGCGTCCTTGCCCTCGGCGACATGCCTGAACCCCGTCCTTCCGAGCCGTCGCGAATCGCACCAGCCAACGCCCGGCTTCGCCCTCCGAAAGCCACGGCGCATCGTCTCCTTCTCCCTCCGGGAGAAGGCCGGGATGAGGGCCGCCCCCTCAACTTCTCGCACCTCGGTTCATGGTCCCAATACGTGTCCAAAATTTTGGAAAACCTTTCTACCCATGAACCCTTTCAAGAGTGGTCCAGTTTGAAGTGGCTCCACCTTGTCACGGATTGAGCCGACTCAACACTTGCGACGTCAGCCCGATTCAACCCGGGGGAGGTTGGGCATCTCGTGCCGGCAAGGTGTAGTCGCATCGGGGATAGGTGGAACACCCCCAGAATCCTTGCCCTTTGTTCGGGCCCCGCGTGGCGGTTCGAAGGACCATCTCCGATTCGCAGCGGGGACAAAATTTGCGCGCGTCGTTCAGCAGTTCGGCGACGGTGGGATCATAGCGTGCGTCGGATTCTTCCAGGAGTCTCACGACATCCGACTCGTCTCGAAGCTCGATGCCGTACTCGGTCGCCTTCTGGATCGCGTCGACGGTGAAACCCTTCATGGCGATGAGCATGCCCTTGGAAAAGCCTTCACCGGCCATGGCCCCACGGAGTTCGCGGACCGTCTTGACCCCGACGCGCCACGCTTGCCAGTGCTTGCACTGAACCGCCGTCCGCACGCCGTCTCTTTCCAGGATTAGATCGACGCCGTCGTCGGCCTTGGCCCCACCGCGACGTTCCACTGCGTAACCCTTCTTGGTAAGCAACAACGCCACCAGCTTTTCGAACTGGAACCAATCGATGGCGCGCAACCGTTCCTGAAAATCCTTGGCCGAGGCGGGAACGGGAGCACCGGTGTCGCCGATCGTCTGGGAATCGCGCCTCTCAGAGCGGTTCCCACCTGGATAATCATCCGAGAGAACCGACTCCGGAAGGGATTCTCCGTCGGTCCTCGTCTCCTCGGATGCGTTGGAGGTGAACAGCCCCCCGAAAGACAAGGGTTCACCCAGATCACGGCCATGGACCCAACGCCCTACTACCACCACGACACAGGTGGCTGCGGTGATGAACGTCAGGGTCGCGAGAATCCATGGAACCGAGGTACGAAGTAGGGAGAACCCCAACCAAGCGACCACTACGGCGAACACCCCGAATTGGCCCGCAATCGCTGGGAAGCTCTCTCGGGACCGGCGGTAACGACGACGAGACATGGCCTGGCGCTGATGGCAGTTCCAGGGTCCATCGGCCAATCGCTATTATTCTTGAGGCATTGTGTGGCCAGCCATCAGGTCGTGGTGGACCAGGCTGTCACGCGTTGATTTCGGCGCTGGGCGAATGGTCGATTGGGTCGATCGGGCGACTGCCGGGCTGCAATTCTCGGTGCTCGACGCGTCATATTCTAACCGTTCCATTTCGATTCCCGATGCTTCGAGCGGGCGGGTTCGCAACCTCCGGGGGCCACGGGATTGACAAGGGGTAGCGAAATGCTACCAACAGCCCATGAGTCAGCCGGTAAAACTGTCCGACGGGCTGGTGCTCGACGCCCGGCTTGCGGGGGAGATTCTGGAACGATCCATCGCCGGGCAGGTGGAATTCTGGGCGCGGCTGGGTCGGGCCATTGAGCCGTTGCTGCAAGGAACCCAGGCGATGGCGTTGTGTCGGAATGCGTCGGCGCGTCCGCTTTCGGCGTGCCTGGACACCGTGGATTCTCCCGAGGGCCGTGGCCGGGTCGCCGCCTTTCTTCAGACGCGGCCCTTTCCGCACTACGAACCGGCCTTGGATTCCCCCGGGTGGTTGGTCCGCATTGAGGCGGATGGCACGCGCGCGGTGGGGCGCTTCGTGAATCGCCAGTTCCAGGTGGTGAAGGGCAAGCCGTCCAAGCGATGAGCCTGCCGCTCGACCGGCGTCCGGTCCTTGTGGCGTTGGCGGGGCCGAATGGCGCGGGCAAGACCACGTTCTACCACGCGCACCTTCAGCCCGCCGGACTGCGGTTCGTCAACCCTGACGCACTGGGGCTGGAACTTGGCCTCGATCCGTACGCGGCAGCGAACGTGGCCGACGCCATCCGGCGCGAGTTGGTGAAACAGCGTGAAAGTTTCGTCTTTGAAACCGTCTTTTCCGATCCGGTGGGGGACAAGCGGGCGTTTCTTCGGGGAGCGGCACAGGCTGGCTACACCGTGGTGCTTTGTTTCATCGGGATTTCGGGGCACGACGTTTCGGAGGAACGGGTGTCCATGAGGGTCTCCCAAGGCGGCCATGACGTGCCGACCGGGAAACTGGTGGCGCGGTTCCCCCGGGTGATGGCCAATTTGAAGGATGCGCTCCGCGAACTGCCGCACGTGCTGATCTACGACAACGGGGACTTGCGGACTCCCTTCCGGCACATCGCCACGTTCCAGCAGGGGCAACGGGTTCATCTCACCCGACCGGTGCCCACCTGGCTTAAGACCCTGCTGCCGTAGACGCCGCATTGGCCGTGGGCCCCACCGGCTGGGGTGGGGAGCATCTCCGCGTTGTCGGAGGACACGGTCCTCTTTTCGACAGGATGGACACGATGAACAGGATGAAATGCGGCTCCGCTTGGGTTCCTGGGCATCCTGTTCATCCTGTGAATCCTGTCCAAAACCCTCCGATGCTTGGATCTCCCATCCACTACTCGGAGATCGCCCCTTGTGGAACGGCGCGGCCAAAACGGCGTTGCGGCAGGGAGAGGGGGTGTGCCATAACCGCGGGGTGATTTGGAACGTGACCACTACGAAGTAGCGTCCGCCGGAAGCTCCGGCAGGACGCGAAAACGCCTCGCACCCGCACCGGTCCGAGGCGTTTTCGTTTTCGGTAGGAAGTCCCGATCCAGCACCAGGTACCCCTATTCAGAACCCCGCAGTTCCCCAACCCGAACGCAAGACCCTCGACGACCGCGAGCGCATGTCCGAATTGGAGCGTCTTCGCCATTCCTGTGCGCATGTGCTGGCCACCGCCATCCTGAGGATCTGGCCGGATGCCCAGTTCGCCTACGGTCCGCCGGTCGAGAACGGCTTCTATTACGATCTCGAACTCTCCCATCGGATTTCGCAGGAGGATTTTCCCCGGATCGAGGAGGAGATGAAGAAGGAGATCAAAGCCAACCACGTCTTTGAGAAGCGGACGGTGACGCGGGAACAAGCGATTCTGGATGCGCAGAGCGGGCGGTTGGGCGGACTGGCGGAACGGCCGGGCAACGCCAGCAAATTCAAGCTGGACCTGCTCAACCAGATTCCCGAGGGCGAGGCGATTTCGTATTACCAGAACGGCGATTTCATCGATTTATGCGCCGGGCCGCACGTGATGCGGACCGGCAACATCGGGGCGTTCAAGCTGACCACGGTGGCGAGCGCCTACTACAAGGGTGACGAAAAGAACCCCCAGCTTCAGCGCATCTACGGAACGGCATTCAAGAACAAGACCCAGCTCGAGGAGTGGGTGAAGATGCAGGAGGAAGCCAAGCGGCGGGATCACCGCAAGCTGGGCGCCGAAATGGGCCTGTACGCGATCGACACCGAATTCGTCGGGCCCGGCATGCCGCTTTGGCTGCCCAAAGGGACGGTGCTGGTGGAGGAACTGGAGCGGTTGGCCAAGGAAACCGAGTTCCAGGCCGGGTATGTGCGGGTTCGCACGCCGCACCTGGCCAAGGAGAAGATGTACCGCACCAGCGGCCATCTCCCGTACTACGCGGAGAGCATGTTCCCGCCGATGGAAATGCTGGAGGAGGATGAGCGCAAACGGCGGGATCAGTTGACCGAGAAACGCGCCGACCTGATCCAGCTGGCGGAATCGATGGACCAGGCCGTGTCACCGAACCCGACCGGTCTGACCGGTGAACAGGTGCGGCACGACATCGCGAAACTCGAGGCGGAGATCTCGCTGATGGGTGGCCGTTACTACCTGAAGGCGATGAACTGCCCGCATCATCACCGGATTTTTGCGGCGGAGCCCCGGAGCTACCGGGACCTTCCGCTTCGGCTGGCGGAGTACGGCTGCTGTTACCGCTATGAGCAGTCGGGCGAACTCTTCGGACTGATGCGGGTGCGTTCATTGAACATGAACGATGCCCACATCTACTGCACTCCGGAGCAGTTCGCGTCGGAGTTCCGAGCGGTCAACGAGATGTACCTGAAGTACTTCAAGATTTTCGGGTTCGAGAAGTACCAGATGCGCTTCTCGACCCACGATCCGTTGAAACTGGGCCAGAAGTTCGTGGACGAACCGGAACTCTGGAAGCAGACGGAGGACATGGTGCGTCAGGTGCTGGTGGATTCGGGCATCCACTTCGTGGAAGTGGCCAACGAGGCGGCCTTCTACGGTCCAAAGATCGATGTCCAGGTGTGGAGCGCGATCGGTCGTGAATTCACCATCGCCACCAACCAGGTCGACTTCGCCGTGCCGAAGCGTTTTGGACTCGTCTACCGGGACCGCGACAACGTCGGCAAGACGCCGCTCTGCATTCACCGGGCGCCGCTGGGCACGCACGAACGCTTCATCGGATTCCTGATCGAGCACTACGCGGGCAACTTCCCACTATGGCTCGCGCCGGAACAGGTGCGGGTGTTGACCGTGGGCGACGACGAACCGCTGGTGGCCTACGCCAAGGGAATCGTCGACGAATTGCGGGCGGGATTTGTCCGCGTCGAGGGCGACTACTCGGCGAACAAGATCAACGGGAAAGTGCAGGACGCCGAAACCGCGAAGGTTCACACCATGCTGGTCGTCGGCGGGCGCGATCGTGAAGCGGGGAACATCAGCGTGCGCCTGCATGGGAAGGGCAACGTGGGAGCCAAACCGCGACCCGAGGTGATCGCCGATCTTCTGGCTGCCATTCACGAGCGGAGGTCTTAGAGGCTGACTGAAAAATGGGCCCATCCGATTTTTCAGACACGCTCTTGGCGCCATCTCGTGCCTCAGGTGGTGGCGAAGCGGAAGGTCGGGCGCAGGACTTCCCTGGATTCGGGGAGTTCGGCGTGCCGGATGGGGGGCAAATTCGGGAAGGGGATGATGGAACGCAGGTCGGCCCTCGATGGTGCCGGGGTTGGGACCTCGTGCAGTTCAAAGGACTCCAGCAACCGCAAAAAGGCCGTCTCGACCTCGGCCCACTGCGAGGCCACCGACATGACGGTCAGAAGAATCCAGTGTCCCCGGTCCTCGAGCATGGCCAGTCGCATGGACATCCGTCCACGGCTGGTGGCCTGGCTGGCATGACAACTGGCGACGGTGCGCTGGCCCGGCAGCGTGATCGGGGTGGGATTCCGGGGTTCGAAGCCCAGTTGCCGGCACAGATAGGGCAGCCACTGGGCGGGTGAGCCGGTGTCGTAGGCTGGCCGGCTGGCGATGGTGAGGATCATGGAACCCGCATCCGCCATGAAGCTGCCGAGAGGCATGAAGGTGGTCGGGTCCGAAAAGTCAGGCTCCTCGGAGAGCAAGGGGAGGCGTTCCCAGGTCGGAGGAACTTCGCACCGAAACGTCGGACCCGGTGCGGGCGGGACCACGTGGAAAACACACACGGCGGAATCCCTGAATTGTCCTTCGCTCATAGGGTGAGAGTATCCGGACCAGCCTTCACAAGGGAATAGGACCTCAGGCTCAGGGACTTTGGTTGTAGCCGGTTAGAACCGCACCGCCGAGGCATTGGACGCGATCGACAGCACGAGTCGGGGGTCCAGGTGGCACGTGTCGCGGGTCGAGCAGGCCAGCAGAAGATCCCCCTGGCAGCGGACCGAGGCGTGGTCGTGGGTCTGAGCCCGGGCGCCCGTCCAAGTGCCGTGAAGCGACCCTTGCACTTCGGTGATTCCGAAGAACTCCCGGTAACCTTCCGCGGCGGCCAGCGCGGCTTCCGGCGTCTCGAATCGGGCGGCCAGAAAGGTGGTTCCCGAGGGGAAGATCGCCAGAGACGCTTTCTGGGCGGCATACAGGAACTCGGGGAACGTCGTGCGGGCGTCCAGAACCTCGGCGGTCGATTTCCAGGCACTGAAGGCGGCGTCGATGGTGTCATCACCGTGGTTGCCTGAACGGCTGGCATCCAAGCGCGGCATGCGGCTGAGGAAGCGGAATCTGCCGAGGCCCGAGAAGGCAAAGACGGAGGTGGCGAGGCCGACCCAAGCGAGTGGCAGGCCTTCCATGCCGGCCCGGGTGGAGGCCGAGGCCCCGATTTCCAGGGCCAGCATACCGACCACCAGAAAGGCGAGCAGAATGGGCCACCCCGGGGACGTCGGCACCGTTAGCGCTCTCGCGGTCTTCACGATGAGCTTGGTTGTACCTCATCGGGACTCGAATGCGGAATAGGTCCTTGGGACTACGCGCAGAAAACCTGAGGAAATCGGCGTGTCGTCGGCCTTTGGGGGGCGAAGGGCCCGCTCCGGCTGCTTCGCCCTGGCGGCCACCTGGCTCAGCCGTGTCGGTCAGGATCCAGGAGGGCGATCGGGACCGACGGGGGTTCCTGGCTGACCACCTGGGACACGATCTGCCCGGTGATGGGCGCGAGGCTCAGTCCAAGCATGGCGTGGCCGGTGGCCAGGGTCAGGTTGGAGTAACGCCTGGTTCGGCCCAGATACGGGAGTCCGTCCGGGGACACTGGACGGAGGCCGCGCCAGGGCTGGATGCCTTTGAAATCGTCGGGGTGGAAGGCCGGATAATACTTGGGGGCGGAGTCGACGATGCCTTGGACGCGGAGGGGGTTGATGTCCTCGTTCAGGCCGGCGATTTCCATGGTTCCGCCAAAGCGCAGGGCGGTTCCCATGGGGGTGACGGCGACACGGGCCTCGGTGAAAATGGCGCAGATGCGGGGCAGTTGGCGGGGCTGGGAGACGGTGAGGCTGTAGCCTTTGCCGGCCTGCATGGGCAGGCGAAGGCCGAGTTCCCGGGAAACGACCGGCGACCACGAGCCCCCGCACAGCACGAATTCATCGCCTTCAATTTCGCCGGCCGATGTGGTGATGGCGCGGATGCCTCCGGAATCCCGGCGCCAACCGGTGACGTCCGTATTCCACAGAAAAGTGGCGCCGGCGCGGGTGGCTTCGGTCTGAAGCGACCCCATGAACTGGTGGGGGACCAGGTGGCAATCTTTTGGAAAATAAACGGAGCCAACGATATCCATGGTGACATCGGGGTCCAGTTGAGCGGTTTGGGCCGGGGAGAGGACTTCGGCGGGAATACCCAGGGAACGGGCCTTTTCAGCCATGTGCGCCTCTTCGTCGAGGGTGTGCTGGGCCTTGCAGAGCATGAGAAGCCCTTGCTGGACCAGACCGAAGTCGATGCCGGGTGTCTGGGACAATTCGGCGAAGATGGCCCGGCTGGCGAGGCTGAGGTCGCGGAGGAGCGGGGCGGAGCGCTGGACGTGAGCGGCATTGGCAGACCGCCAGAATTTGAACGCCCACGACAGCAGATCGGCGTCGAGGCGTGGCTTGATATAGAAGGGTGATTTCGGGTTCCACATCCATTTCAAGCCCAGGGCGACCATGCCCGGGGCGGCCAGGGGGACGAAATGGCTGGGGCAAATCATGCCCGCATTGCCAAAGGAGCAGCCATCCCGGGAGGCGGGATGGCGTTCAACCACGGTCACGCGCAGGCCACGGCGTGCGCAAAAAAAAGCGGCGGAGAGGCCAATGACCCCTCCGCCGACGATGACGATGCGTTTCACCTCGGGGAACCGTCCCCGGTCGGGCTATTTTTTGAAAGCCGGATGGTTCGGATTGCCGGCGGACTGGATGTAGGCGAGCAGGTTGAGCACCTCATCGGCGTTCATCGAGTTGAGCAACCCGTTGGGCATGAGCGACACAGGATAGGGCCGGCGGGCCTTCACCTTCGACAGGTCGGCGCTTTCCTTTTCGTCGGGATTGCGGGGGTCGAAGACGACGTGGATGCGGCCGTTTTCCTCGTAAGCGCGGCCGATGAGGCTGGAACCGTCGGTGAGTTCGACCTGTTCGCTGCCGTACTGGTCGGAGATGACCTTGGACGGGTCGATGATGTTTTCGAGCAGATCGCGGAGGGAATAGCGGGCCGCGGACTCGGTGAGGTTGGGGCCGACGCCTCCGCCGGAACCGGCGAACAGATGGCAGGAGAAACAAGCGGCGGAATGGAACAAGCTGCGTCCGTTTTCGAAGTCGCGATTTTTCAGGCCGTTGCCGGTGAGTGCGAGGACTTCATCGACGGTGTAATCCTGGCCGGGTCCCTTCGGGGGCGGGAAGTCTTGGACGACGACGCCTTCCTTCTTGCTGGAGAGGGTGTCGAGGGCGGTGCGTTCGGCCGTATCGGCGACGTTGCCGAGGGCTTCCTTGCGGAAGTTTTCGAGGAAGCCACGGAAGCTGTTGCCGCCCTGCCAGGGAGCGGTGCGTGGGAACCAGGCGAAGTAGGTCCGGCGGAGGGCGGGAGTCCAGCCGGCCTTGGCGCTGCGAAGGATGTAGGCGTAGGCGATCTGCTGTTGATTGGGCCGGCTGGTGGAGGCGCTGGCGAAGGCGGTGGCGTAGCCGGAATTGCGGCCCAGCAAGGCGTCGCTGGCGTAGCGAATCTCCTCATCCCGCGCCGTGGACATAAGACTGAGGGTCTTAGCGACCGCCGTGGGAGCTTCGAGGGTGACCAGGGTCCCGGAGAGTTCGCGGTTGAGGTCGAAGCTCTTGGACGGGAACTGGGCGTCGAGACGGGCGATCACGTCGGAACGCAGCGCGCCTTCAGGGATGCCGCCACGGATGACGAACAATTGGTAAGCGCGAACAGCGGCGAGGCGCGCGGCTTCGTCGAGGGCGGCGAAGTCCAGGGCGTTGAGCTTCCGGATCATGCCATCGCGGAAGGCGACGGCGCCTTGGGCGCGGGCGACGGCGACAGCGAGTTCGATGACGGCCCAGGGCCGGGTTTCCTGGAACGACCGGGTGCCCCAGGCGGACACGGGTTGGCGTTCAACGGCGATGCGGGCTGCGTAGCGGACCCAACGATCCGGATGGCCGAGGTGCGGCCAGGCTACGTCGAGGGCTTCCAGGCCGGTGCCTTGGTCGTGGAGTTTCTCGAGCTTTTTGCGCAGGAGCAGTTCCGGGGTGGGAGCGGCGGCGGCGGCGGGGGCGGTGGATTCGCTGCCCACGTAGCTGACGCGGTACACGGCGGACTGGGTCCTGCGACCGCCGATGGCGAAGTAGAGGGCGCCGTCGAACGGGTTGACCACGAGATCGGTGAGGGGGAGGGGTTTGCCGCTGACGAACTCCTCTTTCTCCGCCACATAAGCACCTCCCTGGGGCTTCAGGTGGATGGCGTACATGGTGCCGTAGGTCCAGTCGTTGGCGAAGACCGCGTGCTGGTAACGGGCGGGGAACTGCGCGCCCTTGCCCGACTCAACGCCGGTGGGGCTGCCGGGGCCGACATCGACCAAGGCGGGGAGGCTGTCGGGGTAATAGCTGGGCCATTTGCCGGAACCGGAGCGCCATCCGAATTCGCTGGCGCTGGTGGCGACGCAGATGCGGGTGGGGCGGTACCACGGGGATCCGGCATCCCATTCCATGTCCGAATCGTACGTGATGATGTCGCCGTAACTGTTGAAGGCGATGTCGTACTCGTTGCGGTAACCGTGGCTCACCAGCTCAAAGGCGCTGCCATTGGGGTCGGTTTTGCAGATGTACCCGCCGGGGGCGAGGATGCCGCGGGCATGACCATTGGCGTCCCAGAGGCGGGGCACGATCTGGTCTTCGTCCCAATTTCTTGGGGACCGGGAGAACTCCATGCCATCGGGCAGTTGGGTGTGATTGCCGCTGGCGATGTAGAGCGACTGGCCGTCGGGTGAGAGCACGATGGCGTGGGGACCGTGTTCGCCACCGCCCTGGATGCCGCGAAGCTTTTGTTCCTCGTCGAATTGATCGTCGCCGTCGGTGTCGCGCAGGCGCCAAAGGCCCTGCCGACCGCCTTGTTCGTTGACCATCACGTAGAGGCTGTTGAACGCGTAGAGCAGTCCGTGGGCGCCACCGGCCTTGGCCTTCAGTTGCTCGACGGGTGCCAGTTGGTTGGAACCGACCGGGGTCGGCTTCATGCGGTACAGTCCGCCGTATTGATCGCAGGCGATGATGCGGCCCTTGGGGTCGATGGTCATGCTGACCCAGGAGCCTTGCTCGGCCTTGGGCACGGTATGGAGCAACTCGACGCGGAAACCGGGAAGGACGTTGATGTCCATGGGCTGGACCACCAGGGGTTTGGCGGTGGCATTGGCCACGGAAGCTGCGGCCAGGGCGTTGCCCCAGGGATCGTCGCCGTATTTGCCAACCACCTTGGCGGGCTTCCAGTCGGCCTGGCCCTTGGCCTGGACCTGCCAGGAGGCGTCGGATTCCAGGATGGTTTCCTTGCCCTGGGCGTCCTTGTAGGTGAGGCGGGCGATGAAGCCAGCGGCGCCGCCCTCATTTTCGGCCTCCACCTGGATCCAGTTGGAACCGGGTTTGAGCAGCGCGGTGATGTTGGCTAGGGAGGGTTCGTTCCAGTCGTTGTTGGTCAGCGCCGGACTGTTGTTCACGATCACCCGCGCACGGTTGTCGCAGGTGACGGCAAGGATCGCCTCCTTCACCCCGGTGGGGACGGTGAATTCGCGACGAAGGCTGACCTGAGCGGCGTCCGCTTGGGACGACCAGATCCAGGACAATTCGGCGTGGGCGTTCGGTAGCAGGAACGTGGCCGCGCCAAGAGAAAATGCGGCTAGGACATGGGGGGCCGATGGCATAACGCGGCATAGCTCACCGGCTCGCGCGGGCAGATTCAAGCTCCGGGTTGAATCCGCGTGAACTCCATCGATTTCAGCCGAGGCGGTCTGGCTCAGCCGCCGGTGTTGCCTTCAAGGCCGTTGGCGGTTGGCGGACGGACCGCGCCAGGCCAGGACGAGCAACGCGACGGCACAGGCGGTGAACACCAGCCCGTTCGGCGTGCGCTGGGTCCAGGTCGACCAGGGCCAGGGGAAGCGGAAGAAAGCGTAGTTCAGGCTGAAGTAGACGACTGTGGCCAGGGCAAGGCTGAGGCGAAGTGGCCGGTCGGCCGGACGACCCGAGGACGCGACCGCGGCTTGGCGGAAGGCGACGGTTGTGACGACGACGAGGGGCAGGATGGCGTACACGAACCAGCCCACGGCCGGAGTCACCGACGGCTGTTCATAGACCAGTTGTCGGAGGGTCTTGCCGGCGATGGGAAGCAGGGTGATCGGCAGGGCGACCAGCCAGGGGGACCATCGGCCTTCAGCAGCGGCGACCATGGGCAGCACGCCCATCAGGAGGGGAAGGTCCGTGTAACGCTCCAGTATGGGGATCGAGGTGAACTCGCTGATGACCAGCAGCGCGGTGTGCAAGGCGAGCAGGATCAGGCCCCATTCGAAGCCAGCGACAGCGTTCGATGCCGGGCCGGTCGATGGAGCGCGTGCCGCGACACCTTCCGCTGGTTGCCTGGGTGGGCGAAGGACGGCGAACGCGTGACGGTTTCGCCAGAGGCCAAGGCCGAGCACCGCCCCGAACACCGCGCCGAAGGTGGTCTCCATGAAGTTCCACCAGTTCAGCAGTGGATCGAGGCGGGCGAGCGTTCCGGATCGGAACAGCGGAAGGTTCCAGGCGTGGAAGGCCTGAAGACTTTGGCCGGCGGGGAAACCCAGCGCGCCGCCGAGCATCGCCCACCCGGCGAGCCGGCGGGCGAGGGCGTCGTGTCGGATGACGCCGGCGTAGGCGATAGCTCCGAGCAGGGCGAACAGCAGACCGCCCCACACCTCGCGTCGCGGCTTCAGATCGGCGTCCGGTTCCCAGCGCCAATCATCGGAGAAGTAGAGGGCTGGAAGCCGGTGGTTGGCTGGATCAAAGGGCGTGTTCAACAGCCACACCCCGAGGGCGTAGAGGCCGAGCATGCCGGCGAACAGGGCGAGGAGTTCCGCGGGCCGATAGCGGACACCGCCCAGGCTCATGCCCAGAAACAGACCGCTGAATCCGATCCAGAGAGCGCCCTTGATGGCGAGTCCCAGCATGCCCCAGCGGAGAGCCGGCCAGTTCCCGACCAGGGCCTGGTCTTGGGTGAGACCGATGGTCTGACCGTAGGTCATGGCGCCGCCGAAACCGATCGCGACCGTGGTCCAGGCCACCGACCGGATGGCTTGCGAGGCCGTGGCGTGGCGGAGGAACAGAATCATCCAGGTGAGGCTGACCAACAGTCCGGCGATCATGGCGCCGGTTTCATGGCCATACTGACCCCGGATCCCCCACCCGAGTCCGCCGGCCGCAGCGCCCAGGAGCATCGGCTGCCACAACGGAACTTCGCCGGAAGGCCGGATTCCGGGCTCGGCAGAACCCGGCGACTCTGGCTGTCTTGTGTCACGCATGTTTCGTCCGTGCATAGACCTTCGCAATGGCCGCGTGGTCCAGATCGTGGGAGGAACGCTGACCGATTCCGGGGCGGGAACGCGAACCAACTTTGAGTCGGACCGGCCCGCGGATTGGTTCGCCCGCCAATACCGTGAGGACGGATTGACGGGTGGCCATGTGATTTCGCTCGGGCCCGGCAACGAACACGCCGCGCGCGCCGCACTGGAGGCCTATCCGGGCGGGCTGCACCTCGGTGGCGGGGTGAACGCCGCCAACGCCAGGTCCTGGCTGGATGCCGGTGCTTCCCACGTGATCGTGACCTCCTGGGTGTTCCGTGAAGGGCGTCTCGATGACGAGCGATTGAAGGAACTGGTGGGGATCGTCGGACGCGACCGTCTGGTGCTGGACTTGAGCTGTCGCCGGCGCGGCGACGACTACTTCGTCGTGACGGATCGGTGGCAGAAGTTCACCGACCTGAAGGTGGAGCAAACGATCCTGGAGCGGCTGGCGTCCTCCTGTGCGGAGTTTCTGGTGCATGCCGTGGACGTGGAGGGTTTGTGCCGAGGGATTGACCGGGAGTTAGTGTCGCGTTTGGCCGCGGCAACCCCCTTGCCGACGACCTATGCGGGCGGGGCGAGTTCGATGCAGGACTTGGAAGAGGTGACTGCCATCAGCCAGGGGAGGGTTGATCTGACCATTGGGTCGGCGCTGGATCTGTTCGGAGGACAGGGGGTCCGGTACGCCGACTGTGTGGCCTTCAACCGGCGGACGGCAGGGGTCTGATTTGGATTCGCGGGCGGCGTTCGCGGCGACGGTTGACGATTGCCAAGAAACGGTTGGCACGGGTCGATCCAAAAGGGGAAGACGATGGGGAAACCCCATGCCTTCCATGTCTGCCTCCGAACGTTCCAGCCACGGTGCGTCGAGCTCGCGACGCGATTTCCTGAAAACCTCCGCCACGACCGCCGGGGCGGTCGCGTTGGCTGGCTTGGATGTGGGTCGTTTGGCGCATGCCGCGGGCAGCGACGTTGTGCGCGTGGGCATGGTGGGCTGCGGGGGACGCAACACCGGTGCCGCGGCCCAGGCATTGACCGCAGATAAGGGGGCTCGACTGGTGGCCATGGCCGACATCTTTCTCGACCGCGTGAAGGAGAAACGGGACGCCCTCAAGGCTCAGATGGGCGCCCAGGTTCAAGTGCCGGATGAGGCGTGTTTCGCGGGTTTCGACGCCTACAAGAAGGTCGTTGAGCTGTCCGATGTGGTCTTGATCGCGAACGGGGCGAAATTTCATCCGCTTCACGCGTTGGCGGCCATCCGGGCGGGCAAACACGTCTTCGTTGAGAAGCCCCATGGCATCGATCCGTACGGCGTGCGCCTGATGCAGGCCGCCTGTGATCTCGCGAAAGAGAAGGGGTTGAGCATCGTTTCGGGTCTGCATAGCCGGCACCACTCCGGCTACGAGGAGACCGTCCAGCGGATTCAGGACGGCGCCATTGGCGACGTGGTCACCATCGAGGAGAATTTCCTGCGCGCACCCTACGGCGTCACCGATCGACCGAAGGGACTGACCGAACTGCAATGGCAGTGCAGCACCCAGTATCATTTCCGTTGGATCTCCGGCGACGACGTCCCGCAGTCGCTGGTGCACAACATGGACCGCGCGAGTTGGGTGCTCGGCAACGCGGTGCCGGTGAAATGCCATGGCCTGGGCGGGCGGTCGTCCATGACCGAACCCATCTATGGCGACGTGTTCGACCACCACTCGGTGGTGTACGAATTCCCCGACGGGAAGCGGGTGTACGCCCTGTGTCGCACGACGACGGGTTGCTACGACGAGTCGTCGAGTCTGGTGTTCGGAACGAAGGGTCGGGCTTCGCTCCTGTCCTGCCGCATCTGGGGCGAGAAGAACTGGCGCTGGGGTGGCACCTGCGATCCTTACCAGGTGGAACACGACCGGTTGTTTGCCGCCATTCGATCCGGGAAACCGCTCAACCACGGCAGTTACATGGCGCGCAGCACCATGATCACTGTGATGGGGCAGATGTCCTGCTACACCGGGAAAGAGATCACCTGGGACGAAATCAACGCCTCGGATTTCGCGTATCTGCCGAAGCCGGAGGATTGCCGGGATGACATGGCGCCGCCGACGGTTCCGGGATCGGATGGCAGTTATCCGGTGCCGCGTCCGGGCCGGATGGATCTGCCGGGCTGGCCGAGCGCACCGCGTGGAGCGGTGTGAGCGGTGTGAGCGGTGGTCACTTGCGCCAGGGATCCAACACTTCTGACGTCCACCCTCGTCGGCAAGGATCAGGTCAGCTTCCAGTCGCCGCGGTAGTTGACGGCTTTGAGGAGCTTGTCGGCGACGGGGTCGTCGATGACCACTTCCGCCTTGGGATCCCACTTCAATGGGCGGCCCACGGCGAGGGAGACATAGCCGATATGGCCCGGGGTGGCCGAGCGATGGGCGGTTTCGGCGGGGGTGATGCACTCCTTGCGGGAACGGATGCATTCGACCCAGTTGGCGTGATGACTGCGTGAGACGTAACCCTTGAAGGAACCGCGGTCGAACTTCTCCTGGAACCACTCCGCGTTGGAGGCCTCGATGTTGCCGCGGTCGACCCAGACCCAGCCGTTTTCGCCGATCCATTTGGTGCCCATCCGGTGCTTGTTGGAGAGCGATGACGTGTAGCCACCCTCGTACTCACAGCGGACCTCGTAGTCGATGGGGCCGTCGTACATGCCCTTCTCGGGGAAGGTGAATCCGACCGCTTCGACTTTGTTGGG
>CAUJJW010000063.1 GCA_963205105.1 Verrucomicrobiota bacterium | reverse complement strand
GCCGGGTACCAGGGCCAACGGCCCGTCCTATCCCAGCCTGGGCCAACGGCCCAGGTCAGCGGTTTCCTAGAAATCCGAGGGCTGAAAGCCCGTTCCACCGATGGGTCGGGCCTTCAGCCCTCCGCAGACTTCGGGGCAACGTTTCCTGGGCCTTCGGCCCAGGCTGGGATGGAACGGGCCCATGGCCCTTGGCAAGGCGCCGGCAGAAACAGGTTCATGGAGAGCCACCTGTTCGAAATCGACCTGCTCACGGCCCTTGAACCGCGAAATTGTAAGTCGTTGGAAATCAGCGAAACGATTTCACGGTTCATGGAGAGAGCGGCGCCGCGGGATGACGTGAAGGAATCTGAGTCGTCTCCCCACGAGCCACGCCGTGGATGGACGTCAGCGGTTAAAGACGTCGACGACACCAACCCGCGGGTTCAGATCCTGGCTTTCTTCCCGAGCAGACTGGGTGCGCCTAATCGTCCAAAGCCATCGAATCCAAGGCAATCGCCCGATCGAGCCGCTCCCGCGCCTGGCGGTAGAAGGGTTCCAGGAGTCCGAAATTGTGCCGATTGCGCACGAGCGAGTCGGTGAAGTGCTCCCCGGAAAATCGGTCGAACCGACGGCGCCAGAGTTGGGACAAAGCGCAGGTCAGGCTGTCGACGAGCGCGGATCGGTGTTCCCGACGGAAGTTGCGCACGTGTTCCGGTCGGAGACCCAGACGGGAGCGCATGGCTTCCAGGGTCGGGTCGGAATCCAATTGCTGAACGACTTCCAAGGAACGGTAGATGCCTTGCAGGTAGCAATAAGCGACGAGAACCACCAGGTCTTCCAACGGTGAGTCGGGTGGCGTTCCACCCAGCAACTCCAGCCACGGAGTTCCACGGGCCCGCTCCGCGGCTTCCTGCACCACGGAGAGCAGGGCCTCAGGTGAGACCCAATCGGTGACATCCGACGGGAATGTCGGTGTCACGCCATCCGGCGTGCGGGGGGAATCCTCGGGTACGGCCTGAGTGAAAAATTGCACCGTTACCATGCGACGAGGCTGGCAGGATGGCTGGACGGACGGGTGTCGCCTTTGTGACGAATACGTGACGAAAACCCAGGTCGGTTGGCTGCGGTGGGCGCGGATTTTCCTGTGTCTCAAGGTTGCTGCTTTCAATCCCTGTGACTTTGTCAACGGGGCGGATGGATGCGATCGCCGGCCAGGAAATTGCCTCGACGGTCCTGGGAATGCCCCGGAAACATCCGGTTGTGCCCTTTGCGATCTGCAATGAGATCTACACCTCCGATCCCGCCGGCGGGGGCTGGACGTCGGAGCGCATTTTCGAGCACGCGGCCAAGACCGGCTATGACGCGGTGGAACTGGCGCCGTTCACGGTGTGCCGCCGGGTGACCGACCTGGGGGCGGTGGATCGTACCCGGCTTCGGGACGCGGCCCAGCGGGCGGGAATTGTCATTGGCGGCATTCATTGGCTTTTGGCGCAAACGGAGGGCTTTTACGTGACCCATCCGGAGGCGGGTGTTCGGGATCGGACGTCGCGGTATCTGCGGGACTTGGTGGATTTCGGGGCGGATCTGGGTGGGGGAATCCTGGTGTTTGGTTCGCCCAAGCAACGCAGCCTGCTTCCGGGGGTGCCCATGGCACGCGCCTGGGAGTATGCGACGGAGGTGTTTCGGGATGCGGTGGCGCGGGCGGAGGATCGTGGCGTGGTGATTTGTTTCGAGCCCCTGGCGCCGTCGGAGACGGATTTCATCAACACGGCGGCGGAGGCCCGGCGGTTTGCGGCTCAATTCCAGAGCCCGTCGATGCGGATCATCCTGGACGTGAAGGCGATGTCGTCGGAGCCGACCCCGATTCCGGACATTATCCGGGAGTCGAAGGGTGCCTTTGCCCATTTCCACGCCAACGATGCCAACCTGAAGGGCCCGGGGTTTGGGGATGTGGATTATCGTCCGATTGCGGCGGCCTTGCGCGAGGTGGGCTATGGCGGGCAGGTTTCCGTGGAAGTTTTTCGCTTCGACGAAGGACCGGATGAGATCGCGCGCCGGAGCCTGGATTATTTGAAGGCGGCCTTCGCTGATTGAAGGCAGTGCCGGGTTGCCGACCGAACCGAACGACCCCATTGAACGCCATCACGCACCGACGCGAGTCGATTCAACACGCCCACCGCTGAAGCCACGCCGAGATGTCCGCCCCCAAACCCGATGATTTGCTGGACCCGCATGCCCTGGTGCATGCGGAGGTGCTGGGCATGCATGCCCGGCAGGTGGTGGAGGGCTACATGGCGGGCGAGCATCGGTCGCCGTTCTTCGGATTCGCGACGGAGTTCGCCCAGCACCGGGAGTATGCGCAGGGCGATGATCCGCGGCATCTCGACTGGAAAGTCCTGGGAAGGACGGATCGGTACTACGTGAAGCAGTACGAGCAGGAGACGAATTTCGTCGCTCAGATCCTGCTCGATGGCAGCGAATCGATGCGTTACGGCTCGGGCCCGCTGACCAAGCTTCATTACGCCAAGCAACTGGCCGCGTGCCTGTCCTATTTGATCCTGCTGCAACGCGATGCGGTGGCTGTGGGGTTGTTCGATGCGTCGCTTCGGCGCTATCTGCCGCGGAGCAACAACCGCTCGAACATCCATGTGATCATGTCGCAGTTGGCGTCGTTCGAGCCAAAGTCCCAGACCCGGATCGGACCGGTGTTGCACGAGATGGCACAGCAAACTCCTCGCAAAGGCATCGTGGTGCTGATCAGCGACCTGTTCGACGACGAGGAGGAAATGCTGGGAGGCATCCAGCATCTCCGGTTCGTGGGCCATGAAGTGGTGGTGTTCCACATCATGGATCCCGCTGAATTGGAGTTTCCGTTCACGGGCAACGTGGAGTTTGTGGGATTGGAAGGCGTTCCGCCGCTGCTGACCCGGGCGTCCGAGATCCGGAAGAGCTATCAGCGCGAGGTGGAGGCCTTTCGAACGCGCCTCAGGGAGGGCTGCGAGCGGAACCAGTCGCATTACGTGCTGGTCAACACAGGGGACCCGCTGCGGGACACGCTCAGCGGTTATCTGGCGTTTCGAAAAAAGACGGGGCGCGCGCGCCGGGGTCCAGGCTGACGATGTCGTTCCTCAATCCAGCCCTGCTCGCGTTCAGTGCCGCCGTGGCGGTGCCGATCCTGATCCACCTGCTCAACCGCCGACGGTTCCGCACGGTGACCTGGGCGGCCATGCGGTTCATCCAGGCGAGCGTGGAGAAGAACCGCCGCCGGATGGAGATCGAAGACCTGATCCTCCTGGCGTTGCGCTGTTTGATTGTCGGCTTGTTTGCCTTGGCGCTGGCCCGTCCGGCGCTGCGATCGGCGACTTCGTTCTTGCAAAGCCGCAGGGTGACGGCGGCGCTGGTGTTGGATCATTCGGCCAGTCTCGCGGCGGGCGATGGAGCGGGAACCCGTTTCGACCTGGTCCGACAGGCCGCGGAACAGGCGGTGGACGCGCTGCCTCAGGGGTCGTCGGTTTCGGTGTTCCTGGCGGGTGACCGCGTGACCGCGGCGGTGGCGGAACCATCGTTCGATTTGAACCTGGTGCGGAAGACGGTCCGGGAGGCGACGTTGACCGATCTTTCCACCGACCATCCGGTGGGCATCGCCGCAGCGGTAGAAGCCCTGGAAGGCCAGGCGGCATTGCGCAAAGAAATCGTGTTGGTGACCGATCGGCAGGCCCTGGGTTGGCGGCGGCTGCCTGAGGTGGCGGCCATGCTTCAGGAACGGGCTCGGGATGTGCGCTTGCGGGTGGTGTTTGTGGCCGAACCGCTGGAGGACAACCTGGCCGTCTCGGCACTCAGTCGTCCGCCGGGTTTCGTGCCCGCCAAGGAACCGGTTCGTTTTGACGCCGAAATCGCCAATCGCGGGGCTTCGCTGGTCCGCCAGGTTCGGGCGACCCTCCATATCAACGAAGGCCGGCCGGTCGACGAAGTGATTCTCGACGAACTGCGGCCGGGCGAGGTGCGGCGCTTGACTTTTTTTGGACGAATGCCGGGTGAGGGGTTTCATGCGGTGTCGGTACGGTTGCCCGCCGACCGTCTTCCCGCGGACGACACCCGTACGCTGGTGGTGGAGGCGGTGAAGGAAGTGCGGGTGTTGGTGGTGGACGGGGATCCGGCTTCGAATGGTGCTTTTTTTCTGCGGAACGCCTTGCAGCCGGTGCCGGCGGAGGTGGCGGACTCCTACTACTTGCAGCCTCAGTTGGGGCAGGTGGGGTCGCTGGGGGTGGCGCGGCTTTCCGACTTTGACGCAGTGATTCTGTCGGACGTGCCGCCATTGCCGGCGACGGCGGTGGACAATCTGACGCGTTACGTGCGGGAAGGCGGAGCCTTGCTGCTCTTCCCCGGACCACAGGCGACGGCGGCCTTTTATAATGCCGAATTGGGAACCCGGGCCGGGCTGCTGCCTGCGACACTGGGAGCCTTGCGTGGAAGTCCGACGGGAGAGGGCGAATCGCCCGAGTTGGTGCTGCAAGGGTCGGGCTATCAGCATCCGGTCTTTGCGCTCTGGAATGAACCGGGAGCGGGTTCCCTGGCGGCGGTTCGGTTCCGTGCGGCCTGGACGCTGGTGCCCCGTCCGGCGGTGACGAATGCGGTCGCTGTTCCCGGCGGTGACGCGCCGGTGTCCGAGGTGATGGTCCGGTTTTCGGATGGTGTTCCGGCCGCGGTGGAGGGCGCCGTGGGACGGGGTCGGGTGATGCTCTTCTCCAGCACGGCGGGAACGGCCTGGAACGATTTTCCGGTTCGCCCTGCCTTTATCCCGCTGTTGCATCGGGCGATCGCATCGATTGCGGACGTGCAGGGGGGGCGGTTCAATGTGCAGGCAGGGGGACAGGTGGCGTTGCGGCAACCGGCCGAACTGGCCGGGCGCGACGTGACGATCGTGCCGCCCGGTTCGACGGAGCGGCGCTGGGTGCGGACGCTACGGGCCGTGCCTGGCGCGTCGCTGCTGGAATGGGACGAGACGGCCAAGGCCGGAGTGTACCGGGCAACGATCGCGGGCAGGTCCACGCCGTTGGCATTGTTCGCGGCCCAGCCGGACCCGGCTGAATCCGACCTCACCGAATTGAGTTCCGAACAGCGGGCGGAACTGGAGCGCGTGGGCCAGGTGATGGACTGGACGCCGGGCATGGATCTGCGGGCGGCATTTGACCGGGAGCGCGTGGGGGTTGAACTGTGGCTGCCGCTGGCATTGGCGGTGTTGCTGCTGGGCATGACCGAAGTCTGGTTGGCCCAGCGCTTCAGCCGTCCCAAATGAGGCGAAGGCGAGGATGAGTGCTTTTATCCTTCGATTATTGGGCGCGCCCTCGGGCGAGGCAGGAACGGTTTTGTCGACGCGCTTCGAGGTGCATCCGGTCTTCAGCGGCTGGGTGTTGCTGGGCTGGGTGGTGGCGGCGCTGGGGGTGGCGGTCTGGAGTTACCGGCTGCGTGAAGTCGAGGTGACCCCGCTGCGACGCGGCATTCTGCTGACCCTGCGCTGCCTTTCGCTTCTGGTCGTCGCCGGGGTTTTTCTGAGGCCGACCCTGGGGCTCACCGTGGACGGAATGGTTCGGCAGGCGTTGATTCTCTTGTTCGACGAAAGCGCCAGCCTGGCACTGCGCGATCCGAGGAACGACGACGCGGACCGGGTGCGGGCTGGGATCGCCGAGGGCCGTTTGTTGGGGACCGGTGGTCTGGGGCAGGCGGTTCCCGCGCGGCTGGCTCAGGCCCCGTCCCGGCTGGATCTTCTTCGTGGGGTGATCACCAACCGGGAACTGGCGTTATTGGATCGGCTGGGAAAGAACTTTGATCTGCGCGCGGCGGCCTTCTCCGGCGAACTCCAGGCGATGGTGTTGCCGATGGTGGCGGCTTCGGGAGCGACCAACGGGGCGTCCGGCAGCGAGGGCGCGCTTCCCGCAGGAGCGCTGGCGGCGGCATTGCGGGCGGAAGGTTCGCAGACCGCGCCTGGCACGGCGCTACGGGAACTGCTGGATCGTGAGCGCGGACGCCCGGTGGGTGGCGTGGTCGTGTTCACCGACGGCATTCGAAACGCAGGTGGGGATCCTCGCGAAGTGGCGGTGCTCGCCCGGGACGCGGGCATTCCCGTTCATTTTGTGGGACTGGGAACGACGGCTCCCCGGGACGTTCAAGTGGTGGATCTGGCGGCGCCCGAGGTTTCGTTCGTGCAGGACGAAGTGTCGGTGAGCGCGCGGTTGCGCAGCCGCGGGCTCGCAGGCGAGACCCTGCGGTTGACGTTGCTCGTCGATGGCGAACGGGCGGACGAACGGGAGATCCAGGTTCAGGCCGACGGCGAGGTGGAAGTGCCGCTGAAATACACCCCCTCCCGGACCGGAGATTTTGAACTGGCGGTGGAAACGCCGGCGCGCCCCGACGAGATTCTCGCCGAGAACAACCGGCAGTCCCGACGCCTCAAGGTGATCGACGACCGAATCCGGGTGCTGTTTGTCGAACAATCCCCCCGCTGGGAATTCCGTTACCTTCAAGCCCTGCTGATGCGGGATCGGCGGGTGGACCTGAAGTGCGTGCTGTTTGACGGCGACGACGCGATCACCCGGAGTCCGGGGTCTCCCTATCTGGAGGAAATGCCGACGCGCCGTGAGGACTTGTACACCTACGACCTGGTGGTGTTCGGGGATGTGGACCCGAAGAACTTCACACCGGCCCAACTGGACGTGCTCACCGAGTTTGTCGCGCGGTCGGCGGGTTCTTTTCTGATGATCGCCGGACGTCGGTTCAGTCCTTGGAGCTATCGGGACACGGCGCTGGAACGGATGTTGCCGGTGGAATTCGATCGGCTGCTGCCCGGAGCGGCGTCGACGTTGATCCACGACAAGCCCTTGAAACTGGCCCTGACGCCGGAGGGTCGATCCAGCGCGTTGCTGAGGATGTCGGACGATCCTGAGGAGAGCGTCCGCCGTTGGGAGGCGTTGCCGCCGTTGTTCTGGACGGCGCCGGTGCTGCGGGCGAAACCCGCGGCCCAGGTGCTGGTGGTGGAAGCCTCGGTGGAGGATTCCGCAGCCCGGATTCCGGTGATCGCTTTGCAGCAATACGGCGTGGGGCAGAGCATGTTCATCGGCACCGACAACACCTGGCGCTGGCGAAGGAATGAGGGCGACCAATTCTACGTTTCATTTTGGGGCAGGGTGGTTCAGCGGCTGGCCATCAACCACCTGTTGACGGGCAGTCGGCGCACCCAATTGGCCCTGGATCGGACCACCGCGCTGAGGGGGGAAAAGATCGCCGTGACCGGACGCCTCTTCACCAGCGCTTTTGAGCCGCTCGCCGAACCGTTGGTGCAGGCGAGAGTCGAGGGCACCAGCCGGACCGTGGCCGGAGGAGAGGCTCCGTCGATGCCCGCCGCAGGCTCCGATTTTTCGATGCGCGCGGTGCCGGACCAGCCCGGGGTGTTCCGTGGCGAGATCGTGGCATCCGCGCCCGGTCGCTACCGGATCACGCTGGGTGAGGAAGCGCCGGCGTCCGTGGATTTCACGGTGGACGAGCGGTTGGTGGAGGCGGGTGAGACCGCGATGCAGGAACCGTTGCTGCGCGAGTTGGCGGCGCTCACGAAGGGTGAATTCTTTAGGGAAGAAACGCTGCATCGACTGCCGGACGTGGCGCGAAGCACCGCCCAGCGGGTTCAATCCCGCATGGCCATCGAGGTCTGGATGTCACCGTTCTACTACCTCCTGGCGCTGGTGCTGTTCGGGGCGGAATGGCTGCTGCGCAAGCTCTGGCAGCTGAAGTGATTTTGGGATTCCGCGGAACTTCGCGGCGGGCCGTTGCATTTGGCGAAATCGTCTCCATTCTCCCGGCCCATGTTGCGGTCCCATGCGCGCTTCTGGGGTTGGTTAGCTTCTTCCATGGTTTCCTTCTCGGCGGCGGCGGCCGACCATCCAGGCGATGACTGGCCACAATGGCGCGGTCCGCTGGGAACCGGGGTCGCTCCGAAGGCGACGCCGCCGACCGAATGGAGCGAGACCAAGAACGTGCGTTGGAAGTCGGTGATCCCGGGTTTCGGAACCTCCACGCCTATCGTCTGGAAAGATAGGATCTATCTATTAACCGCCATGCCGGCGGATTTGCCGGAGACCGACACCGCCGCGGAGTCGAGGCCGCCCGCCGCACCGGCACCCACGGGCGGAGGGGCGCAGGTGGTGGAGAAACCCTCGAAACCCTACCGCTTCCAGGTTGTCGCGTTGGACCGTCAGACGGGCCAGATTGCCTGGCGCCGTACCGTGGTGGAGGAGATCCCCCATGAAGGTCACCATAAAGATCACGGGTTTGCCTCCTCCTCGCCGGTCACCGACGGCAACTGGTTGATCGCGTCGTTCGGATCGCGGGGGGTGTACGGCCTGGATTTGAACGGACAGGTGAAGTGGGAGAAGCGCCTGGGTCGTATGCTGACCCGCAACGCGTTTGGCGAAGGGGCTTCCCCGGCGGTTTACGGGGATGTGGTGGTGATCCCCTGGGATCATGAGGGCGAAGATTTCGTGGTGGCTCTCGACAAGAAGAGCGGCAAGGAACTGTGGCGACAGGCGCGCAGTGAACCGACCAGCTGGTCGACGCCGATGGTGGTGGAGCGGCCGGGCCGGACCGAGGTGATCGTGAGTTCGACCGGGCGGATCCGGAGCTATGAACTCGCCACGGGCAAGCAGCTCTGGGAATGCGGCGGGATGACGGTGAATGTGATTCCCACCCCGGTCGTGGATGACACCACCGCCTATCTGCTGAGCGGGTTTCGGGGGGCGGCCATCCTGGCCATCCAACTGGGCCGGGACGGCGACCTGACGGACACGGATGCGATCCGATGGAAGCATGGCAAGAGCGCTCCGTACGTTCCCTCGCCGCTGCTGTACGACGGCGCCCTCTATTTCCTGTCCGGAAACAACGCGATGCTTTCGCGCTTCGCAACGGCGGATGGGCGCGCGGACTATGAAGCCGAACGGCTGGAGGGGATCTTCGGTGTGTATGGCTCGCCGGTGGGGGCAGCGGGGCGAGTGTATGTGGTGGGCCGGGATGGCAAAACGGCGGTCCTGCGGCACGGTCCCAAACTGGAGGTCTTGGCGGTCAACACCTTGGATGATCGCTTCGATGCCTCCCCGGCGGTGGTCGGTCGGGAACTGTTGCTTCGAGGGCATCGCCACCTGTACAGCCTGGCGGTGGAGTAGCCGGGAGCGAACGGCTTCCCTTGGCTTGGAGTGTGGCGGGCCTTTCGGTAGGCTCCCGCCATGAACATCGCCGCCATTCACATCGGCATGCGGGTGCTGCATCCGAACCACGGGATCGGAACCGTGCGGGCCATTGACGACCAATCCGCCACGGTGCTCTTCGACGACGGGATCCGGCGCCAGGTTTCGCCGGAGGCCAGCGGGCTTCAGCCTGCCGAGGCGACGGCTTCACTGAGCGGACTCGAACTGCCTTTGGCACAACTGATCGAGGCGACGGTCAAGGCGGTGGCGGATCGTCTGGGCATCGAACAGCCCAATGCGGTGCGAGACGAGCTCGCGGCGCGGTGGCACGGCGGCAAGCTAGTGCTGCATCCCGCGGACCCGACGCTCTCGACCAAGGAAATGCCGCTCGACGCGTTCTTCCACAAGATCGTGATGATGCGGAACAATCTCCGGACACTGGAACAGAAGCTCAACGGCAGCGACAAACTCACCGATACGGAAAAGTTCGACTGGCAGGGCTACATCACCCGCTGCTACGGGTCGATGACCACCTTCAACGTCCTGTTCCGCCGCAAGGAGGACCAATTCAACTCGAAGGGTGGCGAGGATTGAGGAACGGCCGGGTCATCGTGTTCCTGAAGGCGCCACGTCCGGGGTTTGTCAAAACCCGGATCGCTGCCCAGCTGGACGCCGAAGCGGCGGCGGCGATTTACCAGGTGCTGGTCGGGTTGACGCTGTCGAGGCTCAGCGGACGGCAGGACGTCGAGTTGCGGTTCGCGCCGGACGACGCGGCGGCGGAGGTGGGTGCCTGGCGTCGCGCGGGATGGAACGTCCGTCCCCAGGGCGAGGGCGATTTGGGGGAGCGCCTCTGCCGGGCGATGACGGAAGCCTTCACCGAGGGTGTTTCGAATGTTCTGATCCTGGGCGCCGATTGTCCGGAGTTCGGAGCCGCGGACATCCAGTCTGCCTTCGACGCGCTGCAGGAGCATGATGTCGTGCTGGGACCGGCCACGGATGGCGGGTATTGGCTGGTGGGTCTGGGGCAGCCGCTTCCCGAGTTGTTTCGCGAAATCCCCTGGAGCACCGACCAGGTCTTCGAGATGACCCGCCGACGGATCGCGGACGCAGGACTGCGTGTTGCCGAACTCCGGCGGTTGCGGGACATCGACACACTGGAGGACTGGCGGACGTGGCTGCGGGAACAACCGTTGTGACGCCGAGCCATCGTTCCTGCCCAGCTCGATTTCATGTTTCCCGCATTGCGTCATCCTGTCCGTGTCCTGACCCGTTCCCTGGCCTTTGTGGGGATCACCGGTCTCGGAGTGCTCGAGCATGCCTGGAGGTTCCGGCGGCGCGGATTGGGCAACGATCCGAAAGTGTGCGCAGCCTGGGTCCAGCGCTGGGGTCGGCGCTCGCTGACCCGTGTCGGGATCCGGGCCGAACATGTGGGTCGCGTGCCAACCCGGGGGATGGTGGTCTGCAACCATCTGGGATACCTGGATATCGGGGTGATCGCGATTTCGGGCCCCATGCTGTTCGTGTCGAAGGCGGAGGTGGCGCGCTGGCCCTTCATGGGGTCCTTGGCGCGGTGTGCGGGCACCTTATTTCTGCGGCGTGACCTGCGCTCGCACGTCGCCGAAATCGCCTCCGCGTTTCGCCCGATCATCGAAGGAGGCACGGTGGTGGCGATTTTTCCGGAGGGCACCAGTTCGGGAGGCGATTCGGTTCTGCCGTTTCGGCCTTCGCTGCTGGAGCCGGCAGCGGCGAACGGTTGGCCGGTGACGCCGGCTTGCATCACCTACGAGGTGGATGAAGGGACGGTTTCCGAGGATGTCGCGTATTGGCGCGACATGACCTTTGCGCCGCATTTTCTGAACCTCATGGCCAAGCGCTGGATCGTGGGGCGCGTGGAGTACGGGGAACCTATTTCGGGTGTCTCCGACCGCAAGGAACTGGCCCGACGACTGCACGGGGAAGTTTCGGGGATGCTGGAGCGGCGCCAGCGGGACAAGCGTTAGCCGGGCGTTGGAAGCGGGGCAGGGCAGCGCTGGACCCTTACCAATCTGTAATGATCGGGAAAGGCTGCGCTGAGGCGGCGGATCCATGTTGTTCGCGTGATCGCAAGTGAACCGAACACGATGAATCAAAGAACCGTCATGAACCAACGCAACTCTCTCAGTCGTCAGGCGCGGGCGGCTCTGCTCGCCTCCGTGCTCCTCCTCGCCGGAGCCGGGGTGGTTTTCACCCAGGCCGCTGGCGCACGTGAAAATGACAAGGAATTCAAGGCCAAGGATCTGAAGCTCAATCTCGATTCCCAGCCCGTGAAGCGGGAAGGGGATCTTCGCGCGAGCTTCGCTCCGGTCATCAAGGGCGTCTCACCCAGCGTCGTGAACGTCTTCACCACCACCAAGGCGCGGCGCGTGGAGGGTGGCCCGATGCCGTTTGGTGGGCATCCGTTCTTCCGCGAGTTCTTCGGCGACAACGGCAACGTCCCGGGCCGCGGATTTCAGACCCCCCGACAGGACGGCCTGGGATCGGGCGTGATCCTGACCGAGGACGGCTTCATTCTGACCAACAACCACGTGGTGGATGGGGCGGACAGCATCAAGGTGGCGCTCAACCCGGACGGCAAGGAGTATGATGCCAAGGTCGTCGGCCGGGACCCGAAGTCGGATCTCGCGGTGATCAAGGTGGAGGCCGAGGGCCTCGCCGCCATCCCGGTGGGAGACAGTGATGTGGTGGAAGTTGGTGACGTCGTGCTGGCGGTCGGCAATCCGTTTGGCGTGGGTCAGACGGTCACCATGGGCATCGTGGGAGCCACCAGCCGCGCGGTGTTCGGCCGTCCCGCCGGTCTCGAATACGAGGATTTCATCCAGACGGATGCGGCCATCAACCCGGGCAATTCGGGCGGCGCTTTGGTGGACGCCCAGGGCCGGTTGATCGGGATTAACACCGCGATCATGAGCCGTGGAGGTGGGAACAACGGCGTTGGCTTCGCCGTGCCGGTCAACCTCGCCCGATCCGTCATGGAAAGCATCGTCGAGCATGGACGCGTGGTCCGTGGATTCCTGGGCGTCAATATCCAGGACGTGACTCCCGCCATGGCGAAGGAATTTGGGCTTCAGGACACGGTGGGCGCCATCGTGGCGGACATCACGCCGAAGAGCCCGGCCGAGAAGGCCGGCATGGAACCGGGCGATGTGGTGACCCAGTACGACGGGCGCCATGTCCGGGACAGTCGTCATTTGAAACTGATGGTGGGCCAGACAGCGCCGGACAAGGAAGTCGCCCTGAGCATTCTGCGCGACGGCAAGCCCAAGCAACTTCAGGTGGTGCTGCGGGAACTGCCCGAGGACGGGAAGCTGGCGAGCATGCGCCGCGGCGGCCCTCGGAGTGCGGAGTCGGACACGGGCGGTCTTCAGGGCGTGGTGGTCAGTGATTTGAACCCCTCGGTGCGTCAGCAGTACGGCGTGCCGCGTGAGTTGACGGGCGCGCTGGTCAACGAGGTGGACGAGGATTCGGCGGCGTGGAAGGCGGGATTGCGTCCCGGCGACGTGGTGGTGGAGATCAACCGCCAGCCGGTGCGGGATGCCGAGGCCGCCATCGATGTGGCGCAGTCGCTGGAGAACGCGCTCATCCGGCTCCGGGTCTGGCGCGAGGGTGCGAATCGGTTTGTGGTCGTGGACGAGACCAAGTCTTGAGCCGGGTTCCAGGTTGGGGCGTTGAACGTTGAATCACCCCGGTTGGCGCAAGCCAGCCGGGGTTTTGATGGGGCGGGGGTGTCCGTGAAGAAATCGAAATAAATCCTGTAAGGAATTCGGTGGTTGTTACGTTTTCAGGGCATGCGCGAGGCGCGGCCATCGATGGAAAGCCTGGGTTGGGGGAGGCGAATCTGGCGTGGAAGCGGTTGTTTAGAAAATGTTGGGGTGGTGCGGGTTAGCGTTGGAATGGACGGTGAAATGTCACCGCGAGTTCATAAAGCGCGTGGACAGCCCCGCTGGCGCTGCATAGCGTGGCGCCGCTTCTACGCGCTTCCGGGGGTGTCCCGGGCGTGGCGTCGATCCACAACCCCATCCGCATCATTCGTGAAGATTTTTAGCGGCAACTCGAACCGCCCCCTGGCCGAGGCGATCTGCTCCAGTATCGGCGTTGAACTGGGCCGGTTGCAGTGCACCCAGTTCCCCGACGGCGAGACCTTCGTCAAGATCGAGGAAAACGTCCGTGGGCAGGATGTTTTCGTGGTTCAGTCGACTTGTCCTCCGACGAACCACAGCCTGATGGAGATGTTCATCATGATCGACGCGCTTCGTCGGGCGAGTGCGACGCGGATCACGGCGGTGATCCCCTTTTACGGGTATGCCCGACAGGATCGGAAGGACCAGCCCCGGGTGCCGATCACGGCGAAACTGGTGGCCAACCTGATCGTGGCCGCGGGAGCGCATCGGGTGCTGACGATGGACCTGCATGCCCAGCAAATTCAGGGCTTTTTCGATATCCCGGTGGATCATCTGTATGCGGCGCCAGTGATGTACGACTACATCCGGACGAAGAAACTGAAGAACCTGGTGGTGGTGAGTCCGGATGTGGGCGGCATCAAGATGGCGCATGCCTACTCCCAGGTGCTGGGGGCTGGTTTGGCGATCGTGGCGAAGCGCCGGAAGAGCGCCTCGGAGGTGGAATCCATGACGGTGATCGGTGAGATCCGGGGCAAGACTGTGCTGATGGTGGACGACCTGACGGAAACAGCGGGAACGCTGACCTCGGCAGCACGATTGCTGGAGTCGAAGGGGGCCAAACAGATCCTGGCGTGTGTGTCGCATGCCCTGTTGACTGACCTCGCGGTGGAGCGACTTCGGAAATCGAATATTGACGAATTGATTACCACTGATACGGTCCCCCGCCCCGCGTATCGCGGCATCAAGCTCACCACCCTGTCCGTGGCGAGCCTGTTGGGTGAGGCCATCAAACGGATTCACAGTAATTCGTCGGTGACTTCACTGTTTGAGTTCAAAGGTGGGCGAACCAGCTAGGTTGTTGGAGCGCCAACCAGGGCAGATGAGCAGACGAGATGAAATCGGTTCCATTGACCGCCTATACGCGAAGCGTCGCCGGCCGCAATGCGGTGAACAAACTGCGCGCCGCCGGCCGAGTTCCTACCGTGATTTACGGTGGGAAGACGGCCTCCCAAACTCTTGAGCTGAACCAGCGCGAACTCGACAAGCTGATCGCGCATTCGGCCTCCGAGAACATCCTCGTGGATCTTGCGATCGAAGGAGATGCGCGTCCCGTGCGTCTCGCCTTGGTCCAGGAAGTGCAGCATGACCCGATTTCGGGTTCCGTGCTCCATATCGATTTCCACGAGGTTTCGCCGACCGAAAAGGTCACGGTGATGGTTCCGGTGGAAACCGTTGGCACGCCGGTGGGCGTCAAGGACGGCGGGGTGCTCGAGCACGTTCTGCACAAGCTGAAGGTTCGCGCGCTGCCTGCCGACCTTCCCGAAGTGCTCGCCGTCGACGTTTCCGACATGGTGCTCAACAAGGTGTTGCACCTGGGCGAAATCCCGACGCCTGCCGGGGTTGAAATTCTGGGTGACAAGAATGTGCCCGTCCTGAGCGTCGCCGCGCCGCGCACCGAAGTGGAAGCAACTCCTGCCGAGGGAGAAGCCGCCGCCGGAGCCGCCGAGGTCGAGATGATCAAGGAGAAGAAGGGCGACGACGCTGCCGCGGCTCCCGACGCCAAGAAGGGCGGGGACAAGGGTGCCGCCAAGGCCGAGAAGAAGTGATCTCGCCTTGAACGAAGCGGGTTCGGTCGGGCGGGTCTTTGGATTCCCGCGGACCGAGGCCGCTTTCCAGGCCGGTGACAGAGCCGTTCATGATCGCCGGCCTCGGAAATCCCGGGGCGGAGTATTCCCGGACCCGGCACAATGCCGGGTTCCTCCTGGTGGAGGAATTGGCACGGGTCTGGGGTGCCGAGTGGAAGTCCGAGCGGCGGTTCGAGGCGCTGGTGGCTCGCGGTGCGGTGCAAGGTCGGACCATTTGGTTGGTCCGGCCCCAGACGTACATGAACGCGAGCGGGGAAGCGGTCGGTGCCTTGCTCCGGTATTACCGGGTGGAGGTGCCCCGGGTGCTGGTGGTGGTGGACGATGCGGATTTGCCGCTGGGCAAGGTTCGGCTTCGGCCGGACGGAAGCAGCGGAGGGCACCACGGACTGGAGTCCGTGGAGACCCATCTTGGGACGCGGTCGTATGCGCGACTGCGGCTCGGGATAGGTCGGACTGAAGCGGTGGTGCGCGAGATAACCGGGCATGTGCTCGGTCGATTCACCACCGAGGAAATGGAAGTTTTTGGGCGGGTCCTGAAACACGCCGTGGCTCAGGTGACCTGCTGGTTTGACGAAGGCATTGAGAAAGCCATGACCCGCTACAACGGGCAGGCCAGGTGAGAAAAGGAAACGCCGTGAAACGTTACGAAGGACTGTTCATTTTGAACACAGCGGGTAAGGAAGAAGGGGTCAAGGACGTCATCGACCACATCTCGGCCGACATTACCGCCGCGGGTGGGAAGGTGGAAACCGTCCAGAAGATGGACAAACGTCCATTTGCCCGGATCGCCAGCAAGAAGCACCAATCCGGCTTCTACGTGAACTTCATCTTCGAGAGTGAGCCGTCGACGCTGACGACCCTCCGTGGGAAGTTCCGCCTGAACGAGGACGTGCTGCGGGTGGTGTTCACGTCGGCATCGGCGACGGCAGGTCAGACGGCCTGAACAGCGGTTGATCCGGTACTGCCATGGCGAGCTTCAACAAGGTCATCCTGCTCGGGAACCTGACGCGGGACCCGGAGCTGCGCTACACCCCGAAGGGGCAGGCGGTGGCTCGTCTGGGACTTGCGGTCAACCGCTCGTACAAGACGGAGACCGGGGAGACCAAGGAAGAGGTCACTTTCATCGACGTTGATGCCTGGGGAAAACAGGCGGAGCTGATTGGCCAATACCTGAAGAAGGGCAACCCGCTCTTCATGGAAGGACGCCTCAAGCTCGACCAATGGGATGACAAGAACACCGGCCAGAAAGTCAGCAAGCTCCGGGTCGTGATGGAGAACTTTCAGTTCATTGGTGGCAATCGCGCCGCCGATGGCAGTGGGCCGGGGCCTGCTTCGGGCTCCGGTTTCGGAGCTCCATCGACCCCTGCGCCTGCGCCCCGTCAGGCTCGACCCGCTCCTGCCGCCCCAGCAACTCCGGAAGGCGGCGACGCCCCGTCCGGTGAAGTCGATGATGTGCCCTTTTGAACTAACGAAGAGACTCTTATTGCGCCCGCGCGGCGCTCCTCAACTGATTTAACCCCCCCGCTACCATGTCCAAGACCGAAATCATCCTCGTCAAGAACGTCGTCGGCCTCGGTGCCGAGACGGACCACGTCAAAGTCTCCCCGGGCTTCGCGCGCAATTACCTGATCCCTCGCGGACTGGCTGTGCCGCTGACCGCCACGAACAAGCGTCGCCTGGAAGTGCTGAAGCAGCGCCGCGCCGAGCGTGAAGCGCACGAACTCAACGCCATGAGCGACATCGGGCGCAGCCTCGCGAAGCTGACGCTGCACCTGAAGGTCAAGACGGGTGAAGATGGCAAGATGTTCGGCAGCATCACCGCCGGACTGATCGCCGACGAACTGCGCAACCAGTTCGAGGCGGCCGTGGACAAGAAGAAGATCCACATCGAGCATCCGATCCGCACCCTCGGTGACCATGAGGTCGATCTGCGACTGCACGCGGACGTGAACATCAAGCTCAAGGTCAACATCGAGAGCTCGAACCCGCCTCCGCCGAAGACCGAAGAGCCCGCGAAGGGCAAGGAAGCTGCCGGTGGTCGCGGTGATCGCATGGGCCGCACGCACCGTGGAGATCGCACGTTTGGCTCCGCGAAGGACGCTGCCGCGCCGAAGGATGCCGACAAGGCCAAGTAATCCGCTGGGACTCGGCGGTAGGCCTTGAGGCCCTTCGACACTTTGATTTGGAACGAGGCAGCCTCCGGGCTGCCTCGTTCTGTTTGGGGCGATGAGCTGAATCGTGGCTGGCGCGTGAAACGGCCTTGATCACCGGAACGTGGGCTTACAGTTTCCGCGCCATGGGTTCCTCGGATTTTCAAGATTCGGCACTGGTGTTGGTGGCCCATGGTTCCACGGCCAACGGGGACTCCGCAGGTCCCGCCTATCGACACGGCGACGAGATTCGTCGGCGCGGAGTGTTTGCCGAAGTCACCGAGGCGTTCTGGAAGCAGGAACCTTCCGTGGTTGGGGTGCTGCGGGGTGTGTTCGCCCGCCGGGTCTTTCTGGTGCCGCTCTTCATCGCCGAGGGTTGGTTCACCGAACAGGTGATCCCACAGTCGTTGGGGTTGCGCCATCCCGGGGCTCCTTCGTTTGCCCGGGTTCAGACGCGCCAGGGCCAGATGCTCCACTATTGCGAGCCGGTTGGATCGCATCCGTCGATGACCGAGGTATTGAAGGCGCGCGCCCGGGATGTGGTGGAGCGGCATCCCTTTCCCAGGGCACCCAAGCCCGCCGACACGACTCTGTTCATTGCCGGGCATGGGACGTCGTATGCACGGGGTTCCCGCGACGCGATTGAGCGTCAGGTGGCCTTGATCCGGGAGACGGGGATTTACGCCGATGTTTTGCCGCTGTTTCTCGAGGAGCCGCCGTTGATCGACGCGTGCTGGAAACAATCCGCGACCAAGAACATCGTGCTGGTGCCGTATTTCATCAGCGACGGACTGCACACGCAGGAAGACATTCCGATCATGCTGGGCGAAACGGAAGCGATGGTTCGGGGCCGGTTGGCGGCGGGGCAGCCGACTTGGCGGAATCCGACCGAGCGTCATGGCAAACGACTCTGGCTGTCGGGGGCGGTGGGAACCGAACCGCTGATGGTGGACGTGATTCTGGAGCGGGTGCGCGAGGCTGCGGCGGGGGCAGCTCAGGGGCGTTCGAGCCCTTCCACCGGGGCGTAGTCGTCGGTCAGGATTCGCGCCTGGCTCACGTTGGGAGGCAGGCGGGTGTTGATGGAGGGAAGTCGTTCGGCTAGTCCGGTGGGCAGGGGCCGTCCAAAGCTCGCCAGACCGGTCGCTCGCTGTCGGAGCTCGGGCGGGGTCAGGCGGCGGGGTTCCCGGGTGGCGATGAGCACGGCGTTGAGGGAATCGGAGGCGCGGAACTGGTACACCTGGGTGAACACCTGGAGCATGGTGCGGGCGAGCGCCCGGGTGGCGTCGGCGTTGCCGAGTTGAAGGATCGTGATGACGTTGTAGGCGAGTACCCCGTTCGGGGTGAGGCGGTCCCTGGCAATCTCGAAGAATTCCCGGGTGGCGAGGTGCTGCGGCATATGGGAGCCGTACCGATGCTTCACGTAGGCATCGAGCACGATGAGATCGTACTTCTCCCGGGAGCGGCGGAGGAAATTGCGGCCATCCTCGACGATCACCCGGTGGCGTTCGTGGATGGGGACCTGGAAAAAGTTGGTCGCGATTTTGACCACGGCTGGATCGATCTCGACCGAGTCGATTCGGACCTCGGGATAGTGGTGGAGGAAGGAGCGTTGGGTGCTGCCGCCGCCCAAACCGAGCATCGCGACCCGGGCGAGGTTGGTGTTCCAGAGTCGCGCGTAGTGGAAGAGTTCCGTGTACCCGAAGTGGCCCTGGAGAGGGTTTTTCAGCGACATCCGGGTTTCCCGGGTGCCGTCGAAGCTGAGGGTGCGGATGTCCCCTTCATCCAGGACGAGGATGTGGTGGTAAGGGGAGTAGATCTCGTGGATGACGCCGGCGCGTGCGGAGTGCGGAGGAGCGATCAGCAGGCAGGCCGCGGCGTAGGCGATGATCCTGAGCAGCCCCCTGTTCGCCACCGACCCGCTGACCGACCTTGAACCGGGGATTCCGGGGGGCGAGACGCCCCCCTCCACGGCAGGCGGGACGCTCGCCGCTACGGACGACCGGCTTGTGAAGAGGAGCGTCTTCCAACAAGTGCACACGCATCGGGACCTTGAACCGGGGAATCCGGGGGGCGGGACGCCCGCCGCTACGGAGGCACGGTTCATGGGTGGAGCGGTGGCGGGAGTGGGGAAGCGGGGTGGGATCATGGCGAGGGTGGGGTGGGTCGGGGCCAGGAGCAGAGGGCTGCCAGCGCGATGATGAGGACGCCGGTGCCGCGGAGAATGAGGGGCAGAGGCAGGAGATCGATCAGGACATAGCCGGAGAGGAAGACGCCGGCGATGCTGCCCGCGGAACCGGCGCCGTAGATGCCGCCACTGGCCCGCCCCACCTCCGTCAGGTCGCGCGCACCCAGGCGAATGAGAAACGGGGGCAGGGTGGCCAGAACGAAGCAGGGCGGCAGAAAAATCATGGCCGCGCCGAGAGCGGGATCCAGTTTCTGCCAAAGGATGGGAATTTCCAGGTCGGTGGGGTGTCGGGCCACGATGGCCTGCATGACCGGGCCGGCGAACGCCGGGATCCACAGGGTGAACAAGCCGGCGGGGACCAGGAGCAGAGCAGGCAGGCGTGGTCCGGGAAAGCGGTCGGCCCAGAAGCCACCGGCGAGGTAACCGGCAGTGAGGGCAACGAGCACCACGCCGATCTGGCTGGTCCAGACGTAGAACGAACTGCCGAAGTCGCGGGCGAGCAGCCGCATGCCGACCATCTCCAGCACCATGATGGAGAACCCGCTCAGAAAGGCGACGCCGAGGGCAGCTAGGTTCGACATAGGGGAGGCTACGGAGTGCGGTTTGTGGAGACATTCGAAACATGACGAGGGCATGGACATGGGGCAAGCGTGAGGGAGGGGCGGTGGAATTTCGGAAGCTGCCGAAGTTTGACCCGGGTCTGAAGGTCGTCATCTTGGCGGGGCATGCGGGGAACCGAAGGGCAAGTCATCCTGGCGGCGGAGCACCTGACCAAGACGTATCGGAGCGGGGAACGCTCCCTGGACGTGTTGCGCGATGTGAGCTTCTCGCTGCCATCGGGTGAGACGCTGGCGATCGTGGGGCCGTCGGGATCGGGCAAGACGACCCTGTTGGGGTTGTGCGCCGGTTTGGATGCGCCGACGCAGGGGACGGTACGGTTGGCGGGGGAGGATTTGGGCGGGATGGATGAAGACGGACGTGCCCGGGTTCGAAATCTGCATGTGGGTTTTGTTTTCCAGAGCTTTCAGTTGATCCCGACGCTGACCGCCATCGAGAACGTGATGGTGCCGTTGGAACTGCGGGGAGAGCGGGGAATAGAGCCGGAGGCGAGCCGGTTGTTGCGGGAGGTGGGGCTCGGAGAACGATTGGGGCATTACCCGGCCCAATTGTCGGGGGGAGAACAGCAGCGGGTGGCGATTGCCCGGGCCTTCATCAATCGGCCGAAGCTGCTGTTCGCCGATGAGCCGACCGGGAATCTGGATACCGAGACGGGGCGCAAGGTGGTGGAGAGCCTGTTTCGGATGAACGAGGCCATGGGGACGGCGTTAGTGTTGGTGACGCACGATCTGGAACTGGCCAGGCGGGCGGGGCGGTTGATCCGGCTCCGGGGTGGGTTGCTGGTGGAAGACAGTGGCTCGGGACACGGGGGGAGGATGGGGACGTCGTGAAGAAAGCGGCTCGCGGGTTGCCCTGGGGTTTTGTGCTGAGGATGGCGTGGCGTGACAGCCGTGCGAGCCGGCGGCGTTTGTTGCTGTTCACGTCGTGCATCGTGGTGGGCATCGCGGCGCTGGTGGCGGTGGGTTCGTTTGGTCGGGCTCTGGAGAACGCGATCGAACAGCAGGCGAAAGCGCTGCTGGGAGCGGATTTGTCGATCGGATCGCGGGTTCGATTCACACCCGAGCACGAGGCGTTCCTGAGTTCGCTGGGGGGGGAGCAGGCGCGTGAGATCACCTTCTCCTCCATGATCGTGTTTCCCCGCAGCGGTGGGACGCGACTGATTCAGCTGCGGTCACTGGAGGGGGGATTCCCATATTACGGCGCGATTGAGGCGGACCCACCCGAAGCGGAGGCCCAATTTCGGTCGGGGTCGGGGGTTTTGGTGGAAGAATCGTTGCTGCTGCAATTCGGGGCGGTCGTGGGCGATGAGGTGCGGATCGGATCCTTGACCACGCGGGTGGTGGGGGCGTTGCGCAAGGTTCCTGGGGAAACGGTGGCGTTTGCCACGATTGCGCCGCGGGTGTACCTGCGGCTTTCGGAACTGGCGTCGACGGGGCTGCTCCGGGAGGGAAGTCTGGCTCGATACCGCGTGCTGTTTCGCATGCCGGAGGGGGTGAACGTCACGGAACTGGTGGCCGAGCATCAGGAGAGGCTGGATGCCTTGCGGCTGAGTGTGGCGACAGTGGCGCAGCGCCAGGAGGATTTGGGTCAGGCCATGCGGAACCTGTATCAGTTCCTGAACCTGGTCGGGTTTGTGGCGTTGCTGCTGGGTGGGGTGGGGATCGCGAGTGCGATCCAGGTGCATGTGAAACAGAAGATCCCGACAGTTGCGGTGCTGCGGTGCCTGGGGTGCAGTGTTTGGGAAGCGTTCGCGATCTACGTGGTCCAGGGTGTGGCGCTGGGTGGGTTGGGAGTGTTGGTGGGCGCCATTGCCGGACTGGGGATCCAGCATGCGTTGCCGCGGGTGGTGGCTGATTTTGTGCCGTTCGACGTGGCGATGACCGTGTCCTGGGGGGCGGTGGTGGAGGCGGCGGCGGTGGGTTTTGGCATCTGTCTGGGGTTCACCCTGCTGCCCCTGATGGCGATCCGGCGGGTGGCGCCGCTGGAAGTGTTGCGCGTGGCTTTTGAACCGCGACGCCGGCTGGATCGTTTTCAGTGGGGCACCATCGTTCTTCTGGGATTGTCCGTGGTGGCGTTTGCGTTGGCGCACACCCGTCGGTGGCAGGATGGACTGGGGTTTGCGGGGGGGCTGATGCTGGCGTTTGGCGTGTTGGCGTTGGTTTCCCGCGGGGTGATTGCGGCGGCGCGCCGGGTGCGGTTGCCGGGGTGGCCGTTCGTGATCCGGCAAGGCTGGGCGAGCGTGCATCGTCCGAACAACCGGACCCTCCTGTTGGTGGTGTCGTTGGGCTTGGGAACCTTTCTCCTGCTGACGCTGCAATGGACGCAGACCACCCTGCTTCGACAGCTGATTTCCGGACAGGAGGGAAACCGGGCGAACGCCATCCTCTTCGACATCCAACCGGATCAGCGGGAGGGCGTGGCCGCGTTGGTGCGGGAAAATGGGATGAAGGTTCTGGATGAAGCTCCCATTGTGACGATGCGGTTGAAGTCGATTCGGGGGCGGCCGGTGGAGGAGATTCTGGCGGACACCGATGGCAAGGCGCCGGGGTGGGCGTTGCGGCGGGAATTTCGCACCACGACCTCCGAGACGCTTCGTGAGAGCGAGAAACTGACGGCGGGAACCTGGATTCCGAGGGTGGAACCCGGGGTGGAACCGGTGCCGATGTCGTTGGAGGAGGGTATCGCGAAGGAACTGGGAGTGGGATTGGGGGACGAGGTGGTTTGGGACGTGCAGGGAGTTCCGGTGCGAACAACGGTGACCAGCCTTCGGGAAGTGGATTGGAGACGGGTGCAGCCAAACTTCTTTGTGGTCTTTCCGGCGGGTCCGATGGATGACGCACCGGCGTTCCACGTGTTGGTGACGCGGGTGGAGTCCGCGGAGGAATCGGCGCGACTACAGCGGGCGGTGGTGGACCGATACCCGAACGTGTCGGCGGTGGACATCACGCTGGTGTTGCGGACGCTGGATCAGATTCTGGGGAAGATCGCGTTTGCGATACGATTCATGGCCATGTTCACGGTTGCGACGGGCCTGCTGGTGCTGGTGGCGGCGGTGTTGAGCGGGCGTTGGCAGCGGGTTCGGGAGAGCATTCTGCTGCGGGTGCTGGGCGCCTCCCGCCGGCAGGTGCTCAGAATACTCCTGGTGGAATACGCCGTGCTCGGTCTGTTGGCCGCGGTGACCGGGGTGGCCCTGGCATTGGCCGGGTCGGCGGCGCTGGCAGTTTGGGTGTTCCAGGTGGCCTTCGCTCCGCCCCTGGCCCCGGCCGTGTGGGCGATCCTGGGAGTCACGGGCCTGACGGTGGCGACAGGGTTGATCGCCAGTCGGGGGGTGGCGACCCATCCGCCGTTGGAAATCCTGAGATCGGAAGGGTGACTGACGAGGGCTGGCGCTATCTCGCGCGGTCAGCCGCGAAACACCACCATGACGCCGTAGTCGGTGACGTAATGCTCGGTGGCCAGGTCCTTGTACGTGTAATTGATGGGGGTGATGCTGACGATGTACTCCTGACCGACCTTCTGGAGAAATTCCGAGACGACCTCGTCGAAATGATCCTTGCCCACGGTCATGGTGTCGACGCGGCGGAAGACCTTGAGACGTAGTTTTTTGTCAGGTTCCTTGGCGGCGAGTTCGAGGCTGGGAGCGGCTTTCTTGATCAGCGCTTCGGTGGGGCCCTCATGGATGGGGACCGTGAAATGCTTTTCCTCGCGATTGGGGTCGTTGGCGCCGGAAGTGCCATGAGGGGCAACATGGAGTTGAGTGACCTCCGGGACGGGGACGGTGATTTTCCGGTTGCACGCGGGGCATTCGACCGCGGAACCGGAGGCAGAGACGTCCACTTCCAGTTCCTGTTTGCAGTGGGGGCAATTGAAGGTGAAGTCCATAAACTGGTGCTCTCGAGGCTTGGTAGCTCTGATACTCCTGGCAGGGTGACAAGCCTAGCAAAAAGGCGGGAGTTGTCTTGCCTGCGGAAGGAGCGTTCACTTTGGGCATGAGGGAAATCATTCGGGGACTGCCCCTTTTTGCCGGACTGAGCACGGCTGGGCTCCAGCTCCTGGAGCAGCACGCCAAGGATTCGGTGATTCCGGCGGGGCATCTGGTGGTTCGGGAGGGGGATCACGGCAAGCACCTGTTCTTCGTCGAGCATGGCACCGTCCGCATTTACAAGGAGGGACGGGGTAAGGAGCGCGAATTGGCGCGCTTCACGGACGGCGGGGTGTTTGGGGAAATGGGCATCCTCGACCGCGATGGGCGGTCGGCGAGTGTGCAGGCGGTGACGGAGACCAAGCTGGTGGTGATGGGGTACGTGGCCTTTGAGGTCCTGGCGGATCATCAACCGTTGGACTATGCGCGGGTGCTGGAGAATTTGGCGCGGGAATTGGTGGTGCGCCTCCGGCAGTTGGACGACCGGTTCAGTACCATCACCTGATTGGGGAGCAGGACCTGTTCCACATGAGCGACGCGCGGTCCATGCACGCAGCAGGATTCCGGGGGGCGAGACGCCCCCCTCCACGGCAGGCGGGACGCCCGCCGCTACGGAGGCACGGTTCATGGGCGGTTTGGGTGAGGGTGGTCATCGGGTTGGTTGTTATCGCGCTGCAGGGTTCCGCCCGATGCGAGGACTGGCCGCAGTGGCTGGGGCCGCGTCGCGACGGGAGCACGACCAACACCGTCTCAACCCGATGGCCTTCGGCGGGTCCGGTGGTGGCGTGGACGCGCCCCGTCGGTGGTGGGTTTTCGGGGCCGGTTGTTTCGGGCGGTCGTGTGCTGCTGCACCAGCGGCAAGGCGACCAGGAGGTGGTGGAGTGCTGGGATGCGGAGCGCGGCGGTGAGCCGCTCTGGAAACAAGCCTGGCCGACCACGTACCGGGACGACTTTGGATTTGATGACGGCCCGCGGGCGACTCCGTCGATTGCGGATGGTCGGGTTCACACGTTGGGAGCAGATGGAACGCTGACCTGCCTGGCTTTCGGAACGGGGGCGAAGGTTTGGAGCGTGGCGATGGCCAAGGAGTATGGCGCGGACAAGGGATTCTTTGGGTTCGCCTGTTCACCGTTGGTGGTGGCCGGTCAAGTGATGCTGAACGTTGGTGGGCCGGACGGAGCGGGGGTGGTGTCGTTGGATGCGGCAACGGGGAAATTGCGGTGGAAGGCGACCTCGCATGAAGCCGGGTATGCGGCGCCGGTGACCATGGGGATGGGGGCGGATCTGCGGGTGGCGTTTTTCACCCGCGAAGGACTGGTGATGGTGAAGTCCGACTCAGGACGGGTGGACGGTGAGTTTCCCTGGCGGGCGAGGCAAAGCGCCTCCGTCAATGCGGCGACGCCTTTGGTGTTGGGGAACCGGATCTTTTTGACGTCGAGCTATGGCGTGGGTGCTGTCCTGTTGGAATGGACGGGTGAGGGGCTGAAAAAGCGCTGGTCGGGGGATTCGAGCCTGTCGAGTCACTACGCTTCGGTGGTGCATCGGGACGGGTTCATTTTTGGGTTTCACGGGCGGCAGGAGACCGGGTCGGTGCTGCGGTGCATCGACCTGGAACAAGGGAAAGTCCGGTGGACGGCGGAACCGATGGGGTCGGGGTCGGTGCTGCTGGCAAAGGACATGCTGATGATCCTGAGCGAGCGTGGGGAACTGGTGATGGCGCCGGCTTCGCCGGAGGAATTTCGGGTGGTGGCGCGGGCGCAGGTGTTGGGGACTGGAGTTCGTGCCTATCCGGCATTGGCGGGGGGCCGTTTGTACGCCCGGGACACCCGGAACATGGTCTGTCTGGAGTTGGGCGTCGGGAAGCCTTAGCGTCGGCGCGATGGAAACATCGCCTTTGGGATCTGGAACTCGGCATGCGGTGGCTCCGGCAGAACGGTTGATGTCGTTGGACGCTCTGCGGGGTTTCGACATGACCTGGATTGTGGGAGCGGATGCGTTGGGTCATGCGCTGGGAAAACTGGATGCCGGTCCCCTGGTACGTGGCATTGCCACCCAGCTGGATCATGTGTCCTGGGAAGGTTTTCGCTTCTACGACCTGATCTTTCCCCTGTTCGTATTCATGATCGGGGTGGCGATCACATTTTCGGTCGGGAAGCTGGTGGAGAAGGAAGGGCGCGGTGCCGCCGTGGGCCGGATTCTCCGACGGACGCTGTTGTTGTATGTGCTGGGGCTGATCTACTACGGAGGCATTTCGGAGGGGGTGGAGCGGATTCGACTGCTGGGGGTGCTGCAACGGTTGGCTCTCTGTTACGGCTTTGCGGGTCTCGCCTTTGTTTACTTGAAGCCGAAAGGCATGGCGGTGCTCACCGGCGCCTTGCTGGTCGGTTACTGGGCGGCGTTGACCTTTGTTCCCGTCCCGGGCTTTGGAGCAGGCGACTATGCGGAAGGCCGCAATTTGACGAACTGGATCGATCGGGAGTTCCTGCCCCTGAGGAAATGGGATGTGACGCACGATCCCGAAGGACTGTTCAGCACGGTGCCGGCGTTTGCCTCCTGTCTTTTGGGTGTCTTTGCCGGTCTCTGGCTGCAGGACAAGGGCGCCACGGGCGAACGTAAGGCGGGCGTGCTGGCCCTGGCAGGGATCGTGGCGTTGGTGGCGGGTTATTTGTGGGGCCTGCAGTTTCCGATCGTGAAGAAGCTCTGGACTTCGTCGTTCGTGCTGGTGGCCGGAGGATGGAGCGCACTGCTGTTGGCGGCTTTTTACTACGTGATCGATGTGCGGAAGGTTCGGGGATGGGCCATGCCGTTTGTGTGGGTGGGGACGAACGCGCTGACGATCTATCTGGTCAGTCGGTTGGTGGACTTCGACGCCCTTTCCGCGCGTTTGGTGGGTGGTCCGGTCGCCGCCTGGCTGGACCAGCAGGTGACTCCCCACCTTGGCTCAGTGGCCGTGGCGACCGTGGGGATGATCCTTTGTTTTCTGTTCTGCCGGTTCCTCTATCGGCGACAGCTGTTTCTCAGGCTTTGAGGTGAATTTAGACGCCGTGGGCCCGGGGGTGGGCCTGGTCGTAGGCGCGCCGGAGGCGGTCGGTGGTCACGTGGGTGTAGACCTGGGTCGTGGCCAGTTGGGCGTGGCCGAGCATCTCCTGCACGCTGCGGAGGTCCGCGCCCGCGTCGAGCAGGTGGGTGGCAAAACTGTGACGGAGCTTGTGCGGTGTGATCTTGGGATCCAGCCCGGCGGCCAGGAGGTGGCCCTTGAGTCGGTGCTGAAACGTCCTTGGCGGCAGGGGGCGGGGATCGTCCTGGGCCCGCCAAAAGACGGGCTGCTCCGGTTCCGGCCGTTTGCCGAGGCTCAACCAGTACGATTCCATGGCGCGCAAGGCGTGGGAACCGACCGGAACCATGCGTTCCTTGCGGCCCTTGCCGAGCACACGAACGACCGCTTCCTGGGCGTCCAGATCCTGAACCCGGAGCCCGCACAACTCGGACACGCGGAGCCCGCAGGAGTAGAGGAGTTCGAGAATGGCGACGTCCCGGGCGGGCACGCTGGGATCGACGGGGCGTCCCTTGGGTTTTTGGTCGGGCGCCGATTCGCGGGTTGGCGCGGCGAGCAGCGCCTGCATCTGTTCGACGGTCAGGAAGCGGACGAGTCGGCGGGGGAGACGGGGCAGGGAAAGATCCTTGATGGGTGTCGAGGTGACGTGACCTCGGCGGAGGAGGAAGCGGTAGAAGGTGCGCAATGCGGAAAAGCGCAGCCGGATGGCGGCGGGACTCAGGCCCTGGCGGCCGAGGTGGCGCAGGAAGAAACGGAATTCTTCACGGGGCAGCTGGGCCCAGTCGGGGGACCGCTGATGTTGGGCGACGTGCCAGGCGGAGAATTCCACCAGGGCCTGGGTGTAATTGCGAAGCGTGTACGGTGAGACGGCTCGTTCAGCGGACAGATGATCGAGGAAGCCCTGCATCCTGGCGTCCAAGGCGGGTTTCGGGGTGTCGGACGGGCCGCCGTCGGCGGGTGCGGCTGCGGGTGCGGTGGTGGCCGCGGGGTTCATGAATCGAGGACGACCTCGTAGGCGCGGAGCAGTTGGGCGACGGAACGATCCCAACCCAACTCGTTGTGAATGCGTTCGCGGCCGATTTGCCCCATGCGTTCGCGGGCGGCGGGATCATCGAGCAATTCCAGAATGGCGTCGCCGAGCAGGGCGGCGGAGGTTTCGGGCACATACCGGGCGGCGTCGCCGGCGGAGAATCGTCCTTCACGAACGTCGAAGAGCACCTGGGGCTTGCCGAAGGCCATGTATTCGAGCGTCTTGTTCATGGTGCAATGGTCGTTGTAGGCGTTGATGGGATCGCAGGCGACGCCGACGTCGATGGTTTGGAGAGCGGTGAACAGGAACTCGTTGGAGACGCGTCCGGGCAGGTCGAGGTGGTTTTGCAGACCGAGTTGGTCGCGTCGCTGGACGAGGCTGTCGTGTTCGGGACCGGTGCCCATGAGCAGGAACTGGACGTCGGTACGGCCGCGGGTTTTGACGATGTGGTGGGCCGCCTCGACGAGGTAGACGACGCCGTCGGCATTGCCCATGACGCCGACGTAGCCGACCAGGTGTTGGCGATTCTTTTTCAGGGCGGGATCGGGTTGGAATCGGCCGCTGGCGATTTTCGGGGCGGTGCGGACGATGAACACCTCCCACGGCTGTTTTCCGCCGCGTTCCAGGGCGACGTCGCGGACGGACTGGTTGGTGGCGAGGGCGACATCGGCGAGTGCGTAGGTCAGGCGTTCGGCGGCGCGGACGCCCCAGTAGAAGAGGTCGCGGCGATGGAACTTGGCCTCGAAGAACTCGGGCCAGACGTCATGGATGTCGAAAATGACTTTGGTGCCGAAGAGCAACTTGAAGGGCCAGGCGACCAGGAAGAGGAGGTCGGGTGGGTTGCAGAGGTGGATGATGCGGAAGCGGTGACGGCGCCAGGCCTTCCAGGCGAGCCACCATTCGCCCCAGAGGGCGGAGGCATACTCTCCGAGGAATCCGAGGAGGCCGCCGGCTTCGTCGCTGATCCAGTGTCGGTAGATGTGGATGCCGTCGAGATGTTCGTAGGGTGCCGTGTATCCGCGCATCTTGGGGCAGATGACGACAACTTCGTAGCCGGCGTCGCGGAGGGCGCAGGACTCCTGCCAGACGCGCCGGTCGAGCGGCACAGGCAGGTTTTCGACGATGATGAGGACGGCGGGTTTCGGCATGAGTTCGGAAGGCGATTACCAGCAGAGGCCCTGGTAGCGCGCGGGGAGTTGGCGGAGTTCGGGCCAGCCGTTGATGTCGAGCAGGCGGTGTTCTGGCGTGAGCACGCGGGCGAGATCCTCAGTGGAAGCGCACTTTTGGGAAACCACGACAAGGCCCCGGGTTCCGATGGCGGAAGCGAGGTCGGGTCGGAGCAGGCTGGCGAGGTGGGGCATGCGGGTGTCGATGACCCGTTTATTGGCGCCGACGAGAGCGGCGAGGTTGAGTTGGGGATCGTAGATGCGGACGGCGAAGCCGCGGCCGAGGCAATGTTGGGCGACCTCGACCATGGCGCTTTCGCGCAGGTCATCGGTGTTGGCCTTGAAGGAGAGGCCAAGGATGACGATCTCGCGTTCGCCGGAGTTGGCGATGAGTTCGAGCAGGCTGTGGAGATGGCGTTCGTTGCTGGGCAGGAGTCCTTCGACGAGGGGTAGGCTGGCGCCGGATTGGCGGGCGTGATGGACGAGGGCTCGAACGTCCTTGGGCAGGCAGGAGCCGCCGAAGGGATTGCCGGGACGAAGGTAGTAGGGGGAGATGTTGAGGCGGGTGTCCTGGCAGAGCAGTTGCATGACGGCGGCGGCGTCGAGGCCTAGGGATTTGCCGAGTCGGCCGATCTCATTGGCGAAGGCGACTTTGGTCGCGTGGAAGGCGTTGCAGGCGTATTTCAGGAGTTCGGCGGACTCCCAGGAGACCACGGCGGCGTTGTTGCCGAACAGTTCGGCGAGCGCGGCGGGGGGTGCGGAACCATCGTGGGTCCCCACGGCGGCGAGGGAGGGTTGGTCGAAGTCCTTGACGGCGGTGCCTTCGCGGAGGAACTCCGGGTAGAAGAACACCTGGAGGCGGCCGCGGGCGAGCGCCTCGGGAGCGAACTCCTGAACCAGGCTGCGGGTGCTTCCGGGCAGCATGGTGCTGCGGAAGATCAAGGCGTGACCTTCGGGTTTGGCGGCTGCTGCGGTGACGATTTCGCGGGTGACTTGACGGACGTAACCGAGGTCGAGGGCACCGCTGACGGTGGAGGGTGTTCCGACGCAGACGAGGGAAGCCTGGGTGGCGCGGACGGCTTCCGCGGCGTCGGTGGTGGCGCGCAGTCGGCCATGGGTGAGCCCGTCGGCGAGCAGGCGGTCCAGACCGGGTTCGATGATGGGTGGATTGCCCTTGTTGAATTCGGCGACCTTGGAGGCGGCGACGTCGACGCCGACGATGCGGTGACCGCGGGCGGCGAGGCAGCCGGCGGTCACGGCGCCGACGTAGCCGAGGCCGAAAATGGAGACATCCATTGGGCGGGCAGGCTAGCCGGGGGCTTGGGGCGAGTCGCGTTCGAAGTGTGTGGTGTGGGGCTGGGAATTCCTTGGACATCGCCAGGGCGTCGGCTTAGACGATGGCGCATGCGTTACCACGGCACGGCCTCATTTCTGGCAATAGCGCTGGCGTGCGCCAGCCTCTCGGCTCCTCTGCGCGCGGCGGAATCTGTTGCGGTTCCGGCATCGACCGAGCCGGCGCCTGCATTGGTGCCTGCTCCTGCGGCTTCTGCGGCGGCTTCGAACCGGGTGGCGGATCCCGCCGAGGTCGCGGCGGATGCGCTGGTGGTGCGGCCGTTGGGATTGGCGTCAACGGTGGTGGGTGCGGCGATCTTCGTGGTGGCGCTCCCGTTTGCGGCGATCGCCGGGGACGTGCGCGGGCCGGCGAGGTCGCTGGTGGGTGCGCCGGCGCGGTTTACCTTCAAGCGCCGGCTGGGTGATTTCGAATCGCGACCGCTCTGAGAATCGGCCTGAACCTGGCGGGGACCCGGCGATGAAGAGGCTTGGCCCCAGTCCAGGTTTCCCCGGCCTCATTCCGTTCGGCGCCTGGCCCGATCGGGCCAAGTGAAGCAGACCGCGGTCCCGTCGCCTTCGGCCGATTCGATCCAGGCGCGACCGCCACGGGCTTCGATGATGCGGCGGACGAGGGTAAGACCCAGGCCGGTGCCGGGGATGTCGCCGCGCATATCGAGGCGCTGGAAGATCTGGAAGACCTTTTCCCGATAGCGTGGGGGGATGCCGGGACCATTGTCGCTGACCCGGAAAGCCCAGGCGCCCGTCTGGCGGGTGGCTTGGATGCGGATGAGCCCTTCCGGCTTGTCGAGGTACTTGACGGCGTTATCGAGCAGGTTTTGGAAGATCTGGTGGAGGCGTTCCGGATTGCCGTGGATGGTGGGCAGGCTTTCGGGAACGTCGATGACGACCTGGGGTGGTGGTGCAAGAACGCCGATGACCTCGTGGATGAGTTGGGAGACGGAGACGGTGGTTTCCGGTTCCGGTGAGCGACCGACGCGGGCGCAGGCGAGCAGGCCGTCAACGAGTCGTTGGAGGTGGAGGACGCGACGGCGCAGGAGGGCGAGAAGTTTAAGCCCGCTTTCATCGAGGCCTAAGGCATGGTCCTGGGTGAGCCATTCGGCGAGCTGATGGATGCCGCGCAGTGGGGCTTTCAGGTCGTGAGTGACGACATAAGCGAACTCAGCCAGTTCCTCGTTCATGGCACGGAGGTCGGCGGTGCGTTCCTCGACGCGCTTTTCGAGTTGAGCGTTCAGCTCGCGGATTTGGGCTTCGGCTTCGAGGCGCCGGCGGGCGGTGCGGATGGCACCGAACAGGCTGGCGCAGGTCATCAGAAGCGGCTCGAGCTTGCGGACGGCGCCGGGGTCGTAGGGCTTGGACCGGCGGGACAGTCCTGCGACTCCGAGGATGCGGTCATCCATGCGGAGGGGCAGGGCGAGCATGTGCAGAGCGCCGGCGCCCGGGTCGGGTGTAGTGACGGTGGTGTCGTGGGTGCTGGCGGGCGGAGGAGGCTCGAACGGGGCGGCCCGGACGATGGCGTTCTGGGTGCGGAGGACCTCCTCCATCAGGTCGGTCAGACTGGATGTGCCCGGAGTGGTCTTCTCGAGAGCAGCAGCGACGGGTTCGTCCGCGGTTGGAACATCCATGGCGGCGCAGAGCAGGAATCCGCTCCGGCCGTCGGAGGTGGGGTTGACCTCACCGATGAGCCCGGAGTCGCTGCGGGTCATCTTGGCGAGCTCGGTGAGCATGTGCCCGAGATTGCGGGATGGGTCGGCGTCGGCGATGAACCGGGCCTGGACCTGGGTGATGGCGCTGAGGAGGTCGTGGTTGAGCCGGAGTTCGCGTTCGGCGGCGTAGCGTGACGTGATGTCTGCGAAGGAGACGAGCACGCTGGCGATACTGCCATCCGGTTCGCGATCGAAGGGCCGGGTGTTGATGGAGAGCCAGACCCAATTGCCGTCGGCACGGTGGAGGCCCATGACGGAATCGGTGACGGGTTGGCCGGTGCGGAACGTGATGCTGAGGGGGTAATCTTCCAGTGGCAGCTTGGAACCGTCGGCGCGGATGGTTTCCCAGGGCACCTGATCCAGGCGGTGGTCTTTGAGGAATTCGCTGGAACAGCCGAGGATGGAGGCCGCGCTTTCGTTGAAAGTGACGAAGGTTCCTTCCCGGTTGACGAGCATGACCCCCTCGGCGAGCACGCTGACGACGGAGCGGTAGGCCTCTTCGCTTTGGCGGAGGGCTTCCTCGACGAGGCGTCGCTGACTGGCTTGAAGCGTTTGGGCGACGAGATCGGCGAGGGAGCCGGCGAAGAGTTCCTCCTCATTGCTCCAGGTTCGGGGCGGGCCCTGGTGTTCGTGGCAGAGAATGCCGACGAGTTGGCCACCGAGCCGGATGCCGGCGTCGAGGGTGGAAGTGATGCCGCGGGGGCCGAGGTAGGAGACGTACAGCTCGCGGGTGCGCGGGTCGCTCTCGACGTGGGCGGCGGAGACGAAGCGTTCGCGGTTCAGGGCCTCGAAGTAGGCGGGGAATTCGGAGGTTCGGATGGAGGACGGGGTAGAACCGGCGCTGTGGCTTTCGCCGAACGCGTACATGCATCGGAGGAACGAACCGTCCTGATCGAGCAGCCAGACGTTGGTTCGCAGGACCCCGAGTCCGCGGGCGGCGGCCTCGGTGATTTCGGGGAGGGCGCGGCCCAGGTCGCCCTTGGCGACGGAGTCGCTGCTGGCGAGGGAAAGCAGGGCGCTGTTGGCGATCCGCAGTCGATCAGAACCTTCCCGGAGCGCGGTGTCGGAGCGGTGACGTTGAAGGGCGACACCGCCGAGGGACACCGCGAGGCGGAGGATATCGAGGTTTTCGCCGGTGGGCTCGAGGCCTTCGGGCAGAATCGCAGTGACTGCGCCCAGGGGGCGGCCGTCGGATTCCTGCATGGGCCCGATCAAGGCGGTCCGATCGCCGTGGGAGCCGTGAAGCCGGATGCGAAGAACCCCGCTGTGGGGCCGATGGGAGATGGGGGAGTCTTCGCCCGAGGCGGGAGCGTGGGCGGGCAGGTGGGCATTGGCGAGAGCCTCGAGGATGGGTCCGTCGTTGCGGCCGAGTTCATCGAGGAGGACGGCCGTACCGGGTCCGGAGGAAGGGGAGACGACGCGCAGCTTCATTTCTGCGGGTGAGGGCAGCCAATGGATGCTGCAACGGGCGGATCGCCAGCGCGCCTGGGTGACGCGGAGCAGTTCCTCGAGAATGGTTTCGATCGGGCGGCCGGTGGCGATCCATTCGAGGATGCGTTTCTGGCCATCCAGCAGTTCCTGGGCTTCCCGGCGGAACGAGATGTCGCGGGCGTGAACCAGAAGGGCGTCCTGGCCTTCATGCCGGAGTCGGCTCACGTGCAGTTCGACGGGCACCTCGGAGCCGTCACTGCGGAGGCTCCAGCCTTCGACGCGGGTGACTTCGCCGGCGATGAGGCGGTCGAAGGCGGCGAGGACCTGTTCACGATGCTCCATCGGCACCAGATCGCCGATGTGACGTCCGGTGATTTGTTCCGGCGAGAGGCCGTGGAGGCGGCAGGCGGCGCCGTTCACGTCGAGGACGATTCCGTCCAGGCTTTCGACAAAGATGGCGTCCGGCGAGTTTTCGAAGAGCTCGCGGAAGCGGGCGCGTTCGGCGGCGAGGGCGAGTTCGGCTTCCTTGCGGGTGGTGATGTCGCGGGCGACGCCGCTCAGGCGGTAGGGATGGCCTTCGGCGTTTCGGATGACGACGCCTTCATCGAGGATCCAGCCGAGCGTGCCATCGGTTCGGCGGATGCGGTATTCAGTGGCGTAGCGCCCGCTGGGTTCGAGCAATGCCTTGCGAAGTGCTGCGAGCACACGGGTGCGGTCCTCGCGGGGAATCAGCCGGAGGAGTCGGCGGGGATTCTGACGGACGAGATCAATCGGGTAGTCGCAGACGCGCGAGAAGGAGGGGCTGAGGTAGGCGAGGCGGTGGGCGGGCAGGTCGGCGACCCAGAGGACATCACGGGTTTGTTCGGCAAGTTCGCGAAAGCGTTCCTCGCTTTCCTGAAGGGCGCGGGTGGCTCGCAGGCGATCGATCTCGGCGCCGGTGCGGGCGGCGAGAATCCGGAGCATGTCGATTTGGGCGGTGTCGGGCTCGAAGGGTTCGATGCTGACGATACCGAGCAGGCCGAGGGGTTTGCCTTCCGCATCCCAAAGGGGTAGTCCGACGTAGGCTTCGGCGTCCAGTTGCCGCAGGTGCTCGTCGTCGGGGAAGAGTTCCTGAACCCCGCGCGGGTACACGCACATGGTGTTGCCGAGAACGCTGGCGCAGGGGCTGCCGCGGAGGGGGTAGGAGCGGTCGGGGATGGGATGGCCATCGTGCCAGATGGCGAGGGTGCGGATGGTGGATCGCGTGCCGTCTTCGAGGACGCCGATGAATGCGAATTCGATGCGGAGAACCTCGGCGAGCCGTCGCACGATGATCTGGAACAGCTCATTGCCGCCGGCGAGGGCGGTGGTGGCGAGCAGGGCCTTGAGGGCTTCCTGAGCGCGGCGGCGTTCCGTCACATCCCGGGCCACGCCCTCCAGAACCGGTGTTGCATCGGGTGGTCGGAGAATCCTGGAAGCGACCTCCAGGGTGCGTCGGTGACCATTCGAGGTGACGATATCGACCTCGAAGGGGGCGGCGTCGCCGCCGACACCGAAGCGGCTTTGGACCCGTGAGCGGGTGCGTTCGATTTCGTCTGGGGCGACGATTTCGAAGATGGACAGGGTGCGGAGTTCGGCCTCGGTGCGGCCGGTGAGGGAGGCGGCGGCGGGGTTGGCGGACAGGATGCGGCCTCGGGTGTCGAGGGTGTAGATGGCGTCGGGTGCCCCTTCGGTAAGTTCGCGGTGCCGGCGTTCGAGCGAAAGGCGATGAGCGAGCTGCTCCTCGAGTTGTTTGCGTTGAGCATCCAGGCGACGGCGGAGGGTGGCGGACCAGGTGAGGCCAAGGGTAACCACCAGGCCGAGGAGGGAGGCGGTCAATGTCGCTCGTTCCATGGTCCACCAGGGTCCGGGGTGGAGGACCTCGACGTCGCCCCAACCCCGCAGCACCAGGGCGTGGTCGACGCCCGAGGCGGTGGTTTCGATCTTCTGCTCGTAGACCCCGGTGAGGCGGACCCGGCTTTCACGTTCCAGGTCGAGATGGGATGGTTTGCGGAGCGGTGACGGGAGGCGAACCAGAAGGTCCTTGCCCCCATCGATCTGGAGATGGAATTGGCGGGCGATACCGTCGGGAATTCGTTCGGCCAACTGCCCTTCGACTGAGACGAGCAGGCTGTCCATGGGAGCGGTGCTGTCCTTCCACAGGAATTCAAGCGGGTTGGGCAGCTGACCTTCTCCGAGCACTTGGAAGCGGGCGGACTGAAGACTGGGGGCGTGCCGGCCGGCCATGGGGAAGCCAATGACTTCGACCTGGGATCCCGGGGCCGGTGGGGATGGGTTGAGGGAGGCGAGTTCGACACGCAGACCGTGGTTCCCCGCCTGGATGAAAAAGGATCCAGGGGATCGCAGCGCCGTGACGACGCCGGTGACGCAGATCTGAGAGTCCTGGTCGCGGGTGGGATCAAAACTCAGGATCTTATCCAGCGGAACGTGGGGCAGATCAAACGGGTTATCCGGAGGCGGCGACAGCAGTTCGATGTCTTCCCCTCGATGGACCAGGAGCCTTGGGGAAGTGAACTGGGAGAGGTCGTTGAAGCGCGAGGAGCAGACGCCGTGAACCCGGACGCGAGCTCCGATCCACTTGGGTTCCGACCATGGGTTGCCGGGCAGGTCGATGAGGAAGGTTTCCAGTCCGCCGAATTCCCCGTGAACCTCCCATTCGGTGAGATGGTCCTGGGTCGCGGACTTCCGGATCACCCCCACTGCGGAGACGCGCTGGCCATCCTCGGCTCCGGCGAGCAGATCACGGGGAAGGGCCGGTCGGCTCGGCGGAAGTGTGGATCGGCCGAGGCGGACAATGTGGGTGGTCTCGACGAATGGAGCGAAACGGCCCGGCCGCCATTGGCCCTGGAGGCGGACACGATCACCGGCGGCGAGGTCGGCGGGAAGGGAATCGCCCCAGAAAGCGATGCCGGCGGAATCGTCCTGGAGGTAGAACGTTTCCCAGCCGGGTTTGGCGAAGGTCACCACCCCTTCCAGGTCGACGGGGCGGGAAACGAGGGGATCGGAGTCACGGGGAACGGCTCGAGCCTCCCGGGCCGAACGCAAGGTGGTTGGAGGCGAGGGGGGCGACTGTGCGAGTCCGTGAAGTGGCTGAAAAACAAACGAGGCGAGGGCCACAAGGACCCTCGCCCAGCGATGGAATCGACGAAGAACGACGACGAAGTGCCGTTGAGGCATACGCCCGGTTTCGATTCGTCCGGGTCGACGAAACCCCTTCGCGCGGGTCAAAGCCGCTTTCAGGCCGCTTGAGCGCGTTCCCGTTCTGCGGGGAGAGCGGATGCGCCGGCCGGATAAGGGGGCGGCGAATTGAAGCCCCAGAACTCAGCCAGCGTGCGGAACAGCTCGGAAAAATCCTCCGTGGTGGTGGGCTTCACGAAGTAGGCGGTGATGCCTGCGGCGTAGAGCCGATCCCGGTCTGCTTCGTGCGGGGAGGTGGTGAGGACGACGATCGGCAGGGTCTTCAGGGCCGGGTCCTTGCGCAGTTCGGCGAGGAACTCATGGCCGTTCATGCGTGGCATGTTGATGTCCAGAAGGATCATGAACGGGGGCACGTTCCCGTGATTGCGAAGCCAGGCGAGAGCTTCTTCGCCGTTGCGGGCGGCTTCCACCTGGAAACGGGCTGGGAGTCGGGCCAGGGCCCGCTGAACGCTGAGAACGTCCACTTCATCGTCCTCGACGAGCAGCATGGGACGGCGTTCGTTGCAGAAGCGGCCGGCCCGGTTCGTGCGCTCGCGGTTCTGCTTCCACATCAGCGCATACCGCATCAGCTCATGGACCCCGCTCAGGCCGAGCTTTTGGCGGATGTTGGCGCGATGCACATCCACCGTGCGAGGGCTGATGCCCAGGCGATCGCCAATCTCTTTCGATTCCAGGCCGCCGGCGGTGAGAATGAACACTTCCAGTTCCCGGGCGGAGAGCAGGCTTTCCGGATTGGTCTCGGGGATCACCGGAACGCCTTCCTCGGGGCCGACGCGCGGAGGGAGGAGTGCGGGTGAGACGTAACGTTCGCCAGCCGCGACACGACGAAGCGCGCTGATCAGCGCCTCCGGGGTGGTGGCGGTGTCGAGGAAGCCACGAACGCCGGCCTGAAGCGCGCTGTCCGTTTGCTCCATGGCGTCGTTGTCCGTGAAAAGCACGAGCGTGGGTGCTGGTGATTTGTCGGAGTCGGTGGGAAACCGTCCGCTGGCGTGGAGCGCATTCAGAGCGACTCCGTCCAGTACGATCAGATCAGGACGAAGCTGCGTGACCTGGGGCCACCCGCCAGCTGCGTCTGGGGCATCCCCAACGACTTGCAAGTCGGTGTTACCCGCTAGGCAATTACGCAACCCCGCACGAGTCAACGTGTGGGCCAGAATGAGAAATATACGGGTCACGGTGGGATGAGCTGAGTTTTTACTTCAACGACTCAGTGAGCGTATGTGGTATTTTTTTTTCTTGCAAGCACACAATTGATTGTATTCGAAAGGGTTGGGTGAATAAACTAGGGGTTGGTTTCTAGGGATTTTTGCGTGTGGCTTGCTGCAATTCCCCGAGCTTAATTAAGGCTCTTCCTGAGTCGAGAAGGTCGGCCGCCAGATCCCATCCTTCCAGCAGGGTCCGGGAGCGGTCGGCAAGGAATAGGGCGGCGGCGGCATTCAGGATGACGGCGTCCCGTTTCGGGCCGCGTTCCTCACCGGCCAGAATGCGGGTGACCACGGCGGCGTTGACCCCGCAGTCCCCGCCCGCCAGGTCGCCGATCGTAACCGGTTGGATGGGGAAGAGATGAGGGGAAAGGGTGCTGATGGACAACCCGCGCGCATGATGGAATTCGGCGACGGTATTATCCCCGACCGTGGACAGCTCATCGAGGTGACTGGTGCCGGCCCGGCCGCAGACCACCATGGCCCGTCGGAGTCCCAGATTTTGCAGCACGCGCGCCAGCGGTTCGCAAAGGGATGGTTGAGAGACACCGACCAGTTGGAGATCAGGTCGGGCTGGGTTAAGAAGCGGCCCTAAGAAATTGAACAATGTGCGTTGGCCGAGTTGAGCGCATTGCTTCCGTGCCGGTGCGATGTGTCGAAACGCCGGGTGATAGCGCGGCGCAAAGAAAAAAGCGAAGTGATGATCCCTTAGCCAGTCGGCAGCCTCCTGTGGTTCGAGATCCACCTGGATGCCCAAAGCTTCGAGGACATCGGCGCTGCCGGAGCGGGACGTGATGGCGCGATTGCCGTGTTTGGCGACGGGGATGCCGGCGCTGGCGACGACCAGGGCGACGGTGGTGGAGATGTTGAAGGTGTTTTGGTGGTCGCCGCCGGTGCCACAGACGTCCATCAGTCCGAGGGCCCGGGTGGCGGGATCGATGGGCGGTTCCACAGAAAGTGCCCGTAAAGCCTGAGCAAACCCGGAAATTTCCGCGGGTGTTTCACCGCGTTGAGCGAGGGCGGTGAGGAAATCCGCCTTGGGCTGAACTTCCTGGTTTTCAGCGGCCAGCAGATGCACGGCGTGCTGAATATCGGCAGGCGAAAGTTCCGAGCCTTCGCGAACCTTTGCGGTCAGGGCGGCGAGCATGAAGAGCAGCTTATCGGCGGCGTTTCGGGCCGGCGAGCCCGGAGCTCAGCTAAACCCTTTCCCGCGTGGCGCCGATCTGGCTTTCTCTGGTGACTGATTTGAACACAACCCACCCATTGAATTCTGGCGCCGAGGTCCTATCCACCCACACGCCGGCGTTGTTCGCCGCGGCGGTCGACCGGGCGGCGGAACGTCTGCGACAAGGGGATGTGGTGGTGGTTCCCACCGAAACAGTCTATGGATTGGCGGCCAATGCGTGGAATTCGGAGGCGGTTCGTCGAATTTTCACGTTAAAGGGGCGGTCCGCCGAGAACCCCGTGATCGTGCACGTGGCGAGCGGGGCCATGGCGCGGGAATGCGCGGCCGAGTGGCCGGAGGTGGCGGATCGGCTGGGGTCGGCCTTTTGGCCCGGACCGCTAACGTTGGTGGTTCCGAAAGGGCCTCGAATTCCGGAGGAAGTCACTGCGGGGGGTCCGACGGTGGGCATTCGCTGGCCGTCGCATCCGTTCATGCAGGCGTTGATTCGTGCCTGCGGATTTCCCCTGGCCGCGCCGAGTGCCAACCTCTCCAACGCTGTTTCCCCGACCCAGGCGGAACACGTGAGAGCCGGCATGGGGGATCGGGTGGGGTTGATCGTGGATGGCGGGGCCTCGAACGTGGGCATCGAATCGACGGTGGTGGATGTGACCGTGACTCCCGCCTGCGTGCTTCGACCCGGCATGATTTCCGCGGCAGCGGTGGCCGGGATTGTGGGTGCAGGGTCCGGTGAGGGGGCTCCGTCGGTGGTGGGGAAGGGGCCGTTGGGGCCGTTACGAAGCCCGGGCCAACTGGCGCGGCATTATGCGCCGAAGGCGCGTCTCTGGATCGGCCACTGGCGGGACGAACGCCATCTGCGGGCGCAGTTGCGCCGTGACGGCGTGGATTTGTCGAAAGCCCATGTGATCGCGCATCAGGTGATTCCCGGAATGGATGCGGCGGCGCGGATCTGCGTGATTCCTGCGGATCCCGAGGCGTACGCGCGGGCGTTATACGCCGAGTGGCATCGGTGCGATGAATTGGGCGCCTCGACCATCGTGATGGAAGCGGTGCCGCGGGCCCCGGAGTGGTCGGCGATCGCGGATCGGCTGGCGCGGGCGTCGGCGAGGGCGTAACGCGAATAGCGCGAGGGTTGTCGAAAGCGGGTCGTGCCTCAGGGTTTGGCAGGGGTGTTGCTGCCGCGTGTTGGGCGTGGATTTTGGGCATCAAACATTTCCTGAGCCAATTTGCGGCTGAGCACGTCGAGCATGAGGCGAGCATTTTCCACATCCCGCTTCTCTAGAAAGAAGGCGTTGAGTTCGGAAGCGCGTTCGACCTCGGACTGTCGGGCCTTGTCCAGATGGGCCAATTCCGCCTGGGTCGCCTCGATCTGGGTCTTCATCGCTCGGAGGATGCCTTGCACGCGACCGGCGAGTTCACGGTCGATGAGTTCCAGCACCTTCGAGGTTCGCCGGGCTTCGGGATGGGCTTCGCCATGGACAGCAGCGGAGGCTTCGTATTGGAGTCTCGCGTCAAGCTGGGCGATGGCGAGATGCTGGAGCAGGCGGTCTTCCGGTTGCAGGGAAAGCAGGACGGCGGTCAGGTTGCCCTCAGGAAGCGCGGCGATTCGATCGTGCTGAGCGACGAGGCGAACGAGGCGCGACCGGACCTCGGCTTGCAGGTGTTCTATGTGACGGGCGTTCGACTGTGGGTCCGAATTCTCAGAGCGTGGGTCGAGGGGCGTTGGAAGCTGTAGGGAGACGCGGGTGCGTTGGAGGTTTCGTTCCAGTTCCCCGACGCGCTTTTGCTGTTCCTCCACGGCAGTGCGCAGTCTCCGGATTCCCTCGGTTTCCGATTCCGCGAGCACCAGCAAAGTCTCCGATTTGGCGGCAGTGGGAATCGTGTTTTGGGTGACAGTCCTTGGTGCCAGGTCGGTGCTGTTTGTGGCTTCCACGGCGAGGATGCGGGGAAACAAGCAGGCAGTGCCCACAATCCCGGCGAAGAAGACAATGGATCCGTGCGGCAGTCGCGATCGACGTGGCCTCAAGGGATCGAGAATGGCATGGACACGCTCCGTCAGATGACCCGTGCGGGCCATGGCGACCGCCGCGTGCGGAACGCTGCTCTCGCCAGGTCCGGCGAGGTCGACGAGGTGCTCGGCATAATCGGACGGTTTGAAGCCATCGCTGATGACTGTGTCATCGCACGCGTGTTCGCGTTCCACGCGCAGGCGTGTGCGGGCGAACCAGGCCAGGGGGTGGAACCAGAGGACGGCGAAGGCCAGCGAGCCAAGGTCCTGGACCAGGCAGTCGAAGCGGCGGACGTGGCCGAGTTCGTGGAGGAGTACAGCACGGCGACGTTCGCCATCCCAGTCCCGGCTGGACTCGGGGAGGAGGATGACGGGGGACCACGTTCCGAGGACGAGTGGGAGCCGCACCCTTGGGCCGCGCCGGAGTCCGATGGGGCGTCGGAGTCCGCGGGCTTTTCGAAGGTTATCGAGCAGCGACAGCCAATCCGTGTCGTGAACCGGTGTTGCGGAGCTTCTCAGGCGCGCGAGGGCTGCGTGCCCGACGGCCGCTCGGGCGAGCACAGCCAGGAAACCAGCACACCAGAGGACCGCAATGCCAGGCGCTTCGGCCGCATCGAGCGGAAGCGACCAAGTCGCGACACGCCAATGGCGGCTTTCCGGGCTGGTCGCTGGCTTGGGTTCGCGGCTGTGAATCGGTTCCGGTGAGGCGACGGTAGGCAGCGACGGGGGTTCGAGAGTCACGAGCGCGAATTCTGACGAGGGCGAAACGTCTTGGAGCAGGGGAGCACCAGGGAGGGTGCGGCCGGGGAACCGCGCTGCGGCCGCGGCCAAAGAAGCGATGGCGGTGGCCGATAAGGCGAGCAGCCAAACACCGTGGCGCTCGGCGGCGGACAATCGGCGAATCCCTCGGCAGACCAGGTAAGCCAGGGCAAACCATAGGGTGCCGCGCGTGAGCGCATCGGCGACAAGATCGGCCACAGCGGCTGCGGCGGCATCCGCCAACGTCGAAGAGAGGATGGCTGCGAGGTGCATATCAGCGTCCCTCCTTTCGCGCCTTGTCGATGATCTGCCGGAGTCGACGCACCTCCGGTTCGGGGATTTCGGTGTCGGCGGTTTCCAGGAGCGCCGCCATGGCCTGGGCGACGGAGCCCTCGAAGAAGGTGGTGACGACCCGTTTCAGGGCGCTGCGACTGGCGGCCTTGTGGGAAACCTGGGGGCGGTAGATGTAACGGCCGCCGTCGTCGCGGTGGGAGATGTGGCCCTTTTCCTCGAGAATACGGAGCAGGGCGCGGACCGCGGAATAGCTGGGTGGATCGGGAAGGGCTTCGAGAACCTCGGAGGCGCCGGCTTCGCCGCGGGCATGGAGGACGTCCATGATCTGGCGTTCGCGTCGACTGAGATGAAGATCGGTGCTCATGGTGGATGTGCTGGAAAATTAGCACCCACCGGATGGTGCGCAACCTTGGACTGCTGGAAATTTAGCACATGGGTGGAGGGGGTGAGGCCCGGAGGGCCGAAAGAACGGAAGCCCATGGCGTGAGCCATGGGTGAGGTGTTCTACCGCCCCGTCCGGGGCTGGGGAATTGGCTGATTCATGGGGAACTGCGGTGAAGTAGCCGCCACTCCCCTCGACCCTGAACCCGGGTGAGACCATCGGAGGGTTCCAAACCGGAAGGGATTCACGGGAGGTGCAGCGGCGCGGTTCAAGGGTAGCCCCCTGTTCGAAATCGACCCGCCCACGGACCATGAACCAGGGATTCCAGGGGGCGAGACGCCCCCTCGACGGCAGGCGGGACGCCCGCCGCTACGGAGGCATGGTTCAAGGGAAGCCCCCTGTTCGAAATCGACCTGCCCACCGACCATGAACCAGGGATTCCAGGGGGCGAGGCGCCCCCTTCTACGGCAGGCGGGACGCCCGCCGCTACGGAGGCATGGTTCAAGGGTAGCCCCCTGTTCGAAATCGATCTGCCCACCGACCATGAACCAGGGATTCCAGGGGGCGAGACGCCCCCTTCTACGGCAGGCGGGACGTCCGGCGCTACGGAGGCAGGTTTCTGGGAACGCCTACTTCACCTTGCGGGTGGTCCGTTCCATGAGCCACAGCACATCGCGGTTGTTGGCGGACGCGACGTTGAGGGCGAGTTCGGCACCTTTCTTGAGGGGAGGCATGGTGCGGCCGTCGAGCCACTTTTTGATTTCGGAATGGCCGTCGGCGAACGAGAGGCCGCCGGCGCCGCCGTGGTAACTGGCCGGGTAATCGACGATCTTCCACTGGGCCGGAGCGTCGGGGTAGCCGTTCATGCCGACGATCATTTCACCGTCGTTGATGCTGTCTTCGCGTTCGTCGATGAAGACCCAGGTCATGGAAGGGCCGGGATCGACGACGTCGTTCATGGTCTTGTAGATGCGCATGCCAGTGGGGCCGAAGCCGGCGACGTCGGTGGAATCGAACCATCCGCTCATGGCAATGCTGCGGACCCTGGGGCGAAGGACTCCGGCGACGCGGACGGTGCTGCGGTCGGCGGGGCATTTCCAGATGCCGGCGGCGGCACCGCAGTAGGGCCAGAGGAGGCTTTTCTTGAGGTCCTGATCGATGTCCCAATTGCTGCGGTTGGCGGCGTTGAGATCCATGTTGCCCTGGACCCAGGCATTGGGGCCGTAGGACTGGGGGACCTTTTCGTTGAAGTCGTCGGTGTACAACTTCCAGGCCAGAGTCATCTGGCGACCGTTGTTGAGGCAGAGGATGCCCTGGGCCTTGGTTTTGGAGCGGGCGAGTGCGGGCAGGAGCATGCTGGCGAGGATCGCGATGATGGCGATGACGACCAGGAGCTCGATGAGGGTGAAGGCGCGGGAGGTGGAGCGGTGCGGAGGCGAGGTTCGGGTTTTCATGACGGGAGACGATCCGACACTTGCGAGACATTGGTTGGCAGGGGGCGTCCGGGTCAATGTCGGTGCCGCAATGTCACCGGGTGACGCTTTGGAAACGGCGGGTGCAGGGTGGCGCAGCAATTGGCTGGCCGGTGGGAGGTTCGCTGGCGATATTCGGGCTTCGTGAACTCGATGCTCTCCATGCTTTTTCCGCGCTGGCTTTGGGTGGTGATCGGACTGGCGGCGACGGCATATCCGCTTACGGCCCAGCAGCATCGGGCCACCAGATTGGGAAATCCGGCCCACCGCTTTGCCAAGCCTCTACAGACCCCCGAGGATTTGCGGAAGCTGTTCAGTGACCCCTCCCTCAAGGCGGATGTGGCCTCGATTCTGGACCAGGCGGGCTGGAAAGGGGATGTGGAGGACCTGCGACGGGCTGCGGCGACCGCGCCGATCGTGGCGGTGAAATTGCCGACGGGGACGCGGCTTCCGTTCATGTCATCGAGGAACAAGGGTAAGCCGGTGACCCTAATCGACGTGTTGTGGGTGGGGAAGGAACCGATCGACGCGTACGAATTCGAGTTTGTTTCGAAGGGTTGGAAGTACCGGTGTGTGACTCCCAAGGCGTGCGCCAACTTTTTGGTGGTGGATTTGGGTCCGCTGAAAGCGGTTCAAGTGGTGCGGCGGGTACCGCCGACGGTGAGTCTGTGTGAGCCGTTCGAACTGGTGTACGAGGTGCGGAACACGGGTGGGGCGGCATTGACGGGGGTTCGGGTGACCGAGGTGTTGCCGGGTTGCCTCACGGCGGTGGAACCGGGCGCGGGCGCGACCTTCGAGGTGGGAACGCTACAACCGGGGGATGTCCGCAGTGTGCGGGTTCGGACCCAGGCCATGGTGGCTGGCGATTGTGTCGGGCGGGTGACGGTGACCTCGGCGGAGGGGGCGGAAGCGCAGGCCGAGTCGCGCGTGACGGTACAGGCTCCGGTGTTGGAAGTGAGCTGCCGGGTTCCCGGGGAAGTGTTGGCGGGCCGGCCGATCGAGGTGTGTGTGGTGGTTCGGAACACCGGCAACACGATGGAACCCGGGGCGATCGTGGCGGTGGCGATTCCGGAGGGTGCCGTGGTGGGTACGATTGGCGACGGTGGGGAAGTGAAGGGCGGGGCGGTGGTTTGGGAGATGGCGAATCTGGCAGCGGGCGCGGAGAAGACCGTTTGTGTCGCGTTGCGGGTGGGGCAACCGAGTGCGGTGCCGATTCGTGCGGGAGCGAAGGGGCGGTGTGCGCCGCCGGTGGAAACGGAGTGCCTCACGAAAGTGGCAGGGATTCCGGCCATTCTGTTGGAGGTGGTGGACCTGGAAGATCCGATCGAAGTGGGCAACCAGGTGACGTACGAGATCCGGGTGACGAACCAGGGGTCGGCGGTGGGAACGAACCTGAAGTGGGTGTGCACCCTGCCGGCGAGTCAGGAATTCGTGTCGGGCGGCGGGCCGACGGAAGTTCAGGGCGAGGGACTGACGGCGAGTGCGGCGGCGTTGGCGTCGCTGGAACCGAAAGCGCAGGTGGTGTGGCGGGTGGTGGTGAAGGCCACCAGCGCGGCCGATGCCCGATTCAAGGTCGAGATGACGAGCGACCAATTCCAGCGGCCGGTGGAGGAATGGGAAGCGACGTCGCAGTACTAAGAAAACTGGTGCCGGATGTAGAAGGCGGCGGCGTGGGAGCGTCGGGAGAGGCCGAGCTTGTCGAGGGTGTGACTGAAATAGTTTTTCACCGTCTTGTCGCTGAGACCCAGGACGGCGGCGATTTCCTTGTTGGTCTTGCCCTCGGCGACCAGGGCCAGGATGGAGCGTTCGCGCGGTGAGAGCAGGTCCAGTTTGCCGCGTTCGGAAGTCCCGCCGGGATGGTCCAGTCGGCCGAGAACGCGGGTCACAGCCGGGTCGAGCACGGCCTTGCCAGTGACGACGTCCCGGATGCCCTGGACCAGCGCTTCGCCATCAATCTCCTTCAGGAGGTAGCCATCGGCACCGGCGGCCATGGCGTCGAAGATGGTGGTTTCGTCGGAGTAGGACGTGAGGACGATGACCCGGATGCCGCGTCCAAGCTTTTGGATCTCCCGGCAGGCGGCGAGGCCGCTTTCGGCGCCGAGTCGCACGTCGAGGAGCACGATATCCGGCAGGAAGCGGAGAGTGCTTTCGATGGCTTCGGCGACGTTGCCGGCTTCGCCGACGACTTCGATGGCTGGGAAGTGATCGAGCATGGTTCGGAGGCCGAGCCGGACCATGACATGGTCATCGACGATGAGGACTCGGATGTTCGGGTGCATGGGGTTCTTCAGGGGGCAGGTCCAGGGAGATGGTTGTGCCTTCGCCAGGTTTGGCCTGGATGCGAAGCCAGGCGCCGAGGCGGTCGGCGCGGGCGGCGATGTTGCGCAGGCCCCGGCCTTTTCGATCGGTTTCGGAGGGAGCGAAGCCGCATCCGTTGTCCTGGATTTCGAACTGCAAGCCGCGGCGGGTGCTTTGGAGTGAGAAGACGACCCGGCCGGCTTTGCCATGGCGGATGCTGTTGCTCAGGGCTTCCCGTGCGATTTGGAGGAGGTGGGCGGCCTGGTGGGAATGGAGGCGCTGGGCGGCGTTTTCATCGATCCGGGTTTCCACGTGGGAGGGGGATCTTCCGTTGACGGTGAGGGCCAGGGCCTGGAGGGCGGTCTTGAACTCGGCGCCGGACAAGGGGTCCTGCTCGAGACGTCCGATGAACTGGCGGACATCGCGAATGACGCGGTTGAGATCGGCGGTGACTGTCTTCAACCGGCGCTCGGCGGTCTCCGGTTCGGGTTTCAGGATGCGGGTGCAGTCGTCGAGGGTGAGGCCTGCGGCGTAGATGGATTGGATGATCCCATCGTGCAGGTCGCGACCGAGGCGGTCGCGCTCTTCCAGGGAATGGCGCAACTGCTGTTCGCTCGAGCGGAGGGCCTCCTCGGCCTCCTTGCGATCGGTGATATCTCGGGCGATGCCATGGACGCCGGCGGGGGTTCCCTCCTTGAACAGCAGACGGCTGTTGACCTCCAGGACGAGGGTTTGGCCGTTTTTGGCGCGGACGCGGATTTCGTAACTGGTGCGGGGTGCACCGGCGATTTTGGAGGCGAGATGTTGGCGGGCGATCGGAAGGTCCTCGGGTTCGATCAAGGATTCGATGGAGGTTCCGAGAAGTTCCTCCTCGGTTCGTCCGAGGATTTCCTGGCCGGCTTTGTTGATCGAATGGAGGACGCCGTTGAGGTCGTGGGAGTAGATGATGTCATTGGCGTTCTCGAAGAGATCGAGGAACCGCTCCTCCAGGGCGGCTTCGCGTTGAAGGATCTGGCGGGTTTGAACGCGCACACGCTGGCGGAGGAGGGCGACCCAGGCGGCGCCGAGCAGGACGAAGGCTCCGGAACCTCCCAGCAGCCAGCGGGCCTGTTTTTGGCGCCACACTGGCGACGATTCCATGAGGCGGAAATCCTCGGGTCCGCGGAGCCAGAGGGAGAACCCATCGGAGCTGCGGGCATCGGGTGAATCCTGAACACAGACGCCGGTGACCTGGACCTTGCCCCCGACCATCCGGTCGGCTTCGGGGACGGTCCAGGAATCCTGATACCGGGCCCGGAACACCTTTTGATCGGCTTCCAGGACCAGGGCGGAGTGGTCGTTGTGCCGTTCCCCGACCTTCAGCACGATGCCCTCGAGCACGACGAGTTCGCTGTCAGCGGCGCCTTCCGAGACTTCGCGGGCGCCCACGCGACGTGGTGTGGGGGTGTTGGTCTGCCCGATTTTCCGGTACACCGCTTCCAACAGAACGGGGCGATTGAGCGTGGGGGCCGCGAAGCCGACCGCCTCGACGATGTCGCCGAGTTGCGGGCTGGAGTTGGTGGCGATGACACGGACGTCGCCGGATGCATCGCGGAGGTAGAATCCATGGCCTGGCCAGGCCCAGGTCACAACGCCTTGGAGGCGGGCGCGGTGTTCGGAAGCGCCCTCCGGGGAATACGCCATGAGACTGGCGCTGGATCGGATGGGAAGGGAGAAGGCGTCCGGGGTGGGCGGGCGAAGGACTTCGAGGAACTGGGGGGATTGGGTGAGCAGATGGAAACCGACCAACTGGCGGCGGTTGTTGTACGCGGTGGCGGCGACGCCCCGGATTTTGACGCGTGCGTCGACCCAGTTGGGGAGTTGTTGGGGATCGAACTCCAGGATGCGGACGCTCAGGCGGGAGCTGCCCGAGGCGAGTTGGACGACGAGATGGCCCCAGTCGACGGACTGGCGGATGACGACGCCCTGGACCTCCACCCATTGGGAGTCATGCCGTCCGGAGGAGAGTTCCTCGATGGCGATGGGGCGGGCGGCGGGCAGCTCGCCTCGGCGCACGATGGTGACTCGTTCGGCCATGATGATGGGCGAGAAGAGTCCCTGGGCGCTGGTGCCTCGCACTTCGACCACATCGCCCAGGGTGGGAAGGTTCTCCTGGGAGTAGATGTAGAGGCCGGCGGTGGCGTCCTGAACGAAAAGGAGGTCGGCGCGGCGATTGCTGCAAGTGACGACTCCCCGGATGAGGCAGGGGATTTGGGTGGCGGCTTCGCCCGGGGAAAGCGCGAGCACAGCGCTGGCGACTTCCAGGGAGCCAGGGGTCGCCGGGACGTTGGTTTGGGCGTCGGCGGTTGCGAGCAGGGAGGCCCAAAGGACGAGCCGGATCAGGAGGCGGGAAAACAACACGTGGAGGGGCCGGTCGGGGGAGTGCGATGGGCGGCTATGAAAATCAGGTGCACATGGCTCAATTGGAATCGCTGGAGTTCGCGCGGGCTAGGGCGCCTTCATGGTAGCACTGCCTGTGCCAGTCAGGCGTACCCGGCATGGAAAGGCCGGCGGAGGAGCCCGGGTGGTGAGGAGTTGTTCCTACAGGCGGGGCTCGTTGGAAATGAGCAGACGCAATCCATTGAAGGAGAAGCCTCATGGAGGTGTGTTGCGGTGGGGCGGGAGCGCCTGGGCGTCTCGGGTTGGGGTGAACGGGACCTTGGGAGGCGTCGGGAAGAAGACGGACTTTGGGCCGGTGGAAGCTCCTGGTGTAACGAATGTTGACGTCCGGGTGCCGCCACGGGTGTTGCGGATGATTCAAGCCAGCATGCACCAGCGACTTGAGGGGTTTGCATGGCAGTCGGGAAACATTACAGGGCCAAAGGTCCTGTGGTGTTGGCGGCGGTTTGCTGGGCGGGCCTGGGGATGGTGGCTGGGCTGGACGAGGCGCGGTCGGTGACCAGTTGTTGCAAGGCTTCAATCCAACGTGGGTGTGTGTTGAGGCAGGGGATGAGAGTCAGTTCGGTTCCGCCGGCTTCCCGAAATGATTCCCGGCCGCGCATGCCGATTTCTTCGAGAGTTTCGAGGCAATCGGCGACGAAGGCAGGGCAGAGGACGAGCAATCGTCGGGTGCCTTGTTGAGCGAGCCTGACCAGTTCGTGATCGGTATAGGGTTTGAGCCATGGGTCGCGGCCGAGTCGGGACTGGAACGAGATGGAATACTTCTCGGGAGGGAGGTGGGTTCGCTGGATGAACCCACGGACGGTTTGGAAGCACTGATGACGGTAGCAGGTGGCGTGGGCCGGGCTGGGCTGGCTGCAACAGTCGGGTGAGGCGAGGCAATGTTTCCGGGTGGGATCGGATTTGCGGAGGTGCCGCTCCGGGATGCCGTGGAAGCTGAAGAGCAGGTGGTCGAAGGGTTGTTGAAGGAACGGTTGGGCGGATTCGACGAGGGCGTCGAGGTAGGCCGGGTGGGCGTAATAGGGGGAGGCGATCTCCAGTTGGAGTTGGGGGAACCGGGCTCGGATTTCGTGACGCACCTTCTCGACGGCGGTCTCGAAACTGGACATGGCGAAGTGGGGGAACAGAGGAACGAGACGGACACGTTGAACGCCCTGGCGCTGGAGGGAATCCAGCGCGGTGGCCGGGGTTGGCATTTGGTAGCGCATGCACAATTCGACCGGGCGGGAGAGGCGCTGCTGGAGGAGTTCGCGGACCTTATGTCCGGCCTGGACGAGCGGGGATCCTTGTTCCGTCCAGATGGACTGGTACGCGTGGGCGGACTGCGCGGGGCGACGGGGGAGGATCAGGCCGTGGACGATGAGGAAGCGGATGGGCCACGGCGCATCGAGGACCCGGCCGTCCATGAGGAATTCGCGGAGGTAGCGACGGACGTCAGGAACGGCGGGGCTGTCGGGTGAACCGAGGTTCATGAGCAGCACCCCGGTGTCCGGCGGGATGGAAGCCGGGGAGATGGGATGGGGGGCGGTCATTCCTTGGGGGTGTTGAAATCCGGGCGTTCGATGCCGGCGAGCTTCCAACCGGCATCATCACCGGCGATGACGCAATCGCTGAGCGAGATGCCGTTGCGGAAATGGCCGGCGAAAACAAGGCCCGGGTTGGATTCCTCCAGGGTGCGCATGCGGTCACGGAATTGGCCGAAGCCGAGGTTGTACTGGGGAATGCCGCGGGTGTGAACCGTGTGATGGATGAAGGTGGGGGTGCCGTGGACGCCGAGGAGGGAACGTAGGGCGCCGAGGGTGGATTCCAGCTGTTCGGCGTACGGCGCCAGGGCGAGCTGGGGATCACGGGTGCCGCCGAGGTAGCAGGTGAGGGTGATGTGGCCGTCCGGCGCCCGGTTTGGAAAGAGGGACGAATTGAAGATGGCGCCGAGGATCGGGAGTTTTTCGACGGCCGGGACCAGGACTCCAAAGCCGTCGAGTGGATGGGAGACGTCTTCGCGGCGGAATCCGAGGACGAGAGCGGTGACGGGGGCGTACTGGATTTTGTCGAGCCAGGCGAGCGAGCTGTGGTCCGGGCTTTCCCAGTGGAGTTGGGCGAGGCGGTGGGCGGGGGCGGCGAGCAGGAGACCTCGGTGTCGGTGGGTGGTGGTGCGTTGCTGGCAGGTGGACGTGACTTCCCAGCCTTCGGAGGTGCGGCGCACGCCGGTGACGGCAGTGTTGAGTTCGACCTCATCGCCGAGGGCCTGCTGAAGCGTGGTGCCGAGGGTTCCCAGGCCATTGCGGAACGAAAGTTTGGGGGCGCTGGCACGGGGGACTTCGCCGCGGCGGCGGCGTTCCCGGGCCCCGAGCATCTGGCCGAGGAGCAGGGAGCCGTACTTTTGTTCGACCGCGTGCAGGCGGGGAAAGGCTTCGCGCACGGAGAGTTGCTGCGGGTCACCGGCGTAGACACCCGCCACGAAGGGGTTGATGGCGCGATCGAGGAATTCACGGCCGAGGCGGCGGACGACGAATTGGGCGAGGTCCTCCTCGTAGTCCGGAGCGCAACGGGGTTGAACCAGGTCCCCGAGAACCCGCAGTTTGGCGGTCAGGGAAAACAGGTCGGTTTTGAGCCAGCCGGGGAGAGTGTCGGGGAGAGGGCTGGGATGGCCGTCGCGGACGAGGTAGCGCTTGGTGGCGTCGGGGTCCGACGGGAGGATCTCGTCGTCGAGGTTCAGATCGATAAGCAACTGGCGGATGCGGGGGGAGGTTTCGAGCAGTGTGTTGGGGCCGGCCTCGGCGAGGTAGCCATCGCGTTGGAAGGTTTGAACGACGCCGCCGGGACGATCGGCCGCCTCGTACACGGTGGTGGGGACTCCGAGGCGTTGGAGTCGATAGGCGGCGACGAGGCCGGTGACACCGGCTCCGAGGATGGCGACGGTATTCATGGCTGGGTGGGGGCTAAATGGTCTGACTGAAGAGGCGGGTTTGGGGGGCCTTGCGGGTGAGCCGGGCGTCCAGCGCCATGCAAAGGTTGCGCAGAAAGGCGCGGCCCGCTTCGGTGACTTCGCACCCGTGGGGAACCAGGCGCACCAGTCCATCACGCTCAGGCTCGGCGAGTCGTGCGGCGACCTCCTCCAGGAAGGGCACGTGCCGGCCGGGCTCATCCCAGCGCGTCTCGAGGCGGGTCATCAGGTCCAGGATGTGGCGGCGCAGGACGAGGTCCTCCTCCGTCAGCACATGACCCCGGAAAATGGGGAGTTCGTCCCGATCCAGCCGGCGGGTGTACGATTCAATGCTCTTTTCGTTTTGGGCGAAAATATTCCAGGAATCACCGATCGCCGACACGCCCAGACCGATGAGGGGAAAGACGGGGCGCGAGGTGTAGCCCATGAAATTCCGATGCAACGTCCCTTCCCGGACCGCGGTCCAGAGTGAGTCCGATTCCAGTGCGAAATGGTCCATGCCGACCTCGCGATACCCGGCCTCCTCAAGCAGCGACCGGCCGAGCTCATACAGGCGGCGCTTTTGGTCACCGGCGGGCAGGTCGTTTTCGGTGAAGTTGCGTTGCCACGGCTTGATCCAGGGAACGTGGGCGTAGGCGTAGAAGGCGATGCGATCGGGGCGGAGACGGGCGACGGCGCTGACGGTGTTGCGGATGCTGGTCTCGGTTTGGAAGGGCAGCCCGTAAATGAGGTCGTAATTGACGTTTTTAAAGCCGGCGGCGCGGGCCTGTTCGGTGACCTGCCGCACGAGGGCCTCGTCCTGGACGCGATTCACGGTGTTTTGGACCGTGGGATCGAAGTCCTGGATACCGAGGCTGAGGCGGGTGAACCGAAGGCGGGCGAGGGTTTCGAGGTGGGCCTGGGTGGTGACCCGGGGATCGGCCTCGATGGAGAATTCGAAACCGGCAACCCGTTCGGTGGGGGAGACGATGCCGGTGATCAGGCGTTCGAGTTCTTCAGGTTCCAGGAAGGTGGGTGTTCCGCCGCCGAAATGGAGTTCGGCGAGCGGGAACGGGCCGGCGTCGGCGAGCCGCGCGCGGTAGAGGCTCCATTCCTTCAGAACGGAGTCGACGTAGGGTATGGCGGTGGAGGCGTTGCGGGCGATGCGGGTGTTGCAGCCGCAGTACGTGCAGAGCGACTTGCAGAACGGGATGTGGACGTAGAGGGCGGCGCCGGTTTGGCGTGGGCGTTCGGCGCGCAAGGCATGAAGGAGGCTGTCCGACCACTGGTCCTGGGTGGGGTTGGTTTCCCAGAACGGGACGGTGGGGTAGCTGGTGTAGCGCGGTCCGGGGACGTTGTACTTGGCGATCAAGTCCGACGGGGCGGCCGCGCTGAGGGCGGCGGCGGGCGCCGGGGCAAGAGCGGGGGCAGGGGCGAGCGTGTTCACGGAGTTTCTCCGAAGAATTCGTGTTGAAGTTCGAGGAAGCGGCGGACGTTGGACTCGGGGGTGCCGGGGAGGACCCCATGGCCGAGTCCGCAGACCCAACCGCGACGGCAGTTGGGCGGCAGTTTGCGAACGGTTTCGAAGACGGGACGAAGCTGGTGCTCCAGGGCGTCGGTGGGTTGGAGAAGCCAGTGAGGGTCGATGTTGCCCTGGATGGCCCAGCGGTCGGAGAACCCCCGAAGCACCTGGTCAATGGGGTGATTCCAATCGACGCCGAGGCAGGCGATCGGCAGTCCGCGCAGCGCGTTCCAGTGTTCGGGGCCGGTTTGCTTGGAATAGTAGGTGATGGGAGCGCCGGGACAGAGCTCGTGGAAGGCGCGGAACAACCGGTCCAGAGCGGGCACCACGTGCGTCTGAAACGTTCCGGGCGGGAGCGATCCTGCGCTGGTATCGAGCACGGCGATGGTGCTGGCGCCGGCACGGAACTGATCCGCCATGTTGTGAGCGAGCAGCGGGATGAGGAGGTCCAGAAAGCCCTCATACCGGCCGTCGGACAGGCCGGCGACGGTGGAACCCAGGTGGCCGACATGGGAACCTTCCACCGCGTAGACGAAGAGCGTGAGCGGGCCGCCGACAAACCCCAGGACGCCCTTGGACGCGGGCAGGGCCTGGCGCAGGAGGCGGAGGGCGGTCCCCTGGAATTCCAGGGTTGGGGCAAGATCGGAGCGGGTCGACAGGCGGGCGAGGTCGGCGGGTTCGTGCAGGTGCCAGGCGAGGCTGGGGCCGGGATTGTACTCAAGAGGCATGCCCAGTGACTCGAGTGGGAAAAGCAGGTCGGAGAACAGGATGGCAGCGTCGAAGTCGAACTCCTGAACGGGGCCGAGGGCGGTTTCGCAGGCGAGCTCGGGTTGTTTGCAGAGGTCGACGAAGGAGTGTTTTTGGCGCAGCGCCTGGTAGTGGGCGTGGTAGCGGCCGGCCTGGCGCATGAACCAGACCGGGGGCCGTTTCTCGTTGCGGCGGTGGAGGGCGGCGGTGAACCGATTCACAGGAGCGAAGGATGGGGCGGCCGGGGTGTTGGGGCGCCAGGGCTCAGGCTTGGACCGTTCCTGGGGCGCGAGGCCGGGTTCGGCGGGGGTGGGGTTCATGGGGTGGGATCGGGAAGAGTCAGTTGATAGCCCACGCCCCAGACTCGGCGGATGACGGTGGGATTCTCCGGATCGGTTTCGACCAAGCGCCGGAGGCGGACGATGAAATTGTCGACGGTTCGGGGGGTGGGGTACTCGTCGCGGGACCAGACGGCGTCGAGAATTTCGTCCCGGCTCACGACCTTGTTGGGGTGATCCAGGAGGAAGCGGAGCAGGGCACCTTCGCGGGGGGAGATGGAAGACGTCTGGCCGTCGACGGTGGCTTCCAGGCTGGAGAACTGGATCACGGCTCGTCCGATGGTGACGCGGTCATCGCCGCGGTGGCGATGGACGTAGCGGGCGCGTTTGAGGCCGTTTTCCAGGCGGAGAACGAGTTCCTTGAAGTGAAACGGTTTGACCACGTAATCCTCGGCGCCGAGTTCGAGGCCTTGCACGCGGGATTCGGGGTCACCGAAGGCGGTGAGGAACACGAGGGCGGTGCCGGGGTGGGCATTGCGGATGATCTCGGCCAGTTCAAAGCCCGAGCCATCGGGCAGGCCGACGTCGAGCAGGGCGAGGTCGAAGGGAGCTAGGGCGATTTCGTTGCGTGCTTCGCGGACGGATTTGGCCCAGGCGACGGAATACCCTTCACGGGTCAGGCGTTCGGCGAGTGTGGCGCCGATGTTGGGTTCATCCTCGACAACCAGCAGGCGTGGGGCGGCGCGGTCATCCATGGCGCGGAGCCTCCTGGAAGTGCAGATCCACCTGGAACCCCGAAGCGTGATGCGGGGCGTGAACGTGCTGGAAGGAGGCACGGCCGCCCATGCGTTGCATGAGGACCCGCACCAGGTACAGCCCGACACCGGCGCCCCTCGATTGGGGGCCTTTTTGAAAGAGTGTTCCAGGGGAGGCGACAACGGCTTCCGGACGGCGGCCGTGATCGCGAACGCCGAGCACGACTTCGCCCGGGGCGTTCCGACAGCTGATGTCGATGCGGAGCGGATCGCCTTCGGCATGCCAGACACAGTTGTCGAGCAGGTTGCGCAGGATGACCTGGAGGGCGGCGGGATCGGCCAGCACGCGTGCGTCGCGGACGGCGTTCTGGGGTTGAACCGCGCGCTGCAACGGCGGCCGCCAGGTGCGCAGGATTTGGGCCACGGTCGGGGCCAGATCCAGCGGCTGGGTCAGAACCGGACCGCCACCTTCGACACGGGCCAGCTCGAGGGCACGGTCGACCTGGGTTTCCAGGCGGGTGGTGTCGTCGAGCAAACGCTCCAGCAGGGTGCGGACATGGGGGTCCTGATGATCAAGATCGGCGAGGGACTCGGCCTGGAGCCGGATACTGGCGAGCGGGGTGCGCAACTCGTGGGTGACGGAAGCGAAGAAGGCCTGCAGGGAGCGCGCGCGTCGGGAATCGCGCCAGTACAAATGCCCGATGAGGGCGATGCTGAGCAGCAGTGCGGCGAAGAAGGTGGACCCTTCCCAGAGCAACATGCGTTGGGTTCGGATCCATTGGCCTTCGGTGGTGGCGCTGGCGACGCCCAGTTGCTCTTCGAGTCCGGCGATTTTCCCGGCTTGGGTGAGCATCAGGTAGACCCACCACGCTCCCAGCGCGATCACGAAGGCGAGCCAGAATGCCTGGAGCGCCACCAGGACGATCTGGGACGACGGGCGCCGGTGACGGCTCGAAGTGGAACGTGGGCGGCTCATGGGGTGGTCACTCCGGCCCGTGTCACGTTCAACTCCGGAACCGTGGTGTCGCCCGCAGTGGCGGAGGTCAGGCCGAGCACGGGTTCGTTGAACAGGGATCGCAAGGACGCAAGGCCCAAGCCTTCGGCGCATCCTTCGACCCAGACTCCGCGGCGGGCGAGCGCGAGCCAGCCTTCGAGGTCACCGGTCCAGACGCGCTTGCCGTCCAGGGACGTCCCATCCGTCGCCGACGATACCTTGGGCAGGAAGAGCGCGGCTGGAGAAGTGGCGGTGGGCTGGGAGTGGTCGAGTCGCGGCGGCGGGGTGGAGGTGGCGGTGAGGGCGTGGGTGTCCACTCGTTGCTCGGCCAGGAACGCGCCATCGGGTTTGCGCCCGCGAACGTGAAGGACGGAGCCCTTGCCGGTGACGGAGATGGAGGTGGCGCCCAAAGCCTGATGGCAACCGCCTCCCCACTCAGCGAGCACGCGGCGTTCGCGGTCGACGTGCCGGGCGGTGGCTGGGTCATGCATGGCGGCGAGGTAGCGGCGCATGTCGGCGTCCTCAGCCCGGCATTCGATGGCGAGCGCACCCTGAGCCGGGGCGGTGGGGCATTCGGAAAGGGGAAGGATCATCCACCGAACACCGGCGAGAAGGGTGGTCAGGCGGGCGCTGCCGCTGGGAGAGGTCCAGAGCCGGGCAAGTCCCGCCATGGCAAGCACCACCGCATCGAGGTGTCGCTCTTCGCTCTCGGGGAGGTGAACCCGGGAAAGGCGGGTGTCGACGTTGCCTCGGATCGGCACGAACTCAGGCGAGGGCTGGGGGGTTGCCCCAGGCAGTGCCGCGGGGAGGAAATCCGCGAGGTTGGTGATACGACGAGGTGCTCCCGTCCCGATCCGCAGCGGAAGCCTTTCGGCGACTCGACGGGCGGCGGAGGGGCCGAACAGCACGACATCGCGGGGGTCGGCACGCTGAGGAACCGCGGCGAGCACCAGTTCCGGCGGGCGTTCGAGACTCAGGTCCTTGTAGGAATGAACGGTGAAATCGACCTGGCCGGCGAGCAGGGCAGCGTCGAGTTCGGCCACGAAAAATTCACGGCCAGGTGCGGTCGACAAGGGAACGTCGAGCCACTGATCGCCGCGCGTTTCGATGCCGACCAGTTCCACGCGGAGCCCTGAGTGAAGGGCTTCGAGCTGACGGGCGACCCAGGAGCTTTGGGCTTGCGCAAGAAGGGATCGTCGGGTGCCGAGGCGGAGCGGGCTTCCAGGGGTGCGGGGTTGGGTCATGGGGCCATGGGGGGATGGGCGTCAGGTCAGGGCCAGGTCGGTGGTGACGAAGTCGGTGTACTGCGTTTCCGACTCGGTGTCATGCCCGTCGGCGATTTCAGTTTCCCAGGCGGCGAACGAGGCAAGGTCTTCCCATCCGTGGGAGATGCTCAGGGACGGTCCCAGGGCGCGCAATCGGGCTCGTTCCTGGCACGCATGGTCGGCCCGTCGGAGCTGCGAACGTCGGGCGCCGGACTCCTGTTGGTGGAGCAGGAACACATCGTCGAGCGAGTGAAAGCCGGGGACCTGGCTCCACGGCCCGGCCTGGGAATGCGCACCGCCCAGATGGATGACCAACGGGTGCGGGGCGTCGCCGGATCGTTGCTGAAGCCGGGCGATGCGACGGCGGTCTTGATCGGCGTCGAATGGAATGCACAACACCACGGCGTGAGCTTTTTGCCACGCGGCGTCGGCGTCGGAGGGGTCGACGACGGTGATGGGCAGGTGATGGTGACCGTGTTGGCGAAGGGATTGAGCGAGGGTTGCAGCCCGGGTCGCATCCCGATTCAGGACGTGCAGGTGAAATCCGGTGAGCCAAGGGGCGACGGCCTGGGCGAGTTCGCCGGCCCCGACCAGCAGCAGGTGGCGACCCTGCGGCGCGGAAACGGGATGGAGCAGGCGTCGGACCAGCCGGCCGTAGGACGGGCCACCCACGTCTGCCAGGTGTTGGGCGCGGATTTCCTTGGTGTCTTCGAAGAGGCGTTGGAGCCAGGGGAAGTGGGTGCCGTGGGGTGCCCAGGCCTGTTTGACCTGGCCGAAGATGTTGGTTTCGCCCTGGAGCCGGCTTTCAAGCCCGGTCGTCACCCGGAGCAGGAATCGGTAGGCATCTTCGCCACTGAACTGGTCCACGCCCGGGGTGGACGCGATCGGTTCTTGCGTACGCAGCACGCAAATCCAGCGCTGGCAGGTGTCCAGAATGAGGGTGGGACCTGAGCTCTTGGGAACCGAGGGCAAGGCCCCCGGGAACCCCGAGCCCTTGCGTTGATGAAGGACCGTCAGCCCGCGCAGCATGAGAAAAGCTTAACGTCGTGGGCGGAATGTGTGTCATGAAACTGTCACAACCTGTGAATTGTTGCATCCGAATGGGATACGCACGGTAAACGTGCTTCCCGAGCCGGGTTTGCTGACCGCTTCCAGGCTGCCGCGGTGGGCATCCACGATGGCTTTGGCGATGGCCAAACCTAATCCACTCTGTCCGGAGGCCGACCGGCGGGCCTTGTCGCCGCGGTAGAATCGCTCGAACAGGTGCGGGAGATCTTCGGGCGCGATGCCTTGGCCGGTGTCGGTCACCGAAACGACCACGGCTTCAGGTTCGGTGGAGGCGACGACGCGGACGCTGCCGTGGTCGCGGTTGTAGTGCACCGCGTTGGTCAGGAGGTTGGTGAAGACTTGGCAGAGTCGGTCGGGGTCACCATGGGCTTCGATTGAACCGAGGTCAGCTTCCAGGGTGATCCCGCGGGGTTGGGCCAGCGGACGGACGAGGTGAAGGCAGGCTTGAAGGCGTTCCGAGAGGTCGAAGCGTGTGCATTCGAGTCGCTCCTGTCCGGCGTCGAAGCGGGCGAGTTCGAGCAGCGACTGGGTGAGGCGCCGCATCTGTTGGGCGGCGTCGAGGCAGGTTTCGACCGTTTCACGGTAATCGGCGGCGGACCGTTCGCGGGCCAGGGTGGTCTGTGCTTCGGCGATGATGACCGCGATGGGGGTGCGCAGTTCGTGGGAGGCGTCGGCGGTGAACTGCTTTTGCTGGGCGAACGCGGCTTCGAGTCGGGAGAAGGTGGAATTGAGCACCCCGGCGAGCCTCCCGAGTTCGTTGTCGGTATCGGCGACGTTGATGCGTTCGGAGAGGTTGCCGTCGGCGATGCGGCGGGCGGCGGCTCCGATGTCTTCGATGGGGCGAATGGCCCGGGTGGTAAGGATCCAGCCACCGCCGCAACCCAGGGTGAGCACGGCGAAGCCCGCGGCGACCAACCACCATGCGAAGTTTCGCAGTCCGGCGAGGTCGGCGGCGATGCGGCGGCCGGTGAGGATGCATTCGCCGATCGAGTTCAACTCGAAGGCTTCCCGGAAACCGTCGCGCGTGCGGGTCTGCACCTTGGAATCGGCTTCAGCCGGAAGCGAGAGCAGGGACTCGGGCGGTGCGTTGGTGGAACGTCGGAACGACGATCCCGAGCGCGACCAGATGACGAAGTAGAAACCGTCTGGGCTGGCGTCCTCGAACAGGCTGAGAGTGGCAGGGGAAAGGGTGAAGTCACGGCCTTCAAGCCGGTTGTCGAGGAACCCCTTGGGGGGTGCCATGAAGCGCTGAAGTCGCCGCTCGCCGGGATGGTTGGGAGGCGCGTCGAAGCCTCTTTCCGGCGAACGATCGCCAGGGCGTTCCGGCGGCTTGTCCGGCGGGCCGTCCAGAAGTCCGTCGAGCGACCCGTCCATCGGGGGCGGTCCGCGGAAGCGGCCGGGCCCCATCCTGGGGCGCAGTTCCTGGGTGAGCGCGGCCACCCGCGATTCGAGCTCTTCGTCGATCGATTCGAACCGGTTGATCCGATGGAGTTGGTAGGCGGTCACGCCAAAACCGGTCAACACGCACGCCAGCAAGAACGCCAGCCAGAGCAGCAGTCGCACCCGGATCGACTTGATGAACAGGGGCGCGTTCACATCTCGATGCAGTAACCCTGACCCCGCCTGGTCATGACCAGGTCGGCGCCCAGCTTCTTGCGAATGCTGAAGATGTGCACATCGACCAGGTTGGACAGGGTGTCGTCGGTCTCGTCGAAGAGGTGTTCGTAAAGAGCGGAGCGGCTCACCACCGAGCCGCGATGCAACGCGAGGTACTCGAGGATGGCGTATTCGCGAGCAGTCAGCGCGACCGGTTGACCCGAACGCGTGACAGTCCGGGAACGGGTATCGATCACCACGTCGCGGATGGTGAGGTCCGCGCGAGGTTGACCAGCGGCGCGACGGATCAGGGCGCGGAGCCGGGCGAGCAGTTCCTGCAGATCGAAGGGCTTGATGAGGTAATCGTCGGCGCCGTTGTCGAGACCCCGAACGCGATCGTGGGTGGCGTCCCGCGCGGTGAGCAGCAGGACCGGGGTCCGCTGGGTCGTGCGCAGGCGGGCGAGGATTTCCCAGCCGTCGACGCCGGGCAGCATGATGTCGAGGACGATGGCGTCGTAGCCGAAGTTCTCGGCTTTGTAGAGTCCATCATCGCCGGTCTCGGCGGTGTCCACGGCGTAACCCTCCTCGCGGAATGCTTTGGCGAGATTCCGCAGAAGCCGGGGTTCGTCTTCGACAATGAGCAGTCTCATGCAGGGAGCTACGTCCGCGGGGGCGGATGCTTTTCGAAGCCCGGCGGTACGCGCACACCGTGCTCCGAGGGGGATTAAGTTGCGATTAAGAAGCTGCCTTGCGGGAAGTGGACGTCGTCCGTGGGGGCGACTGGTTGTCGCCTCGGGAGGGAAAGAGTTCGCGTGCAGGATTGACACGATTACCAGGGATAAGGAGTTTTGATTAGACGAATAGGAATAACGAATCTTGCACAATCCAATTTCCAGACGTGGTGATGACGCGGGATTCGGCAGCCTGCTGGTCGAGTGGTTGAGGATGGCCGTTGGCGCGGCGGTGGTGACGATCGGACTTCTTTTCGGCAGCGCGAAAGCGGGGGCGGACACTGTTCCCGTGCAGATGTTGGATTCCTCGCTGGTGGTGGCGTCCTATGTGAGCGGGCTTTCGCAACCCATTGGCGTGGTTTTTCTGGGGGAAAACGACCTTCTGGTGTTGGAGAAGGCGACCGGGTTGGTCCGGCGGGTGGTGGGTGGGGTTGTGCAGCCCACGCCCGTGCTGGACCTGGCGGTCAATTCGAATTCGGAACGTGGCCTATTGAGCATGGCGTTGGGGCCCGACTTCCCGGCGGTGCCCGACGTCTTTGTGTATTGGACGGAGAGCAGCACGGGCGTCGACACCTCGGCGGTGACCGAGGTCGCGCTGCTGGGGAACCGGGTCGATCGCTTTGTCTGGAACGGAACGTCACTCGTGTTTGCGCAGAACCTGATCCGACTTCGCGCCCTGCAAACGGACAACGTCGTCACCCCGGGTCATCCTGGCACGGCCAACGCCAACGCCCAGGGGAACCACAATGGCGGGGTGATCCGGATCGGGCCCGACGAAAAACTGTATGTGTTCGTCGGCGATCTTGGCCGACGCGGCTGGCTTCAGAATTTGGCGAACGGGCCTTTCCTGACGGCGCCGCAGATCGACGACACGTTCGGGGGACCCGAACCCGACAACGCTCACCTGTCCGGTGTGATTCTTCGCTTGAACCTCGACGGCACCAGTCCGGCGGACAATCCCTTCTTTGCCGCGGGAGCCGCCTTGGGTGGCCAGGTGGGTGCGAATGTCCAAAGGATTTTTTCCTATGGGCATCGCAACGGATTCGGGATGGCCTTTGACCCCTACTCCGGAATGCTGTGGGAAACCGAGAACGGCGATGATTCCTTCAGCGAGTTGAACCGTGTCATTCCGGGCATGAACGGCGGATGGGTCCAGTTCGCGGGCCCGATCAGCCGGATCGCCCAGTTCAAGACCATTGAAGCCACCCAGTTCGGCCGGGCGCTCCAACAGGTCCGCTTTCCGCCCACACGGATCGGGTACGCGCCTTCGTTTGCCATCAGCCGAATGGTCAGTTTCCCGGGCGCCGCCTACGTGGACCCCGATTTCAGCTGGCGTTATGAAGTCGGTCCATCGGGTGCAGAGTTCATTGATGGGGATGCCCTGGGTGAAGCCCATGAAGGAACCCTTTGGGTCGGCTCGGCTCGCAGCTTCCAACAAGTGGGAGCCAATGGCGGGAGTCTCTACCGGTTTCGAATGACGGCGAATCGTCTCAGTGTCGACGTCAGTGCGGATCCACGCCTGGCTGATCGAGTGGCCGACAATTTGTTCCGCACTCAGAAATTCGAAGGCACCGAAAGCGAAACCCTGGTCATCGGCAGGGGATTTGGGATTACGCCCGATATCCGGCAGGGGCCTGACGGCAATCTCTACGTCGTTTCGCTTTCGGATGGATCCATCTACCGCATCACCGCTGTTCCCTGAGTTCCTCCACCCACTTCACTCATCCCTTCATTCCATGAACACCCATCCAAGTTTCCGGTGGCTCCAACTCCTCGCGATCCTCGGTCTGGCCGGTGCGACTTCTTTGACGACGCGGGCTGACCTGCTCATCAACGGTGGATTCGAGACCGGTTTTGCTGGCTGGACCCGGGACGACTCCATCGGCAGCGATGGCTCGTTTCACCTCCAGACCGGCACGCTCAGCCCCGTGAACGGTTTCCCACTGCCGACACCGCCCGAAGGTCTGGCTGCAGCGATGACCGATGCCTTGGGTCCGGGCAGCCACGTGCTCTACCAGGATTTCCTGGTGCCCACGCCCGTCTCCGCAGCAGTCCTTGAGTTCTCCCTGCTGATCAACAATGGCGGGGACGACTTCCACACGCCGAGCACGCTGGAGTTTAGCGGCCTCGACCTCAATCAGCAGGCTCGCGTGGACGTCATGCTAACCTCCGCGGACCCTTTCAGCACCGCGGCGTCGGATGTGTTGCTGAACGTGTACCAAACCCAACCCGGGGATCTGCTGTTCTCCGATTACACCACGATCCAAACCGATCTCACCTCCCTGTTCCAGGCCTACCCTGGGGAGACCCTTCGCTTGCGTTTCGCCGAGGTCGACAACGTGCTCTTCTTCAACCTGGGCGTTGACGACGTGTCGCTTCGGGTGACGAACCTGATTCCCGAGGCATCCACCTGGTTGGTGATGCCGGTGGCCATGGGAGTTGCGGCGATGTCCCTCCGACAGCGCCGACGCATGCTCGCAGGCGGCAACCGCTGAGCGCGGTCGGGTCAGGCGATCGGGAAGGAGTTCGCGCCTGGAAGGTGAGAGCGCTAACCCGGGAATTTCATACACGTTCGTCGCCAGTCGGGCTCGCAGTACGTCGCAGCAGAAGAGATGTGAAACATCCGGGCTGGATGAGGCCCTGGATCGGTTCAGCCTCCAAGGGTTCAACGGAACACGTTGATCCGCAGAGCTCGGACTGTGAACAGCCCTGGCTCGGCCATGCCCCGCATCGGGCGAGCGCCTGTTCTTCGGTGGGGCCCGAAGCGCTCGCGACACTTTTGGAAGATGTTCTCCACGTACCTTCGACTCCCGAACACGGCGCCGTCGCAGAAGTACCGGACTCGACATCTCAGGTAGTCGCGGGTCGCGAGTTTGCCCCGCTCCGCCAGCACGCGAAGCACCGCATTGCGGCTCAGGCATCCGCGCACGGTTCCACCATCCTCGGAGATGGCCTCGCCTTCCTCGCTGCCTTCCACGAACAGGTGTTGTCGATACACTTCAAGGCTTTGCGTGGCAGTGGCTGGTTCGCCCCGCAGGAGGGCGCGGACAACCCGCTGCAGTCCGGCCTTGGCTGATTCCGAGCCCGACGCCGCCTCTCCGTAACCCGACCAGCGATAGCACTTCGGGTCTTTAACGATCCTGGCGCGCACGGGGTTCAGATCGATGTAGGCGGCCATGGTGACCAGGGCGTGGCCGTCCCCTTCGACCAGAACGCTCTTGAAGCGATCCTCCCAGAGCGTTCCCTTGCGTTTGGCTTTGCGATTGTAGCTCGCGCTGAAGCGTTGCTTCAGAGCCTGCATGAACTTGGAGAGGTTCCAACGGCGCGCATGAAACTGGGCAAGCCAGCGGCTCTCGGCCTCAGGGTCCTGAGACTGACGAATGATCTCAAGTTGTTGGCGCAAAACACCAATGCCCTGCGGGCTGCTCAGTCGGCTCAGTGCCTCGAAGGTTTCTTCGGCATTCGGGAGCTGCTCGGGCGGCTTGGGAACTTCCACCAGGATGTGAAAGTGATTCGACATGATGCAGTAAGTGAGGATTCGGACCTGGCAGAACTCAGCCAGTTCGAGCATCAGGGATCGAAAGAGGTTTCTTTCGGCCTCCTTCAGGATGAAACGCCGGTCCACGATCCGGGAATGACAGTGATACACGCCGGTGGATTGATCCGGTGGAGCCAGCCATCGCGAACGCCTCATGACCGGTGAACGCAGAATCGTGCCGATACCTTACAGGAAATCTCTGCATAATACCTGTCCCCCAGCGGAATCGGGCCTGCGCTATGTCTCGGGCCAGCGCTGAGTCTCCGTCCCCTGGTGGCAGGACGGGGCCAAACCCGTTGCCTGTCCCCCTGTGAGGTAGTCATCGAATCCCGGTAGTCATCGAATCCCTGTCCCCCAATAGGGGAGTTGTAGAATCTCGGTCACCCAGTAGCTCCGATGCCCAACTGGATCTCTGTCACTTAGTGGGTGGTCCGAGCATTCATGTTGCCTGTCCCCGTATCGGCGTGGTTGGACATGGGCAGTGTCTCTGTCCCGTGGTGGCGGATCGGGACGTCATAGAATCCCTGTCCCCCAGGGGACGACATACCTGTTGTCTGTCCCCCTATCGACGGGCCTTCTATCGCCGAAAAGCCTGCGGTGGACGCCGGAGTGGAAGGAGGGGAACTTCAAGCGCATGAGCCCGCGGCACCGCGTGCGGTGGTTGGTGATGGTGGTCGTGCTTCTCGTCCTGGGCTTGGGGGGGAGTGCGGCAGGCTGGCACTTTTGGCTGCGTCGCCCCGTGGGTGCCGGGCCGGTGCGGATCGATGTGTCGCGTGAAGCGTTCGCTGCGGCGTGGACCGAAGGAGAGGTTTTCTTGGTGGGCATGGGCGACAGCATCACGGCGGGTTTTGGAGCCAGTCCTGGACGCTCTTATTTTGATCGATTGATCCGAAACCCGCCGGGGGAGTTTCCTGAACTGCGCGGCATTGCCCTGACGTCGGTGCTGCCCCGCCTTCGGTCCACGAATCTGTCCATTTCGGGCAGCACCTCGCTTCAGCACGAGAAGGCGCAGTTGCCCCGATTGGCACGGCAACCCACCAACACTTTTGGGCTGGTGGTCATGACCACGGGCGGGAACGACCTGATTCACAATTACGGTCAGACGCCGCCGGTCGAGGGCTCCATGTTTGGTGCGACCTGGGATCAGGCTCAGACCTGGGTCCAAAACTTCGAAGCCCGTTTGGAGAGGATACTCAACCGAGTGGAGGACTCCTTTCCCGGGGGCTGTCGGATTTTCATCGCCAACATCTACGATCCTAGCGACGGCACGGGCGACTTGAGACCGGTCCTTCTTCCGCGATGGCCCGATGGACTGCGGCTTCACGCGGCGTACAACCAGGTGATCCATGCTGTGGCCCAGCCTCGGGCAAATGTGACCGTGGTCGATATCCACCGCCCGTTTCTGGGACACGGCATCTATTGCACGCAGTTTTGGCTGCCACACTACGATCGGGCAGACCCGCACCACTGGTATCTCGAGAACGTCGAAGACCCGAATGACCGCGGCTACGATGCGTTGCGCCGACTCTTCCTCAACGCGATCGCGAAGGAGTTCGCGCCTGGAAGGTGAGAGCGCTCATCCGCAGCGGTTGGCTCCGGAACATGGAGCCGCGCACTCTTGCCGACCTGCACGGGCCTCAGGATTCATCCAACCGGAGACCGTCGATTTCTGGTGGGTGGCTCGAGAACGGGCTTGTAAAGGTATTGTATTCAGTAACTTGGCAGGTCTGTAATCCTGTGCAGTTTAGCCGGTGATCCGAAGGTGCCGAAAAATCTGAATTGCTGGTGCAGCAACGTCCGCCATGCTCAGCGACATGCCCAACGTGATTGTTCGACCCGACGGTTGGCTGCCGGACAAGGCCGTCACGCCGGAAACGGCCTTCGTCAATCGGCGACGTTTCGTGCAGCAACTCGGACTCGCCGGGGTGGGCTGGGCAGCCAGTCGATGGCCCGCTTCGGCTGCCGAAGCTGATCCCTACGCCAAGGGTTATCCCTTTCCGCGCAGCAAGGACTTCAACCCCGCCGGGGCGTTGACCGACGAGAAGGTGGCATCGACGTACAACAATTTCTACGAGTTCACCCTGCGCAAGGACGTGCATCGTCACGTGAGCAAGTTTCAAACGACGCCCTGGAAGATCGAGATCGGTGGTTTGGTGGAAAGGCCGATGACGGTGGACGCGTTGGATTGGGTGTCATCGATGCCCCTGGAGGAGCGGGTGTACCGGTTTCGCTGTGTGGAGGCTTGGGCCATGGTGGTGCCGTGGACGGGTTTTCCTTTCTCCAAGGTGGCGGACTTGGTGAAGCCCAAAGCTGAGGCGAAATTTGTGCGGTTCATCACGGCATCGAAACCGGAGCAGATGCCGGGCATTGGAGACAACCCGGAGTATCCGTGGCCGTATTTTGAGGGTTTGCGCATCGACGAGGCCATGCATCCGCTGACGTGGATGGCGACCGGCGTTTATGGGAAACCGCTGGCCAAGCAGTTCGGGGCGCCCTTGCGTTTGGTGGTGCCGTGGAAGTACGGCTACAAGAGCCCGAAAAGCATCGTGAAGATCGAGTTTGTAGCGGAACAACCCAAGACGTTTTGGGAGACCCTCCAGGCGAGGGAATATCCGTTCGAAAGCAACGTGGATCCCGGAGTTCCTCATCCGCGCTGGTCGCAGGCGACCGAACGCATGATCGACACCGGGGATCGGGTGAAGACCAAGAAGTACAATGGCTACGGCGAGGCGGTCGGCCGACTGTACGGCGCCTGATGGGAAGAACTGAATGCCTGAACCTATCGTCAGTGTGGCGCAGATGCGGGATCGCGAGCGGCGCACCTGGGCGACCGGTGTCACACCGGCGTCGGTGATTCAACGAGCCGGGCGGGCGGTGGCGGAGACCGCGCTTCGCATGACCCGGGTGGGGGCTCCGGTGCTGGTGTTGGCCGGCCGAGGTCACAACGGCGATGACGCCGAGGTGGCCGCAGGCCATCTCGAAGGGCGCGAGGTAACCTGCCTGAGGCTTGGCGATCTTCCTTCCTTCGCCGAGGCTCAGGCTTGGTTGGGCTGCTATGGGGGACGAGGCGATGCTCTGATCGTGGACGGGTTGTTTGGCATCGGATTGAACCGGCCGCTCGACGGGCCGTGGGCTGCGCTGGTGACGGACCTGAACCGCTCCGGTGTTCCGGTGTTGGCGGTGGATGTGCCGTCGGGGTTGGACGCGGACACCGGTGAGCCGCTGGGGGCCGTGGTGATGGCGGCTCGTACCGTGACCTTGGGTGCCGTCAAGCGCGGGTTGGTGTTGGATGAAGCGGCGCATTACGTGGGCCGGCTGGAACTGGCGTCCGACATTGGCCTTATTCCCGAGGATGTTCCCTCGACCTGCTGGTGGACCGTGTCAGCGGATTTTTTGGCTTACCCTCCGCGTCGTCCTGAACGTGGCCACAAAGGGACTTTTGGGCACGTTGCCGTGGTGGCGGGGTCGCAGGGATACCATGGCGCGGCAGTGTTGGCGGCGCGTGGGGCGTTGAGGTCCCGACCCGGGTTGGTGTCGGTGATCACCGAGGAGCGGTGCTATCTGCCGGTGGCCGCTGCGTTGCAATCGCCGATGGTTCGGCCTTGGGCGGGGGAGAACTGGGATGGGCCGGGGATCACGGCGGTGGTGGTGGGTCCCGGGCTGGCATGGTCCGCACTTTCCCCGACCTGGCGGAGCGAGATGGAGCGGGTGTGGAAGGAAGCGCTCTGTCCGGTGGTGGTGGACGCGAGTGCCTTGGGCTGGTTGCCGACGGTGGGTGCCTGTGCGGGCCTCCGGGTGATTACCCCGCATCCGGGGGAGGCGGCGCGGATGCTCGGTGGTTGCGGGGTGGGGGCTTCGGGTGATCCAACCGGGAACGCACCGGCAGGCGACATTCCTTCGGCCGATGGACGTGTGATCCACGGTATGACCGGAGCCGAGGTGCAACAGGATCGGATGGCGGCGATGGCGGGGCTGCTGGAGCGGTGGTCGGGCACGGATCTTTGGGTGGTGCTGAAAGGACGGCACACCCTGGTTGGGGCTGCGGGCCAGGGCGTTTGGGTCAATTCGTCGGGCAACCCCGGACTGGCCCAAGGCGGCACCGGGGACGTGCTTGCCGGCTATCTGGGTGGCCTGTTGGCGCAACCGGGGTGGCTGAAGGAGCCGGGGGTTGCGGTTCGCTACGCGGTCTGGCGGCACGGCGCGGTGGCGGACGCTCTGGAATCGACCGGTGAAGCGTGGACCAGTGAGGATTTGGCCGGAGCGATGGGGCGGGTGGTTTAAGCCGCGGCAATCGGCACCAGGTCGCGGGTGGCGAAGAAATACAGCCACCGCTGGGTCACGGGCCGGCGATAGACTTCCGTCAGGGCATGGGCGTAGAGACGGAGTTGAGGGCCGTATTCTTCCGCTCGCTGGGCAAGGGTGTCGGGGGAAACGCGATCGGTCTTGAAGTCCACGATCCAAATCTCGTCGGGCAGAATCAGCGCGAGATCAATCACTCCCTGAACCACCTGGTAGTCGTCGGGCGCGAAGCCGGAGGGGGATTGGGAACTCCCGAGCCTTCGCGCCTCGGCGATGCGAAGCTTCGCGGTGAAGGGTAGCTCACGTTCCACAAACTCCGCGTGGGCGCGGAGCGAGTCGGCGAGCGGCGAGGACCAA